>NZ_CP019650.1:3410000-3772500 GCF_001999945.1 Microbulbifer agarilyticus
GTGTATTTCCGCAGCTGCGGCATTCGCGCTGCGGCGCTCGGCAACAAAGTTCCAACCCCACATGGCGGGACCAGAGAAGGTATAGATAATTGCAATCACCAACAGCACACGCGGTGGGTCAATGGTGACCAGGCTGAACACCAGGATGATTGCCAGCATCATCACAAAGGGCACACGCCCCTTGAAATCGAGCTTTTTGAAGCTGGTGTAGTGAAAATTCGAAACCATCAATAAGCCAGCGGCGGCAGTCACCAGCGCAGCAACAATGGCCAAACCCGTCCCTACATCTGTCTCGTGCCCCGCCCACACCATACTGGCAACGATGGCTGCTGCGGTCGGACTGGCGAGACCAATAAACACACCTTTATCGACGGTATCAACCTGTGTATTGAAGCGAGCAAGCCGCAATGCAGCGCAAGCCGCATACAGGAATGCTGCGGCCCAGCCAAGCTTACCCAAGGGCGCCAGGCCCCAGCTAAAGACCACCAGCGCCGGTGCAAGACCAAAGGAGACCATGTCTGACAGGGAGTCGTACTGCACCCCAAAAGCACTCTGGGTGTCAGTAAGGCGTGCAACCCGCCCATCGAGACCATCGAGGATCATCGCCGCAAAAATAGCGATCGCTGCCGCTTCGAACTTGCCGCCCATGCCTGCAACAATGGCATAGAAGCCACTAAACAACGCGCCGGTGGTAATCAGGTTTGGCAGCAAATACACGCCTTTTGCGCGGACCTTTTTGCCATTCTCCCAAACCTCTTCTTCCACATGCTCATCCACAGGCAAGCGGATTTCTTCATCGGATCCCGGGCCCTGCGGCCGGGCGTCCTTGTTATCGCTCATACAGGCTTCCTTAAAAGCACGACTGACTAATTACCCTCGCAGTGTACAGTGGCGCAGCGGCAAAAAAAAAGCGGTGAGGCCATCAAGCCCCACCGCTTTGTGATCGAACGCTGCTAATTCAACGGAATTAGCTGTTGCCTTCGGTCTTGTCGATGATCTTGTTTGCCTTGATCCAAGGCATCATCGCACGCAGCTTGGCACCAACCTCTTCGATCTGGTGCTCGCCACCGATACGGCGCTCCGCTTTCAGGCGAGGCTGGCCAGCGAGAGATTCCAGCATGAAGTCTTTGGCAAATTTTCCGGTCTGGATGTCGCTCAGCACGCGCTTCATCTCAGCCTTGGTCTCTTCGGTTACGATGCGAGGACCGGTTACGTAGTCGCCGTACTCTGCGGTGTTGGAGATAGAGTAGCGCATATCCGCGATGCCGCCCTGATACATCAGGTCAACAATCAGCTTCAGCTCGTGCAGACACTCGAAGTACGCCATCTCCGGCGCGTAACCCGCTTCGGTCAAGGTTTCGAAACCAGCCTGCACCAGCGCGGAAACACCACCACACAGTACCGCCTGCTCACCGAACAGGTCGGTTTCGGTTTCTTCGCGGAAGTTGGTCTCGATGATACCGGAACGACCACCGCCATTTGCAGAAGCGTAAGACAGTGCCAGCTCTTTCGCGCCACCGGAAGCGTTTTGGTAAACCGCAATCAGAGTCGGCACACCACCACCTTCCAGGTAAGTAGAACGCACGGTGTGGCCCGGGCCTTTCGGTGCGATCATGATTACGTCAACGTCCTTCGGCGGCTCGATCAGCTCGAAGTGCACGTTGAAGCCGTGTGCGAAAGCCAGAGCAGCACCGGCCTTCAGGTTCGGCGCTACCTGCTCGCGGTATACCGCAGCCTGGTACTCGTCCGGAGTCAGAATCATTACCACGTCGGCATCTTTTACTGCGTCAGCTACTTCGGCTACGCGCAGGCCGGCTTTTTCTGCTTTGGCCCAGGAAGCGGAGCCTTTGCGCAGACCAACAACAACATTGCTAACACCAGAATCTTTCAGGTTGTTGGCGTGGGCGTGACCCTGGGAGCCGTAGCCGATGATGGCTACCGTCTTGGACTTGATCAAAGAGAGGTCACAATCTTTATCGTAATAAACGTGCATAACTTACTTCCTGCTTAATGTGCTTTGAATTTCACTCTGGACCCAAATCCAGAAATTCCTGTTTGGTTGTTTGACGCTCAAATACTGAGAATTTTCTCACCGCGGGCAATACCGCTCACCCCGGAACGCACTGTTTCCATAATGGTGTGCTCACCCAGGGCCTGTAAGAAAGCGTCGAGCTTTTCACTGGTGCCAGACACCTGCACCGTATACATGTTGCTGGTGACGTCGACAATCTGACCGCGGAAAATATCCACACTGCGCTTAACTTCATCGCGCTGTGCACCGGTCGCGCGCACCTTCACCAGTAGTAGTTCGCGCTCAATGTGCGAACCCTCGGTGAGGTCCACCAGCTTCACGACATCGATCAGCTTGTTCAGATTCTTGGTGATCTGTTCGATCTTATGATCATCCCCGACGGTCGTCAGCGTCAGACGCGACAACGTCGCATCTTCGGTTGGCGCCACCGTGAGACTTTCAATGTTGTAGCCACGTTGGGAAAACAGGCCAACTACCCGCGACAATGCCCCGGGCTCGTTCTCCATCAGAACTGAAATGATTCTGCGCATCCTGTTTATCTCCCTTTACGTCCGTTCCGTCTTGCTAAGCCACATATCCCGCATGGAGCCACTCGGCATCACCTGCATTGGGTATACATGCTCAGTCGGATCGACATAAACATCGATAAACACAGTGCGATCTTTGATCGCGAAGGCTTCGGCCAGCTTGCCGTGCAGCTCGTCGCGATGTTCGATCTTCATTCCAAGGTGCCCGTAGGCTTCCGCCAGTGCGATAAAGTCCGGCAGGGACTCTTCATACACACTGTTGGAAAGACGCCCCTCGTACTGCATTTCCTGCCACTGCTTCACCATGCCCAGGGCCTGGTTATTCAGGCACAGAATTTTTACCGGCAAGTTGTACTGGGTCGCCGTAGACAGCTCCTGGATACACATCTGGATGCTACCTTCACCGGTCACACAGACGACTTCTGAATCCGGGTGTGCCATTTTCACCCCCAGTGCCGCCGGCAGGCCGAAGCCCATAGTGCCGAGGCCACCGGAATTGATCCAACGGCGCGGCTTATCAAACAAATAGTACTGCGCTGCGAACATCTGGTGTTGACCCACATCAGACGTCACGAATGCATCGCCACCGGTGATCTTGTGCACCGCACTGATCACCTCTTGCGGCATGATCATGTCGCCATCGGTGCGGTAGCGCGGCGCGGTGTAAAGGCCGTGACGCTCACGCCAGTCGTCGATCTGACGCCACCAGTCAACAATTGCAGACTGATCGGGCATCTCTTTCGAGGACTTCAGCATTTCCAGCATTTCACCCAGCACCGACTGTACTGTGCCAACGATTGGCACGTCTGCGGTGATGGTCTTGGAAATAGACGCGGGATCCACATCGATGTGGATTACCTTAGCCCCAGGGCAGAACTTGTTCGGGGTGTTGGTTACCCGATCATCAAAGCGTGCACCCACTGCCAAAATCACATCGGCATGGTGCATCGCAGTGTTCGCCTCAAAGGTGCCGTGCATACCCAGCATACCCAGGAAGCGCTTGTCGGTACCGGGGTAAGCACCAAGGCCCATCAGGGTATTGGTTACCGGGAAGTTCAGGCGCTGCGCCAGTTCGGTCAGCAGCTCAGAGCCATCGCCCTGAATCACGCCGCCACCGGCGTAAATTACCGGGCGCTTGGCAGACAGCAATAGCGCTACGGCTTTACGAATCTGGCCGGCGTGGCCTTTACCCGCTGGGGTATAGGAACGCATGCGCAGCTTTTCCGGGTACTGGTAAGGGTAGCGGTCTACCGGGTTGGTAACATCCTTCGGAATATCGATGACCACGGGGCCCGGACGGCCGGTCGCAGCAATATAAAACGCCTTCTTGACCACCTCGGGAATATCTTCGGCTTTCTTCACCAGGAAGCTGTGCTTCACGATCGGGCGGGAGCACCCCACCATATCGGTTTCCTGGAAGGCGTCTTCACCAATCTTGTCGGAAGGCACCTGACCAGAAATCACCACCATAGGAATAGAATCCATATAGGCAGTGGCAATACCGGTAATGGCATTGGTAGCACCGGGACCAGACGTCACTAGCACGACACCGGTGTTACCGGTAGCACGGGCGTAGCCGTCTGCAGCGTGCGTGGCACCCTGCTCATGACGCACTAGCACGTGTTTGATGCTCTTCTGCCGGAAGATTGCATCGTATATATGCAGCGCTGAACCGCCGGGGTAACCAAAAATCAGGTCTACCCCTTCATCCTGCAGCGCGCGAACCAACATATCGCCGCCGGAGAGTAATTCCACGTGAGCCCCCTCAAAAATACCTAAATTTTAGGATCCGCATCATCCACAAGCGAAAGAAACGCCAGGCGTGCGAAAGCCAGACGGCGATTCTAAAGGAAAAGCGTGATAAATATCAGCCTTAAACGCACAAATAGCCCGTTTTTTAGGATAGCTTCACGGCAGTGCTATTTTTGCGCGGAACCCGACCGGTCATCGAACCGGAGTGCGCGTTCCAAGGCCTCCAGATGGGGAGGACCTCCTCGGCAGGAGGTAGCGGGTGCTTAACCCGCTGGGGAGAGAGTACAGGCCGCAGGGTGTTGCGGGGGCATCTACTTCGCCGAGCGAGGCGCAAATTGTCCAGTTTGAACCGCCAGTGTCAACCAACCCGGGGCCTCAGGGGCCAAATAGAGGCAAATAGAGGGCAATCACCGGCCAATTTGCCCCGGATTGGGTCTGCTCGGACTGACTACCGCCGGCAAAGTGTTAACTGGGTTGCGAGATACCCGCCTTCGCCCGGTACAATGGCCGCATAACAACACTGATAGCAACAACAGCAATTCTCACAAGGCGACTTCCCATGCGCACTCTGCTTGTATCCCTTTCTCTATCTCTGGGCCTGATGGCGGCCGCCCATGCAGATGGCATCTATAAATGGGTAGACGAAAATGGGGTGGTGCACTTTGGCTCGCAGCCACCGCAGAAGGGCCAGGTCGAAGTCGTCAAAGCGCCCAAGTCCGAACGCTTCCGTCAATGGCAAAATGAACAGCAGACCCTGCAGGCCAACCGCCAGCTTGCCACCGAAGCAAAGCCCGAAGAAACCCCGGCAACCGCGCCCGCGCAAACTGCTCAAGCTGATCAAGAGCAGCAGGAACAACTCGATCAGGCCGAAATGGCCGCTCGCGCCCAGCGCTGCCAGAGTGCTCAGCGACGCCTGCAAGAGCTTGAGGCTCGATCTCGTGTACGTGAAGTGGATGCCAGTGGTAATTACCGCGTACTTGGGGAAGACGAGCGCCAGCAGCGCATCCAGCAGACCCGTGAAATTCTGCTCAACAACTGCTGATTACTGACACCAGACACCCCTCCCCCCCGAGGCCCCGCTCACTCAACGCGCGGGGTCCTAGCTTTCCGACAGTTCACCATCATTCCCCGAATCGCCCCTCTGGCGCTCGCGCGCAAAATCCGTCCCCAGCAACAGATACATTGCCGGCACTACAAACAAGGTAAACAGAGTGCCGATGGTCATGCCGGATGCGACCACCAGCCCCATGGCGAAACGCGCCCCACCACCGGGACCGGCGGCGAGTAACAGCGGCACCATCGCCAGCACCAGGGAGGCGGTGGTCATCAGGATCGGGCGCAGCCGGATGCTCGACGCCTCCTCAATGGCCTGCCGTTTACTTCTTCCCTGTAGCTGCAGTTGATTGGCAAACTCGACGATCAAGATACCGTGCTTAGAGATTACTCCGATCAGGGTAACCAGCCCCACCTGGGTATAGATATTCAGAGTGGTCAGGCCGAGACTCACGAAAATCATCGCCCCGCACACACTCATGGGAACCGTCACCAACATGATTAATGGGTCGCGCCAGGATTCAAACTGTGCGGCGAGCACCAGGTAAATCACGATCATGGCAAAGAAGAATGTCACTACCAGATCAGACCCTTCTTTTTTGTACTGGCGCGACTGGCCGGAGTAGTCCACGGAATACTCCCGCGGCAACACTTCCTGCGCTGCACTCTCAAGCACCCCCAGGGCCTCACCCAGTGGTACGCCCGGCCGGGGCACGCCGGATATGGTCACCGCATTTAGCTGCTGGAAACGCTTCAGTTGTTGGGGCTCGACGGTTTCTTCCAGACGCACCAGTGTCGACAAGGGGACCAGAGTGCCGTCACCGGCGCGAATATAGTATTGCTTGAGCTGATCGGCGGAGAGGCGCTCGACACGCACTACCTGCGGGATCACTTTGTAGCTGCGGTTTTCCAGGGCAAAGCGGTTGGTGTAGGCACCGGACATCATGGCGCCAAGTTCGCGCGCGATATCCGCCATGGTTACACCGATGGAGGCCGCCTTGTCGCGATCGATGACCACTTCTATGCGCGGCTTGTCGATCTTCAAATCTGCGTCGAGGAAGATGAAGCGGCGGCTGGCGCGCGCGCGCTGCATAATGTCATCGGCAAAACCGGCCAACGTCGATATCGGCTCGGTGGTACCCACCACAAACTCCACCGGTAACCGCCCACCGGCCGTCGGCAGGCTCGGCGGTACAAAGGTGGCGATCTTCAAGCCGGCAATCTGTGAAACCTCACCGCGGATAACCTCGCGCATTTCCTGGGTATCCTTGTCGCGCTTGTTCCACGAAGACAGCACGAAACCAGCAATCGCACTATTGGGGCTATTTCCCGCGCCGCCCACACCATTTAGCAGAAACAGGTTCTCCACTTCCGGATGCCGATCGCGCACGCCGTTAATTTCCTCGGTGAACTGCTCCATATAGTCCAGGGTAGCGAAGGAGTCGCCGCTGGCAATGCCGAGGATAAAGCCACGATCCTCTTTCGGTTCAAGTTCGCTGGGGGAAGTAATAAACAGGAAGTAGCAGCTGCACAGAACCACACCACCAAATACCAGAATGACCAGCCGCGCGTCCAACGCGCGGTGCAAGCGACGGCGGTACCCAGACTCCAGCGCACCGAGGCGCCGTTCAATCCAGGCCTCAAAGCGGTTGCCCCGCTTACCATCTTCCGGGCGCAGTACCTTCGCCGCCATCATCGGTGACAAGGTTAACGCCACAACACCCGACAGGAGTACTGCTGCGGCGAGGGTAAACGCAAACTCCACAAACAGGGTGCCGGTAAGACCGCCGAGAAAACCGATGGGCAGGTATACCGCGATCAAGGTTGTGGTCATGGCCACGATGGGCCAGGCCAGCTCGCGCGCCCCCTTGATCGCCGCGTCCATCGGCGTCATTCCCTCTTCGATATGCCGATGCACGTTCTCCAGTACGATGATTGCATCATCCACCACGATACCGATGGCGAGCACCATGGCGAGGAGTGTCAACAAATTAATGGTGAACCCCATCAGCAGCATCAGGAACAGCGCACCGACCATCGACAGCGGCACCGCGATTGCCGGAATGATTACACTGCGAATCGACCCCAGAAACAGGTAGATCACCACGATCACAATCAACACCGCCTCGGCGATGGTTTTTACCACCTCGTTGATTGAATCCTGAATGTACTCGGTGCTGTCGTAGGGAATCTCCCCCAACATACCCTCGGGCAGCTGCGGGAAGATTTCGTTATAAAGTTCGTCGCGCACATCGGCAATCACATCCAGCGCATTCGCATCTGGCGCCACCTCAACCGCGACAAAGGTGGCAGAGCGCCCATTGAAGGTCACCGAGGTTTCATAGGATTCCGACCCAAGCTCTACATCGGCGACATCCTCAAGGCGCACCAGCTGATCGCCGTCGGCACGCACCACCAACTGGCGAAATGCCTGCTCCGTCGCAATATCCGTATCCGCGCGGATATCCATTGCCACACGCGTGCCTTTGGTACTGCCAATGGAGGCCAAAATATTGTTCTGGCGCAGCGCACTGCTGACATCTCCCGGGGTAACACCCTGTGCAGCCATCTCCGCTGGCCGCAGCCAGACCCGCATGGCAAAAGTGCGATTGCCCAGCAGCTGCGCCCGCTGCACACCGGCAATGGTGGAAAGCTTGGGCTGCACCGCGCGCGTGATGTAGTCAGTAATCTGATTGTTATCGAGGATTTCAGAGGAGAACGACAGGTACATGGCAGCAATGGTTTCACCCACCGCCAGATCTACCGTGGAGTCTTCCGACTCCAGCGGCAATTCATTGCGCAATTTGTTGACCTTGGCCACCACCTGGGTAAGGACCTGATTGGGGTCGTAATCCAGCCGCACATAGGCCTGAATGACCGAAATACCCTGAATGCTGGTGGAAACAATGTAATCAAGCCCATCAGCGGTGGAAATCTCCTGTTCAAGAGGTGTTGTAATAAACCCCTGTACCAGATCCGCGTCGGCACCGACGTAGACGGTACTGATGGTGATGACCGCATTTTCCAGCTCGGGGTACTGACGCACATTGAGTTCGGCAGTGGAGCGCAAACCGAGCAGAAAAATAAACAGGCTGACTACACAGGCCAAAACCGGTTTACGAATGAAGATGTCGGTAAACTGCACTCGGCGTCCCTGCCAGCGGCGTTTGCGCGTTAACTATTACCCGGCTTTGGAGCCAACTGCTCCGGCGGTGGGTTGTCGTTGTTGATAATCACCCCACCCTCGTTACGCAGTTTCAGCAGGCCACTGGTTGCCACTTGCTCGCCGGCCTGGACGCCCTCGGTGATTTCGATCATGTCACCGCGCACCTCACCGGTTTTGACAAACCGCTTTATTGCCACCAGATCCGTTTGCGGTGGCGGTGCCCGCCCGAGTATTGGCTTTTGTGGTGCCTTTGGCTCGGGCTTACCCTGCTGCTTGCGAATAATAAATACCGAATTTCCGTAGGGCGCATAGCTGATCGCGGTGCGCGGCACTACGAGCACAGTGCGAAACTTCTCCACCTTTACCGCAACGTCGGCAAACATGCCTGGGCGCAAGCGCCCCTCGGGATTTTCCAGCGTAGCCTGTAGTAAAAAAGTGCGATTGCGCGGGTCGATGGCAGGGTCGATAGCGGTGATACGCCCTTCAAACGTCTGCGAGGGAACCGCCGGAGCACTGAGCTCTATACCCTGCCCTTCCTCAACGCGCGAAAAGTCCTGCTCGGAAAGGGAGAAATCCACAAAGATGGGGTGCAACTGCTGCAGAGAGACGACGGCATCACCCGGGGCCACGTTTTGCCCCAGATCAACCCGGCGAATGCCCAGGCGCCCGGAAAAAGGGGCAGTAATCGAGCGTTCTTCAATGGTGGCCCGCTGTACCAGCAGGCTTGCGAGGACCTGGTCGATATTCGACTGGGCTTCGTCCAGTTCGCGCAGGGTGGCGACACCTTTCTTGTAAAGCTCAGATATCCGCCTGAATTCCCGTTCCGCCAGACGGCGTTCCGCTTCCAGCACTTCGATCTGCGCGGTTTCCGGTTCCGCGATCAGCTCAACCAGCAAGGCGCCCTTGTCGACGGGCTGGCCAGATTCAAAATAGATCGCTTTTACTTTGCCCTGGGCCTGAGTGGTGACGTCGACGCCATTGACGGCACGTAAACTACCGACCGCATTCAGGCGGGCCTGCCAGCGCTGCTGCTGTACGCGAGTCGCGGTCACGGTAGCAGGGGGCAGCGACATGTTGTCCATGGCCCGGTTCATCATGTGCAGGCCAAAAAACTTAAAACCGAAGATACCGCCAAACACTACAAGGCAGGCCAGCAGCATCCAAAACATGCGCCAGTTAAATAGCTGCCTTGCCAGTGTCATACATCCCTTCCATTACCACCGATCTAATACCACCTACCTATTACCAGCGGCCTATCACCGGTGCCCATCCATGGGACTATCCCGGTATCAAGTAAACGTCACCTGAATATCATTTGTTGAAAACCGCCTTGTCTCCCTCAAGGGTCGCGTGAATGGTGTCACCCGGCACGAATTTGCCGGACAGCACATCCTGAGCCAGTGGATTTTCGATCCACATCTGGATGGCGCGCTTGAGTGGACGGGCGCCGTATACGGGGTCGAAGCCCACGTCGGCCAGCTTGCCCAGCAGTTCGTCGGAGATCTCCAGTTTCAAATCCCGATCCAGCAGGCGCTTGCGCAGATTCTGCAACTGAATCTCGGCAATCGCGCGCACCTCTTCGCGTCCCAGCGGATGGAATACCACGACCTCGTCGATACGGTTGATAAACTCCGGACGGAAGTGCTCACCCACCACCTCCATCACTGCAGCCTTCATCTGCCGATACTGGATTTCCGAGTCGATTTCATCGTCGTCGCGGCCGCTGGCATATTTCTGAATCAGGTCCGACCCGAGGTTGGAGGTCATCACCACAACCGTGTTGCGGAAGTCCACGGTGCGCCCCTGGCCATCGGTCAGACGGCCGTCTTCGAGAACCTGCAGCAAGATGTTGAACACATCCGGATGCGCCTTCTCTACCTCATCCAGTAGCAGTACCGAGTAAGGTTTACGACGCACTGCTTCAGTAAGATAACCACCCTCCTCGTAACCCACATAGCCGGGAGGTGCGCCGATCAGACGGGCAACCGAGTGTTTCTCCATAAACTCCGACATATCCACCCGCACCATGGCGTCTTCGGTATCGAACAGGAATTGCGCCAAAGCTTTACACAGCTCCGTTTTACCCACGCCGGTGGGGCCAAGGAACAGAAATGAGCCGTTGGGACGATTGGGATCTGCGAGGCCGGCACGAGAGCGGCGCACGGCATTGGAAACCGCTTCAACGGCTTCGTCCTGGCCAATCACCCGGTCGTGCAGCACATCCTCCATGCGGAGAAGTTTCTCGCGCTCACCTTCGAGCATTTTCGACACCGGAATGCCGGTCCAACGGGATACTACCTCGGCGACTTCCTCGTCGGTTACTCGATTACGCAGCAACTGATTTTCACTGGTGTCGCTGCTATCCGAGGCGAGCTTCAGTTGCTCTTCCAGCTGCGGGATTACTCCGTACTGGATTTCGGACATGCGCGTGAGGTCACCGGCGCGGCGGGCGGCATCCATATCCAGCTTGGCCTGCTCCAGCTTGTTTTTAACGTCGGCGCTGCCGGCGAGCTTGGCCTTTTCAGCCTTCCAGATTTCTTCCAGGTCAGCGTATTGTTTTTCGATCTGGTGGATATCTTCTTCGAGTTTTTCCAGACGCTTCTTGGCGGCCTCGTCGTCTTTGTCTTTCTTGACCGCTTCGCGTTCGATTTTGAGCTGGATCAAGCGGCGTTCGAGCTTATCCATCTCTTCCGGCTTGGAATCGATTTCCATGCGAATGCGACTGGCAGCTTCATCGATCAAGTCGATGGCCTTGTCCGGTAGCTGGCGATCGGTGATATAGCGTTGGGACAGTTTGGTCGCGGCGATAATTGCGGAGTCGGTGATATCCACACCGTGATGCACTTCGTAGCGCTCTTTCAGACCACGCAAAATCGCGATGGTGTCTTCTTCCGAGGGCTCATCCACGAGAACCTTTTGGAAGCGCCGCTCCAGCGCCGCATCCTTTTCAATGTACTGGCGATACTCGTCGAGCGTCGTCGCGCCGACACAGTGCAACTCACCACGAGCGAGGGCAGGCTTGAGCATATTGCCCGCGTCCATGGCACCTTCCGCTTTACCGGCGCCCACCATGGTGTGCAGTTCATCGATAAACAGAATGATGCGCCCTTCCTGCTTGGATAGTTCGTTGAGCACGGCTTTTAAGCGCTCCTCAAATTCACCGCGGAATTTTGCCCCGGCGAGCAAGGCGCCGAGGTCCAGCGACAGCAGGCGCTTGTCTTTCAGCCCTTCCGGAACTTCACCGTTAACGATACGCTGGGCGAGACCTTCAACAATGGCGGTCTTGCCCACGCCGGGCTCGCCGATCAGTACCGGATTGTTTTTGGTGCGGCGCTGCAATACCTGAATAGTGCGGCGAATTTCGTCGTCGCGACCGATCACCGGGTCGAGCTTGCCCGCCTCGGCGCGCGCGGTCATATCCATGGTGAACTTGTCCAGGGCCTGACGAGCCTCTTCCGCTTGCGGGTCGTCTACCTTCTCATCGCCGCGCACTTTGCGAATCGCGTCTTGCAGGTGTTTCAGGTCACCATTGGCGTTAAGAATCTTGGAAACTTCACCGGCTGCGGGATCGAATGCCGCCAGTAGTACGGTTTCACTGGCGATAAAACTGTCGCCATTTTTCTGGGCTTGCTTATCTGCGAGATTAAACAGGCGCATTAACTCTTGCGACATTCCCACATCGCCGGTCGGGGTGGCGACGGTGGGCAAGTTGTCGAGGCGTTTGGCAAGGTCGTTGCGCAGGCCGTTGATATTAAATCCGGCCTGATTCAAAAATGCGGAGACACTGCCGCTGGACTGATCCAGTAGCGCCTGCAAAAGGTGTTCGGGATAAATTTGATTATGGTCGCGGCCGACGGCAATAGATTGAGCGTCGGCAATCGCCGCCTGCAGCGGGTTGGTCATCCGGTCGATGCGCATGCGTACTCCCCTCTCCTGATCATTGGCGCGTCGAAAAAGAAAAGTGCGACGCGCGGAAACACAATGACGAATACAGTCTAGTGCTGATCAGTAATTTGCGGGCTTACTGCGAATTTTCAAGTTCGCAGAGTCGAAGACACGCTTTACTCAAACCAGATAAGGGACGCCATGCGACCGGTATCACGGTCCCTGCGGTAGGAAAAGAAGGCGGATTCCTCGGTGACGGTGCAGCGATCTCCTCCAAAAAATTGGGTGACACCGAGGTCGGCCAGCTCCGCGCGACCGAGAGCGTAAATATCCGCAAGGAAATGCAACGGTTTTTGCGCGTGCGGCACAAAACATTGGGCAATCGCTTCGGCATGGGCTTCGCTCATGGACGACTCGAACGCCGCCTCCAACACGTCCACACCACACTCGAAGGCCTGCGGGCCAATAGCGGGCCCCAGCCATACCAGCAAATCCTGCGGGTCACTTTGCATTACAGACAGGGTTTCCCGAATCACACCGCCGGTGAGTCCTCGCCATCCCGCGTGAATAGCGGCGACCTCGCTACCCTCGCGGTTGGTCACCAGCAGCGGCAGGCAGTCCGCGGTAAGTACCGCACACACGGTGCCGGGTTCGCCGGCAATACTGGCGTCGGCAGTAAGCACCTTGCCATCGGTGCCGGCAACCACCGCCTTATCGCTGTGAATCTGTTCCAGCCACTGGGGTGCGTTAGGCAGGTTCAATTCCTGCTGCAGCTGTCGTCGGTTTGCGGCTACGGCCTCCGCTGCATCGCCCACGTGATCAGCCTGGTTGAAAGCGGCATAGCATCCCTCGCTGTGACCGCCCTCGCGCAAAGTGACAACAGCGCGCACATTTGCCGGTGCCGGCCAGTCGGGTTTGAGGTAGTGATCCGCAGACATGGATGATCCTGTGTAGCAATAAGTCGTTTTGCGAAAAGCTGTAAAAAGCGCCGGGTAATCAAACCGAGCCCGGACCAGAATCCTTGCGATCGGCACGCAGCAGTGTGAGCAGCTGCAGCATATCCTCCGGCATCGGCGCCTGCCAGTGCATTGGCTCACCGGATTCTGGGTGAATCAGTGCCAACTCCGCGGCATGCAGTGCCTGGCGGGAGAACTGCTGTAAGGTTTCCACCAGTTCTCTAGTGGCGCCCTGTGGCAATTTTCCGCGCCCGCCATACAGCGGATCGCCCACTAATGGATGGCGGATATGCGCCATGTGTACCCGGATCTGATGGGTGCGCCCGGTTTCCAGCTGACAGCGCACCAGCATATGGCTACGAAAGCGCTCCTGTAGGCGATAGTGAGTAATCGCTTCCTTGGCGCCGCCCATTCCTGCGTTGGGTAGTACGGCCATTTTCAGTCGATGCGTGCGATGGCGGCCCATAGGTGCGTCTACGGTACCGCCGCCGCTCAAGGTCCCCTGCACAACGGCGTCATACAAGCGGCTCACACTGCGCTCCTTGAGCTGGTCCACCAGATCCGTCTGCGCCTGCAGGGTTTTGGCCACCACCATCAAGCCGCTGGTGTCCTTATCCAGGCGGTGCACGATACCGGCGCGAGGAATGTTCTGCTGCCCCGCATTGTGTGCCAGCAGGCCATTTAGCAGCGTATTGTCCGGATTGCCCGCCGCCGGGTGGACCACCAGGCCTGCGGGCTTGTTGATGACCAGGATGGCGCCATCCTCGTAAACGATGTCCAGATCCATTTTTTGCGGCAGCCACTCCCCTTGCGGCTCCAATTCCGCGCGTAAAACCAGCCGCTCTCCACCGAAAAGCTTGTCTTTCGGCTTGCCGGAACGCCCGTCAACAGTAAGCTGGCCGCCTTTTATCCAAGTTTGTAGACGCGCGCGTGAATAATCAGGGATCAAATCCGCCGCAGCCTGGTCAAACCTCTGCCCGGCACATTCCGCGGGCACTTCAATTTCAAGATGTATTTGATTGCTCATCCGAGAGGGTCTAATACTTTGGGCTGGCGAGGCGCTGTGGTTAAATAGCTGCCCTTCAGTCCCCAGTGAATTTTTGGGCGGCTAGTTTAATAAGGTTGAGACGAATAATGATAGAGCGAGGGGCCATGTGGTCTTGGAATAATCAGGCCTGGAAAACCCTATTTATGGCAATTCTGGCTGTATTGGTGGCTTCGTGCGCCAGTACGGACGAAGAAGAAGAGGGCCTGCCCAGCGGAAACCGCACCGAGCAGGCGTTCTATGAGGCTGCCCAGCGGCAGCTCCGCTCCAGCCAGTGGGAAATGGCCATCAAGAATCTGCGAGCGCTGGAAGATAACTTCCCGTTCGGTAACTACGCCGAACAGGCACAGCTGGAGCTGATCTACGCCTACTACCGCGACTACCAGAACGATGCGGCTATTTCTGCGGCGGACCGTTTTATTCGCCTGCACCCACAGCATCGCAATGTGGATTACGCCTACTACATGAAAGGCCTGGCCTCCTTTACCGAGGGCAGTGGTCTGTTCGAGCGTTTCCTGCCAACAGATATGACCCGCCGTGACCCGGGATCGGCGCGGGAGTCTTTCGCGTATTTCGCCCAGCTGATGGCGCGCTACCCGGAGAGCCGCTATGCCCCGGATGCACAGAAGCGCATGATCCACCTGCGTAACCTGCTGGCGCGCTACGAGATCCATGTGGCCAACTACTACTTTAAGCGCGGCGCCTACGTAGCTTCCGCCAACCGCGGCCGCTTTGTGGTAGAAAACTTCCAGCAGACACCTTCTGTACCAGATGCGCTGGCGGTGATGGTGCAGGCCTACCATCTCCTGGAGATGCCCCAACTGGAGTCCACCTCCCTGGCGGTACTGCGGGATAACTACCCGGATCACCCGGCATTCCGCAGCGATGGCAGCTTTAACTACAAGTATTACGCCGGCGCCAGCGGCCGCAGCTTCCTGCACCGCATCACCCTGGGCCTGTTCGAGAAATCCGACCCCAGAGGGTTCGATAGCCGCGAACTCTACAATGCCGAGTTCCAGCGCGAGCAAGCGCCACTGCCCCCGGAACTGCAGTAATCCGCAGGCACAAAAAAGCCCCCGCTACGCAAGTAACGGGGGCTTTTTTATTGGGCGGCTGTTAGTGGCGCATTGGTTACTCGCCAGCCTGCCAGCCATTGGTGATCGGGTAACGCCGGTCGCGGCCGAAGCCGCGCTCGGAGATACGCACCCCAACCGCCGCCTGACGGCGCTTGTATTCGTTGCGATCCACCAGGCGCACCACGCGCATGACGATGTCTCGATCAAACCCTTTGCCGATAATCGTCTCGGCGCTGTAGTCGTGATCGACGTACAGACGCAAGATCTCATCCAGAATTTCATAGGGCGGCAGACTGTCGGAGTCTACCTGATCTGGCGCCAGTTCCGCGCTCGGCTCGCGGGTGATCACGGTTTCCGGAATGACCTCGGACACCGAGTTGCGGTAGCGGGACAGGGCATACACCAGGATTTTGGGCACGTCTTTCAGGGCGTTATAGCCGCCCACCATGTCCCCATAGAGCGTGGCATAGCCCACGGCCATCTCGCTTTTGTTACCGGTGGTCAGCACCATGTAACCCTTTTTGTTGGAGATCGCCATCAACAGCATGCCGCGGGCACGAGCCTGCAGGTTTTCCTCGGTGGTATCCCGCTCGCTGCCTTCAAATTCCTTGGCGAGCGCCGCCATCGCCGCATCGAAGATTCCCTCGATACCGATCACCCGGTAGTGGATACCCAAGCGTCGCGCCTGATCCGCCGCATCGTTTTTCGACAGATCGGAGGTATAGCGGAACGGCATCATTACCGCTTCCACCCGGTCCGGACCGAGTGCGTCCACCGCGATCGCCAGCGTCAACGCGGAATCGATACCACCAGACAGCCCCAGGACCACCCCCCTGAAGCCATTCTTATTCACATAATCACGCACCCCTAACACCAGCGCCTGATACACCGAGGCGAGGTCTTCCAACGGCTCCGCGTCATTGCCCTGGGCAATGCGCACATCGTCGCCACCGGCCTCTACCGTGACCGGCAGCAAGCTCTCGATAAATTCGGGAGCCCGTCCACGCAGGCTGCCGTCTTTATCTACGGCAAAGGAGCCTCCATCAAATACCAGCTCGTCCTGGCCACCGACGGAATTGACGTAGACGATCGGCATGTCACCGGCCTGCGCCTGTCGTGCCAACAGCGCGAGGCGTTCCACTGCCTTGCCGCGATGGAAGGGAGAGGCATTGATATTCAGCATCAGTTTGGCACCGGCATGCTTGGCCTGCGCCACGGGTTCCGGGTGCCAGATGTCTTCACAAATGGTAATCGCGGTAGGGATACCCTGGATGTCCACCACGCAGGGCTGCTCGCCGTGGGCAAAGTAGCGCAGCTCATCAAACACCTGATAGTTGGGGAGCTTCTGCTTGGCGTACTCGGCAACCAGCTTGCCACCCTGAATCAGCCCCGCCATGTTGAGCACGGTACCGCCGACGACACGGGGGTATCCCACCAGTATCGCGCAGGGGAGCGCCGCTTCCTGCAATTGATTCAGGGCGTCGTCAATACGCTTTTGCATACTGGGGCGCAGCAGTAGGTCTTCGGGTGGGTAACCGCACAGGGTCAGCTCCGGAAACAGAACCAGATCGGCACCGTGCTCGCGGCGAGCCCGGCGAGCGACCTCGACCACTTGGTCGGTATTGGCCGGGATATCCCCCACCATTAGATTGATTTGCGCCAGTACTAGCTGCAAAGTAGACATCTTGTAACCCCATTACGTTGAGGCGGCTATTGTAGCCGCGCAGCCAGAGCGCACAATATCTGCCGGGGCAAGAACTTACTCACACCAAGAGAATAAAAAGTGAGCGACCAATCCCCGCCGGCCAACCAACCTGCGAGTAGCTCGGGTTTTTCCATACCATCCGCTACGAATACAGAAACCCTTGCAAACACCAGGGCCAGCTCGAGCCGAACACCGAGGCAGTTACGCCTGCGTCAGCGCGATCTGCTGAAGATCTATGCCTGGTACCGAGTTGCCATCAGCCTTGTCCTGCTCGGGCTTTTCATCTCCGGCATCAGCCGCGGTTCTGTTGGCACCCTGTTCCCAGCGCTCTATCTCAACACCGCTATCAGCTATTCGATCCTGAACATCGCCTGGCTCATGTTCCTGTACCCCAGCGGATTCCGCACATCGCCCCGGCGCATCGGTAGCATCCTCGGCTGCGATATCCTCGCCTTTTTGCTATTGATTCAGGCGAGTGGCGGGCTCGACTCCGGCATTGGATACCTGTTGCTGACAACCTGTGCCGTGGGCTCACTGTTGCTGGATCGACGCATGAGCGCCTTCCTGGCGGCAATCGCCAGTATGGCGGTGATAGGCCAGCAGGTACTAAACACCTTGAGTGGCCGGGGAGATACTCAGGATATCGTATCTGCGGGCAGTCTCGGCATTCTGCTTTTCACCTGCGTAACCGTACTGCAATACCTTTCCATCCACATCCAGCTAGCGAATGAGAAAGCAGAGCAACAGCGTAGACAGGCCGCACGGCTACAACGCCTGACCCAGCAAATTGTGGCGCAAATGCGCACCGGTGTGATGGTACTGAACGCGTCGGGGGAACCCGAGCTAATCAACCGCGCCGCGCGCCAGCTACTCGGCCCGAAGCAACTGCAAGATCGCGGTCTGGAAGGCGACCTGCTCATGCATTTGGTCGAACTACGTCATCAACCCGGCAAAACCAGTGGTATTGTCCAGGGTGATCCTGGTAGCGAAATCCGGGCCACTGTCACTGCACTAAATGGCGACACTTCCGATAGTTCGCTGGTGTTCCTGGAGGACAACCGCAAACTGACTCAGCAGGCACAACAACTCAAACTGGCCTCTCTCGGCAGGCTTACCGGCTCCATCGCTCACGAAGTGCGCAATCCACTCAGCGCAATCAACCACGCTGCCGAGCTACTCGCGGAATCCGAGTCAATCAGCGGTGAAGACCGTCAGCTTACCGAGATCATCGGCCGCCATAGCCAGCGGGTGAACCAGATCATCGAAAATGTGATGCAGCTATCGCGCCGCAAGGCACCACAAACAGGTATGCAGGACCTTCTCCAATGGACCACCACATTTTTGGAGGAATATCGACGTGAAACCAATCACCAGTACGAAATAACGCTCACATGCCCCGACTCGCCAGTACACGCACGTTTTGACCCGAATCAAATGGCGCAGGTTGCGACTAATTTATGTAACAACGCGGTGCGACACTCCCATCAAGCGCTTGGGCGTTCCGCTGCAGAAATCGCTATTCGATTTAACCCGAGCCGGGAGTGTGCGCAACTAGATTTTATCGACCTGGGCGACGGCGTAACGGAAGAGCACAAAGACAAGATTTTTGAGCCTTTTTTCACAACTGCAGCAACCGGAGCCGGACTGGGGCTGTATATTGCCCGGGAATTATGCGAATCTAATCAGGCTAACCTGTACTATTGCAGAGACCCAAAAAATCGCAGCTGCTTTCGAATAGATTTCGCCAGCACCGAACAGATTTTCTGACGATGTTTCTGATTGTCGATCAATAATAACGCTGAACAAGATGACCGACCGTCAACCCATTGCCCTGGTTGTCGATGACGAACCAGATATTTGCGACCTGATCTCCATGACACTGCAGCGCATGCATGTGCGGGCGGATATTGCGATGTCGGTTGCTGAAGCGCGCCGGCGCCTGCACGAAAAGCAGTACGATTTCTGCCTGACGGATATGCGCCTGCCTGATGGCGACGGACTCGATCTGGTAGCAACCATACAGAACCTTCCCGCAGATCGTTCCCTGCCCGTGGCGGTAATCACCGCCCACGGCAATATGGATACGGCAATTGCCGCGCTCAAGCTTGGCGCCTTCGACTTTGTCAGTAAGCCTGTTAACCTCGCACGCCTGCGTACGCTGGTGCAAATGGCACTGCGCCTTGGTGAAGATCGATACCTGCAAAAGCAGGAGTTTCCTGCACTCCTGCAAGGGCAATCATCCGCCATACAGACGCTGCGCAATACAATTGAGAAAGTTGCGCGGAGCAACGCACCAGTTCACCTTGTTGGCGAAGCTGGTGCCGGTAAAGAACTCACCGCACGCAGTATTCATCAGCTAGGCCCGAGGGCTGATAAATCGTTTACAACGGTCCATTGCTCAGGCATTCCTGCAGAGCAATTTGAGCAGGTATTGTTCGGCGATAAAGACGATGAAAGCGAGGGGCTTCTCGCTGCCGCCAACGAAGGCACTGTATTTTTTGACGAAATCGCCGAGCTACCGACAGAAATTCAGGGAAAACTGATTCAGGTTATTGAGGAAAAGCGTCTTCCCGCGGGTGCATATAAAAGTTCGATGCCACTCGACGTGCGCATTATCAGCAGTACCCGAAAACGACTTTCCAATCACACACGCAGCGGTCACTTCCGCAGTGATCTGTACTTCCGACTGAATGTGATTGAACTCGTGGTACCGCCTCTGCGAGACAGGATCGACGACATTCCTTTACTGTCGCGTTTTCTACTGCGCAGACTAAACGAAAATCAGAGTGGCAGTACGCCGCGGGCCAGTCAGGAAGCAATACATTCTCTGCAGTCCTATTCCTTCCCCGGTAATTTACGCGAGCTGGAAAATATCCTTGAGCGGGCACTGACGCTGTGTGAGTCCAGCACCATTCGCCCGCAGGATCTGGATTTAGGCGGTACCCACCCGGTACCCGTACCGCCCTTACCCGCGAAGGCAGTGGGTAGCGAATTCAGCGAGCCAGCCTGCGGCGAGCGCAGCACCAGTGAGGGAGCCAGTTACCCCGGGCAATTTAGTGCAGCCGATCATGAAACACTAGACGACTTCCTGGAGACCATTGAGCGCGATGCCATTGAATTGGCGCTCAGTCAGACCCGCTGGAACAAGACCGCAGCGGCAGCAAAACTCGGCATCAGCTTTCGCTCACTACGATACCGTTTAAAAAAATTAGGTCTGGAAAACGAATAACCCGGCAAGCGCCGGGTTATTTTTGTCCGTTAACAACTAGCAAACCATCAGATCACCAGCACTCGGCACCATAGGAGCCAGTGGCATTACGTATTCCCGCACTGGTTAAGGTCAGGCTGCCGCACTTGGTATCAGCCGCCTGACTGCTGCCCGCTACTGGGGCCGCGGTCAGCGTGTAGGTAGTCGCCGTTACCGCCGCTGTTACGCTGTACATTCCTTCCGCCGAGGTAATAGTTCCGCCATCAAGCGTGTTCGCCACTGAGCAGTTAGCATTGTTGTATGCGCTATACGTGGTGAAGCAGCGCTGCAGACGGTGTGCTACATCATTCAGCGTCGCCTTGGCATCGGCACGATTACTCTTGCGCACGGATTCCATATAAGACGGATAAGCGATCGCCGAAATAATACCGACAATAGCCACAACGATCATCAGTTCAATTAAGGTAAAACCTTTCTGTTTTTGCATCTTATTAACTCTCAACCTTAATAAAATTTATCGTAACTGGCGCCAGGACATACGGCCTACCGCATCGATAGGGAAGTCACCCTCAGGCACAGCTACATCACCGCGAATATTACTGGTGGGCAGATAGGCTTTTTCGCCGCTGCGGATGATTTCCGAGTAACTGATTACCGCATAATCCACTTCCACACCATCTTCGCCGAAGATACTGTGGCCTTCATAACGGTCACCTACCGCCACCAGTTCCATCAGCCAACCACTACCGCCAAACGAACAGGGGTCGGTTGAAGTAATAGTGGTGGGGAACAGCAGGCGATCGTATACCAACAGGGGCTTGCTGATTACGCGCTCACCGGTAACACCTCCTCCGTAAGACAGGTCGAGGTACCAACCTTTTTTGGTCTCCCAGAAACTGGTATCCGTATTACCGGCCACTTCGCGCACGCCATCCGCTTCCGTGGAAATGGTTTTCTGGAACAGCTGATCCCGCCCTGTCACCTGAGCGCCTTCATCCGCAATCGCATAGAAAGTATTAACCACAGTGCCCACAGTATTGTCAGTACTCGCCATGTATTGACCAGTACCGAAATAAAGCATGATTGCATTGCCCAATTCACCATTGAGACCAAGTGTCGGCGTCGAGGTGATCGGCTGTGGATTGCCGCTCGCATCTACCGCAGTAAACAATGGTAAATTGGTTTGCCCCTGGGATAAGGCTACATCCCAGTTACTCGCATTATTTGCACTGAGATCGAACTTCCACATATTACCGAGTAGGTCACCAGCATAAGCGGTAATTACCTCGCCATCTGCATTGGCAATCAGCGCCGGACCGGCGAGACCATTATCACCCGCGTCATTTACTTCAATCACCTGAGTTTCCGTCAATGGGTTTTCCAGGTCTACCGCAAACAAGCGCGCACGATCATTTTCAGAGTTATAGCCGTTACCGAAAAACAATTTCCAGCCATCATTGGTCGGGGCAATCAGGGGCTCTCCGGTGATGTTGCCGATACCCGGGAAGTCCGCATCGGTCAATTCAAACAAGATATCCGATGCGTCGAAGCCATCCGGGTTAGTGACGTCCAGGGCAAAAATACCGCGGCCTCCAGCACCTAGCGAGCCCACCAAGATGTTCTTCCAGGCACCGTCAACAAAGGCATCGCCGACAAATAGCTTGCCGTCCATGCTGTAAGCATGTGGGTTCGTGGTAGAGCCATAATCGGTCTCACTCATATTTGCCAGCTGATCGTATACACCGGAGGGAATATACGCGAACAACTCGTCACCGGTAGAGGCATCGAACGCGTGTAGCATGCCGTCATTTGCGCCGACATAGATAACCTGGCGACGGTTGTCCTTCTGGCTGGAATGGTAAGTATCGTAGGCGAGGCCACCCAGCGCTTCGGAAAGATTGCTGAAGTTGTACTTCTGATCACCGGCAAACACGGGGCTGGAGTTTACAATATCCCCCAGCAGCGAACTGCGCTCACGCAGGCCGGCAACGTCCGCACCGCGTACCCAATTCAAACGCGCCTGCCCCTCTGCATCGGTTTCACCATCTTTCAGAGCATCTTGTTGTGCTGTCGAAAGGTTAGCCCAGACAAAATCGGTACCTGCGGTACCGTTGTGAGTGTAGATATCCCGCAAGGCCGAACTGGCAAAATCAGCATCTTCAGTCTGCCACTTGGTAGCGCCAACGCTGCCGTCACTGTTCAGGTTCAGCGCTCGGATTTCACCGCTCCAATCGGTGCTATTAAAGCGCGCCTGATAAATCACGGTATCGGTACCGAGCCGGGTGGAGTTGGTGGCTACCGAGGAGGCTGATCCATCGGTACGGCCAACGATGTTTTCCAATACCTCAGACAGATCGTCGGCAAACGCCTGCGGGTCGGCGGCACTGAAGAAGCCGCCGCGACCGTTCACGGAGGCATGTAGCAGGTCATCTACTTTCGCCGCGTTGGAATTTGGATTCGGCCAGGTGATGGTTGCACCGGATTCAATCGCGGCAAAGGCTGTGTCCTTATTCACCGAACCTTCCACACCAAACGCCACGCCGAAGGTAACCATGTGCTGCCAGAAGGCAGGATCGATGGTGTCGTCTTTTACCGGCACTTGGTTGGAAAGCCCCGGGCGCAGGTCATTCTTCCAGTAATACATTGCCACATCGGCGAGGGTGTTACTGTGCGTATCCTTAAATGGCGATACCGCGCTATAGGTATAGGACTGCCCTTCAGGGCCGGTAATTTCCGCTCCCGCATTACCGTCGACATTACTCCGCGCGGCTTCTGTGTCAGCTTGGCTCGAGTTCCAATAACCATCAGTCATTAGAATCGTATAGGCAGCGCGGCATGCAAGCTGAGGAGTCGTATCGTCGGTACCAGGATTAAGTCCCCAAGGGCCTTTATTATCGGTACGCGAGAAGTACTGCCCGGCGTCATCCAGCGCACGGCGCAGCGGTGTGCCAGAGGTAGGAACATCACCCTGATACAGTTTATCGAAAAAGTTGGATCGATCAGTGCCAGAAAATGCCCGCACCCCCGTATCGACGGTGCGCGTACTCACACCGTCGACATCGTTGTTGCCCTTATTGATTGAACCGTAACCAACGCGCAGATCTTCACCCTGAGCATGGAACGCCCGGCCGATTCCCGCACGCGCTGCCAACGTCCGCGAGCGATAATAGGTATACCAGTTGGCGAAATTTTGGATTTCTTCGGCGTAGGTACAGCTATCCGCAGCGCAGTCGGTACGCTCATCTCGACCATGACCGGCGTATGAAGTTGTAGAATCGCGGATTTCAGTTTTACTAAAATTTGAAACGTCCCACTGATCGCCGGAGCTATACCAATAGTAACTTGCCGGCCAATACTCTTTACTCTCATCGGTCGATGTACAGCTAATATTGCCATCCGTACCTTTACTGCAGCTTCTCCAACCGTTTCCGTTATAGTTACTATTAGTGACAGTAAGATTTCTCGCTTTCGAATTGACCGTATTATCACCCGTGGGGCAATCACTGGTCGTATGATCTGGATTATGCAAAGCACAATTTGTAGTGGCATTCGGATAGTAAGTCCCATCGGATTTAATCCACGGTGTATAGGTAACCGATGGATCATAGTAAGACTTATTTATTTGCGGTGAACGCATCATAGCGCCATACGCATTCGTTGCATCTACGGTAGGTACCTGATAATCCCCCCCCGTTGACTGGTTAAAGTTTCCTGAACCGTACACACCATCGGCACGCGGAAAAATAAAGGCTGTATCACGTCGATAATCTTCCGGGGTGATTTCAAACTGCATTGAACCCGAGTCATCGAGAACAAACATAACGTTCGGCGGTGCGCCAGTACTGAGAAACAGCGGGCTCTGCGCCATGTCTACCGACATTGCACTATGCGTTACACCCAGACTTAGTACAGCGGCAGCCAGTCCGGCAGAGAATTTTTTTGCGTTCATTTTTATGCTCATCAGTTATTCCCTTCCCCAGACTTAGCGCTTGTAGGTGGACTGGAGAATCACCACTGCATCCGCGGTACCGCCTTCGGCGCGACTGGTAACCCGGTAATACACGGTATCTTCCGTCTTCAGGGTGCTGGCGAAGTCCACCGCACCACCATCGGATGCATTAATCGTGATAGTTGAAGTCACTTCTTCGATCACATACTGGGGCTGGCTCGTCACCATCTGAACCCCCTCCGAGGAACGCACCGAGCCCGCGTCCCATCCGTAGCTATCCCAGTAGCCGGTACTGCTGGAACCATCCATCGCCTCTACCAAGCCTGCAGTGGTGCCATCAAATACAGGAATGGTTGCACCGGTGAGCACTTCCTCCCCCGCGCGCAGACCGGCTTCCGCAGACTGAAACGCGAGGTTGCGGTCGCGCATATTACCGGCCATGAGTTCCTGCATGCCGCTGCCGCGAATCGCCGCCATACCCACCAAGGTCATCAGCAGCACCATAATAAGGCCAACAATCAGCGTCATACCCCGCTGACCATGCATTGCATTGAAGCTTGTTACTTTTTTCATAATCTTCTCGTGATTGACGCTTCGATCAGGGCAAGCGACTGCGGATGCCTACGGTATTGATAAAAACCTGGCGCAGGCGGCGATCACCGGGAGCGGCATTGGTTGTCCCATTGAAGGTATACGGCTGCTCTTCCGGCAATAGATTGTCTTCCGTGCTCTGGATTAACAGCTGAACGCGCACGCTGGAAACATCCTCCCAGGCAGCAGCCGTGGTGAGAGCAGAGGCATCCACATAGCTATCGGGAATACTGTTACCCGAGGTATCGCGGCCGTAGGTGAGCTGCATATCTTCGACGCCCTCAAGCAACTCCAACGGAGTGCCGCCGTTGGTTTGCTGCCACAGGCTCGGTTGGCCGCTGGCGGCATTATTGGCAATGTAATACACGGAGGTATTCATTTTGATGATCTCAGAATCATCTCCAAAGGTTTCCTCCGGGTTGCTGTTGCCGCCCCACGAAGAGATTGCATTACCGGGCGTGACACTATTATTTCCGGAGTGCACAACGTTGACTTCAAGCGTACTGCCACCGGTTGCCTGCAGGTTTGTCACCTGAAAAATGCGTGCCTTACTGCAGTCCGTAGCAACCAGAATATCCTGCTCACACAGCCCGCTGAAGCTATCGAGACCCGTACCACAACTCGCTGTTACCCCGGTGTTTTCCGCAAAAAGCTGGGCACTATTATTATTTTGGGTAACGTCCACGCCATTGCCATTAGCGCCACGCACGACCAGTACATCGGTGCCCGCCACAATATCGCTCGGATAGCCCGCCGGGGGCGTAGCGCCAACGTTATTCAGTCCCTCGATACCAATCTCGAAGTTGTACGCGAGGTCGCCTGAATTGTTCAATGTATTGGTCACATTCAGATTGCGGCTCATACACCCCATATAACCGGCCATGCGAATATCTTCGGCAAGAAACTCCATGGCGAGGCGGCCACTTTCCTGCACCCGCGCCAGCGCCTGTTGAGTAGAAAAGGTGGCCCGGCTGGACAGGAACAGCTGAACCACACCTGTCATCAAAATCAGGCCGATAGTAATGGAGATCATCAACTCAACCAGAGAGATACCCCTCTGGCCATACATGGTCCTTTGAGTATGCATTTTTCTTAACATTGCTTACTTCTCCTCAAAGCCGCGTGGTGTAGACGAACTCACTTTCGTCTTCGTTAGCATCGCCGGAACTGTTTTGCTCGCCCCATTGGATAGTGACGGTACAAAAACTGGTGGCGGACACACATTCAATACCCCCATCGGCACCCGGCAGCATGGTTTCCACATTGGTGAGCCACTCGTTCATATCCTGTTGTGCCAATGTGCCCCCAGTAGGCTTGGCATCGTCAACCCCGAGGGAATAACTCGCGACATTGGCGCGGTTGATGCGCGCGCGATCGAGAATGTCGTAGGCAAGAATATTGGCCTGGGAGCGCAAATAGGCGCTGTGGTTGTATTGCAGGGATTTACTCTGCAGTGCGGCAAGTGCGAGCAGTGAGGTACCGAGAATCAGCACGGTTACCATGACTTCGATCAGGCCAGCGCCTTGTTGTTTCTTCATTGGGATTCCCTTTGTAGGTCCGGCCGTTGATCAGGAGCAACCCGAGGTGCTGCGTTTGGTATTCAACATGCCCGCTGCGCCCACGGTAATCTGCCGCGCACGGTTGCTGCTGCAGCCACTAACGCTGGTGGTCAGGGTCACCTCACCGGTGCCCGACAGGCCCAGCGTTCCCTTACGGGTAAAGCGCACAAAGGTTGGCGTCCCACCACCCTGGGCGGCAGCTACCGCGGCACCATTTTCCGGGGCCTCCCAGAAGCGCAACACCGCTGCGGCATCGGCCACAACGGGAGAGGCAGCGTCATCGGTCGCTGCTGTATCCACTACCACAATCCAGTTATCCATCCAGCCACCATCACAACTGGAGCCATCGGAGCTGCCACACAAGGTCACCCGCGCACCGCGCTTGATAGCTTCACTGCGCGCAAACTGGAGTGCGCCGACCATTTCTTCGCCGAGAGTGGCGGAGCGGGTGTTCTGGATCATGGTATTGAAGCCTGGTACGGCAATGGCAACGATCACTCCAAGAACGGCGAGCGTGATCATTAGCTCGATCAGGGTGAGCCCCTGCTGTTTGGATCCCATAGTGTGTAAGTCCCGGATATTCTGCTTTTTATGTCTGCTGGAATATTGTTCAACTTTCAACCATCGATTGTCGGTAAGGTCTTGCATTACAGATGGTACGGTTGAACCTCTAATACTGGCGCTGATTCTATCTTATGCGGCATTTCCAGTATGCCCTCACTGGATGCCCAGCTGGCGCGATGCTAACTTTTGCGCACCCTATCACGCTCGTAGCGCGTAAAGCAGCAAAGGCCGACAAACGGTGAGTTGAAGGGAACAAGCGGCGGCCAGGACGGCAGCCGCTGAAAATACATACAATTCAGGGAGGAATTGTGCACCAACGCGGTCTCACACTGATTGAGCTGTTGATCACATGCAGCGTTCTTGGCGTATTGCTCGCCATCGGGATACCCAGTTTTCAACAGCAGCTGGAAGCCAACCGCACAAGGGTAGCCGCCGATACACTGCTGCAAGCAATCCACCTGACACGCAGCAAGGCCATTAGCACAAACCGCCGGGCAACCCTGCGCAGGCTCGACACCTGGCACGCAGGTTGGGAAGTCTTTTACGATCGGGATTTCGACGGAGAGCGAGATACCAACGAGCAACAAATCACCAGCGCGTCAGCTCTCGACGGAGTGACGATAAATGGTAATGGGCCACTTGCGGACTACATTTCGTTTATTGGCTCAGGGGAAAGCCGCTATGCGGGCACCGCCAGCGGTGGTGGTTTTCAGGCTGGAACCTTCACGATCTGCCCGACAACCCCGGGGGAGGGTTACCAGTTGATACTCGCGCGCAGCGGCCGTGTCAGAATAGACAGGGCCGCTGCTGCAGACTGCGAGTAGGTTACAGCGCCGGTCAGGCCCGCAACTCTTTGGGCAGGCTAAAACTGATGTTTTCCGGGATACCGGCCACCTCATCCGGGGCGTCCGCGCCCAGGTCACGTAACTTCTTGATCACCCGCTCCACCAGCACCTCCGGTGCAGATGCACCGGCAGTGATACCAATGCGTTTCTTGCCCTCTAGCCAGGATGCATTAATACAATCCGGGCCATCAATCAGGTAGGCCTCGGCACCACAGCGCTCGGCGAGCTCGCGCAGACGGTTGGAATTGGAACTGTTCGGGCTTCCCACTACCAGCACCAGGTCACACTCCAGCGCCAACTGCTTCACCGCATCCTGACGATTCTGGGTGGCATAACAGATATCGTCCTTGCGCGGACCTCGAATACTCGGGAACTTGGCTCGCAGGGCGTCGATGACACGGGAAGTGTCATCCACGGACAGTGTGGTTTGAGTAACGAAGGTCAGGTTGGACGAATCCTTTACCTCAAGCTCCGCCACGTCTTGTTCATCTTCCACCAGATAGATAGCGCCGCCATTACTGGTATCGTACTGGCCCATGGTGCCTTCCACTTCCGGGTGCCCCTCGTGGCCGATCAGAATACATTCGCTGCCATCGCTGCTGAATTTACTGACCTCGATATGCACCTTGGTGACGAGCGGACAGGTCGCATCAAACACTTTCAAACCGCGATCGGCGGCCTCCTGCTGTACGGCCTTGGATACACCGTGCGCGCTGAAGATCACGATCACGTCGTCTGGCACTTCATCCAGCTCGTCCACAAACACCGCACCGCGTTCACGTAAGGTATCCACAACAAACTTATTGTGCACCACTTCATGGCGTACATAGATAGGGGCTCCAAACACATCCAGCGCACGGTTCACGATATCAATAGCGCGATCGACACCGGCGCAGAAACCGCGGGGATTGGCGAGGCGAATTTGCATCTTTCTGTGTCCTTGACCTGTTTATGCCGTCTAATTAATTGACCGAGGCCACTTCGAGAATTTTCACATGGAAGAATACGGTTTGACCGGCGAGAGGGTGATTGAAATCCACCTCGACATCGTCCTCACCAATTGCGCGAACCACACCCGGCAATTCACCATCTCCGTTATCAAACGAAACCACCAACCCCTCTTCCAGCTCCATATCCGGTGAGAAATGGCCTTTTTTCACCTTCTGGATATTGGATGGGTTACGCTGCCCGAAGCCCGCTTCCGGAGGCACTTCGATTTCAGCCTCGTCACCCGCCTTCAGGCCGAGTAACGCGCTTTCAAAACCAGGCAGCAGATTACCGTCACCAACGATAAATGTGGCCGGCTCACCTTCAAAATTGGAATCAATTTCCGAACCGTCATCCAGCTTCAATGCGAAGTGCAAGGTGACCCGGCTGTGTTCGCCAATTACGTTATTACTCATACTACTTCTCTAACAGATACGCCTGTTCAGCGATTAGGCTTCCGCGCCGCCCTTGTTCGATTCTTCGTCTTTTTCTTTAAAAAACAGCAGTTCGATCAACAACATTGCGGCGCCTACGGAAATCGCCATATCGGCAACGTTGAATACCGGAAAATGCCAGTCTCCGTAGTACACGGAGATAAAGTCACGTACATAACCGAGCAACATACGATCCCACAGGTTACCCAGCGCGCCGCCAAGAATCAGTGCCAGCGCCATAGGCTCCCAGCGCTTAGCCGCCGGCAGCTTCTTAATCCAGACGATCACCACCGCACTGAATATCACTGCCACCGCGCCGAAAAACCAGCGTTGCCAGCCACCGGCATCCGCCAGAAAACTAAATGCAGCTCCGTAGTTTTCGGCATAAGTAAACTGCAGAAAGCCAGGGACAATCTGCAATGGCGGCCCATACATAAAACGGTCCACCGCCCAAACCTTGGTGGCAATATCAATCACGATGACCACCAGCGACAGCAGGTACCACCGCCAGGGTGCCGCGAACAGGCCAAACGAGGGCTTGGGCTTGAGACCGTTAGGCATAGTGTTCCTCATGCAAAATCGCGTTGTTCATGCAAGGTCGCGTTGTTCATACAAAATAGCGCTTATTATGCGAAGTGACGCTCTTCGCCATTGCCACTCACGTTTTCTACACAGCGCCCGCACAATTCCGGGTGCTCACTGTTGCTGCCAACATCTTCACGATAGTGCCAGCAACGGCCACATTTCGGTGCATCCACTTTATGCACAGACACACGCAAGCCGGCAAGTTCGGTCTCCTCGGCACCGGCCGCATCGGCAATCGGCTGCACGGAGGTGGAAGAACAAATCAGCACAAAGCGCAATTCATCTTTCAGTGCATCCAGCTTGGCTTGCAATGCTGGGTCGGCAAACAAAGTAACCGCAGCCTGCAGGGAGCCACCGATATTGCCCGCCGCACGCTGCTCTTCGAGCACCTTGTTCACTGCAGTTTTCACATCGGCAATGGCAGCCCAGAAGTCGTCTCCCATTTCAGTGCCCTGCGGTAACTCGGGGAACTCGTGCCATTCCGCCAGCATAACGCTGTCTTCGGTATTGCCCGGAATGAATTTCCACAGCTCTTCCGCAGTAAAACTCAGGATCGGCGCTACCCAGCGCACAAACGCCTGCATGATGTGATACAGCGCAGTCTGTGCGGAGCGACGCGCGACGCTGTCTGCCTGGGTGGTGTACTGGCGATCCTTGATGATATCCAGGTAGAAGCCACCCATTTCCACTACACAGAAGTTGTGCAACTTCTGATAGATCTGGTGGAACTGATAGCGATCGTAGGAAGCGATAATTTCTTCCTGCAACTTCGCGGCCTGCTCCAACGCCCAGCGGTCCAGCGCCAGTAGATCTTCTACCGGCAACAAGTCTTTCGCCGGGTCAAAACCCGCCAGGTTAGACAGGAAGAAGCGCGCGGTGTTGCGCAGGCGGCGGTAAGAGTCCGCGGTACGCTTCAGGATTTCATCGGAAACCCCCATCTCGCCGCTAAAGTCGGTGGCCGCAACCCACAGACGTAGTACGTCTGCACCCAGTTTATTGATCACATCCTGAGGCGCCACCACGTTGCCAACGGACTTGGACATCTTGCGGCCCTGCGCATCCACGGTGAAACCGTGGGTCAGCACCTGCTTGTAGGGGGCGCAATCATTGATAGCGATCGAGGTTTTCAGGGAAGACTGGAACCAGCCACGATGCTGATCCGAACCTTCCAGGTACAGGTCCGCCGGGAACCGCAGGCCTTCACGACGCTCAAGCACCGCCTGATGTGTCACGCCGGAATCGAACCATACATCCAGGGTATCGGTGACCTTCTGGTAATTATCCGCTTCATCACCCAACAGTTCTTTGGCATCCAGTTCGAACCAGACGTCCATACCGCCTTCTTCGACCTTCTGCGCCACTTTTTCCATCAGTATCGGAGTGTCCGGGTGTATCTCCTGGGTTTCTTTATGCACGAACAGCGCAATAGGAACACCCCAGGTACGCTGACGGGATATGCACCAATCGGGGCTGGCATCCAGCATGGAGTCGATGCGCGCTTTACCCCAGCCCGGGATCCACTCTACTTCGTCCGCCGCTTTTTGCGCGTGCTCCAGCAAATCGTTCTGTTGCATGCTGACAAACCACTGCGGGGTAGCACGGTAAATCAGCGGCGTTTTGGTGCGCCAGCAGTGCGGATAGCTGTGCAGCAGTTTGTCCTCAAACAGCAGCACACCTTTTTCTTTCAGCAGCTCGACAATTTTACCGTCAACTTTATAGACATGCTCACCGGCAAACACCGGCACCGCATCGCGGAATACACCGTTGTCGTCAACATAATTCAGGGTCTCGATGCCGTAACGCTTGCCCACATTGAAGTCGTCCGGGCCGTGGTCGGGTGCCGTGTGCACACAGCCGGTACCGGCATCGGTAGTGACGTGATCACCGAGGATGATCGGCAGCTCTTTGTCATAGAAGGGGTGCTTGATCTTAAGGTGTTCCAGCGCGGCACCGCGAATATGGCCAACCACTTCACCTTCCAGGCCGGCACGCGCCAAAACGTCATCTTTAAGTGCCTCGGCGAGTAGCAGACGCTTGTCACCTACCTGAACAACCACGTACTCCAGGTCGCCATTTACGGATACAGCCTGGGACGAAGGCAGGGTCCAGGGGGTGGTGGTCCAGATCACTACGGACAGCTGACCATCACCTGCGTGGCCACCGGCAGCATCGGCAATAGCCAACGCGGTTTCGTCGGTTACCGGGTAGCAAACGTCGATGGAGAAGGAGGTTTTATCCTGGTACTCGACTTCCGCTTCTGCCAGGGCAGATCCGCCCACTACGCTCCAGTAGACCGGCTTGAAGCCGCGGGAAAGGTGGCCATTTTTTACCACGCCCGCCAGGGAGCGAATGATGTCAGCTTCGAACTGGAAGTCCATGGTGCGGTAGGGGTTGTCCCACTCACCGAACACACCGAGACGAATAAAGTCTTTCTTTTGACCTTCTACCTGCTTGGCTGCGTACTCACGACATTTCTGGCGGAACGTTTTGTGATCTACCTTGACGCCAGCCTTGCCAACTTTCTGCTCCACTTTGTGTTCGATGGGCAGACCGTGGCAGTCCCAACCGGGCACGTAAGGGGCGTCGAAGCCGCTGAGGGTTTTCGACTTTACGATGATGTCCTTGAGGATTTTGTTAACCGAGTGGCCAATATGAATATCGCCGTTGGCATAGGGAGGACCGTCGTGCAGGATAAATTGCTCGCGACCGGCGCGGGCTTCACGAATTTTTTCGTAGAGCTTGCCTTCTTGCCATTTTTTCAGAATCTCCGGCTCCCGGTTAGGCAGGTTGCCACGCATCGGGAAATCGGTTTGAGGAAGATTCAGGGTCGCTTTGTAATCGGTCATTGGCTATCTACTTCGGTTGTAGCTCAGAAATAATTCATTCTTTGAGCCTTCACACACTTCGTTAGGAAAACTTTCTTACGAAGTGCAAGGCTAAAAACCTAAGCTGGAGTGCTGGGGATCAGGTTTCAAAACCGTCGGTGACAGGACGTCACCGCCGGAGCGTACATGGATGTACTCGCAGCGATTTTGAAACCTGATCCCCAGTGCTCCAGCGCCACCGGAGAAAAGAAAGAGCTCCGGGGTTCTTTAATCTCGTTCAGTGGCGGCAGGGCACTGGGGGCGAGTTTTCAGGACCGCTGTAAACCCATCCCTGGGCGCTGCGGCGCAAACTTCCTGTTTGCGACGCTCCTGAAAACTCGCCCCCAGCCCCCTACCTTCGCATCTCACAAAATACTTCGTTGGATGCGACGGGGTAATTCGTGATGCTCAAGCTGGCTTGCGGTTAGCAAACCAGGCTTTTGCATTTTCAATGTCGTCGGCGATTTTTTGTTTGAGGATATCCAGCGACTCAAACTTTTCTTCATCGCGCAGTTTGTGGCAAAAGGTCACCGCAATTTCACGGCCGTAAAGGTCGCCGTTGAAATCGAATAGATGCACTTCCAGCAGCGGCTTGGCGCCCTCGCCTTCTACCGTGGGGCGGAAACCCACATTGGCAACGCCGGCTACTTCCATACAGCTGCCACTCATCGGAGTGCCATTAGTCCGCTTAGCCGCCACCGTGTATACGCCAACCAGTGGTGAACGGTAGCGGTGCAACCGCACATTAGCCGTGGGCGCGCCGAGCTGCCGGCCGAGCGCACGCCCGCGGGCGACAAGCCCGGTGATGCGGTACGGCTTGCCCAAAAGCTGCTCCGCCAGGGCAAAATTCGCATCCTGCAGGGCCTTGCGAATGCGTGTACTGCTCACCCGCTCACCACCGATCTGCAAGGTGGCGGTATCCTCGACACTAAAGCCGGATTTGGCGCCGGCCTGCTGTAGCAAGGCGTAATCACCGCTGCGGTCACAGCCAAAGCGGAAGTCATCGCCCACTACAAGGTGGCGCACCCCCAGGCCATCAACCAGAACCTGCTGGATAAAAGCGTCGGCGCTCAAGCTGCGCAGGCGCTCGTTGAACTGCAGGCACAACACCCGGTCCACACCCGCATCAAACAGGGCCAGCACCTTCTCCTTAAAGCGCATCAGGCGCGCTGGGGCTTTTTCGCCGGAGAAGTACTCGTGGGGCTGGGGTTCGAAAATGATCGCCACCGAGGGCAGCTGGTGCTCAGCAGCCCGCGCGCGCAGCTGGGTGATAATGGCCTGGTGCCCCAGGTGTACGCCGTCAAACGACCCGATGGTGGCCACGCATCCGCGGTGGTGCGGCCGCAAATTGTGCAGCCCGCGTATCAGCTCCCGTTGTTCGGTCACAGTGCTCCAACCACCCTTTTCCGTCCTGGCAAAATCGAGCGGCGCAGTATACCGGATTTCACCGGCCTCTGGGCACCGCCAACCGTCGTGCAACCCCCCGAGAATTCAGGAAGTCGCCCGGAAATGCCGCGGCCGCAGGCCGCTGGCCAGTAGGACCAAGCCGTAGGTGGCGCCACCGGCGGCAACAAGCGCGCCCATGCGCCAGGCTCGCTCCCACCACAGCCACTGATTCCACTCGCCCCAGAAATGCAAGATTGTTAGCAGTATTGCGGCCATGGCCAGATTAGCCAACAGCAGGCGCACAAGATACATCCGCCAGCCGGCCTCTGGCGCATAGACGCCGCCCTGGCGCAGGCCGCGGTACAGGAGCCATGCGTTGATTGCCGCCTGCCCGGCGGTGGCCATCGCCAGCCCCATATGACCAAGCTTAAAGTAGATATGCAGCGGGACGACGAACAGCAGGCTCAACAGCATCTTTGAGGCGATGGCGATCAGACCAAACTTCACCGGTGTGGCGGTGTCCTGACGCGCGAAATACCCCGGAGCTAACACCTTGATCAGCATGAACGACAGCAGGCCGAAGGTATAGGCACGCAGTGACCAGGCAGCCATCTCCATGTCCCGCGGGGTCATATTGCCGTACTGGAACAAAACGGTGAGCAGGGGCTCGGCCAGCACAAACAGGGCGACCGCTGCCGGCAGCGCGATCAGAGTGACGCTGCGCAGCGCCCAATCGATGGTGTGGCGGAACTTGCGCGGATCGCCGCCGGCGTGCTGACGGGAAAGGTTCGGCAGAATGACCGTTGCCACGGCCACCCCAAACACGCCCAGCGGCAGCTCGGTCAGGCGATCGGAAAAGTACAGCCAGGTCACCGAGCCGGTTGGCAGGAATGAAGCCAGTACCGTATCCAGCACCAGGCTGATCTGCGTCACCGACACCCCGAAGATTGCCGGCGCCATCAAGCGCAGAATCTTGCGCACCCCCGGGTACTGCCAGTCCCATTTTGGTCGCGGCATCAGCCCCTGCTGGATCAGGAAGGGGATCTGGAACAGCAACTGTACAACGCCCGCCGCCAGCACCCCCCAGGCAAGCGCCATCACCGGCGGCTCAAACCAGCCGGCGGCAATCGTGGCCGCACCGATCAGTACCAGGTTCAGCAATACAGGGGTCAGCGCAGGGATTGCGAAGCGGTCGAAGCTGTTCAGCATGGCACCGGAAAAACCGGTCAGCGAGATCAGCATCAGATACGGAAAGGTAATGCGCAGCATTTCCGTGGTCATGGCGAATTTCTCAGGCTCGTTGCCGCCCCACCACCAGCCAAACGCGAAGATACCCGCTACCAGCGGCGCACACAGAACGCCGAACAGCGTCACCAGTAGCAGGGTGCCGCCCAGCGCACCCGCGACACGATCGTTCAGTTCCCTAACCGCAGCGATACCACCGTTCTGGCGATATTCCGCCAACACCGGCACAAAGGCCTGCGAGAAAGCGCCCTCGGAGAACAATCGACGAAAGAAGTTGGGGATTTTGAACGCCACGAAGAAGGCATCGGCGGCATCACTGGCGCCGGTAAGGCGGGCAAATACGATATCCCGGGCCAGCCCCAGCACCCGCGACAATAAAGTGGCGCTTCCAACCACCGAACTTCCGCGCAACAGCCCCCGTTGCGGACTATCTTTTGGAGCCTGCGGGGCCTGCTCGGGAGGGTCCGGGTTCGGATTGGAGGTCTGGTTTGGCGAAGATCCTGCCACTTCCCTGATTCCTGGTTCACGATCACAACATAATGGCCGGCAAGTCTACCGCAATCTACCTACTCGGCCATCTGGTCTGGGGAACTAATCCCGCATTTCATCCGCGCCGCGCCCTACGCTTGGCGCAAGAGGGAACTATACTCAAGTTATGCAGTTGGCGCGCTACAGGGACTAGTGGCAACAGAGGAGTAACGGAATGACCATCAACGCCTTGATTATTGCACTGATACTGGCGGTTCTGCTGTATATCGCCGTAGCCATGGGCCCGCGCCCAAGGCGAGTGCGTGTTCGCATCGAGCAACCCAGAGACCGGCGATACCGCCGTCCTCAAGACTGAGACGCCCCTCAAACCAAGAGGCAGAACTCAGTCACAAGGGGCGACGCCATATTTCGCCATAATTGTTGCGGAATTCGCCCGAGGGGCGCCACGCCAGTGCCTCCTTGCGGGATTTAAATAACTCTCAACCGAAGCGGGAAACACCCGATCGGAACCAAGAGAAGTTATTTCAATCCAATCGCAAGGAACACGATCATGAAAAAGTTGTTGATGGCAGTAACCCTGAGCACTCTGACCCTGAATGCTATTGCTTCCGCTGAAGCCGCTACTGACACCGAAATTGATTCACAGGGCTCTGTCCTGACCCCGGCCGCACAGGCCAGCGTATTCACCGGCGCCGCAGTTGCGGGAGCCGTCGTAGGAGGCCCCATCGGCTTTATCGCCGGGGCAATCGGCGGAGCCTGGCTGGGCGATCAGATCAAGCAAGCAGAAGAGGCAGACATGCTCGCAACGCAACTTACCGAAAGCCGCACCGAACTGGGCAACCTCGCACAACAACTGGATGCGGCGCGACTGTCCGCCAACGACGCCCGCGAGCTGGCTCTGGAGAGCCTCGAATTCCAGATGCTGTTTACCACCGGCGACGACGAACTCCAGGAAGCTCAGGAACGTCAGGCTGCAGCCATGGCCGACTTCCTCAACCGCCACCCGCAGCTGCAGGTGTACCTGGAAGGACACTCCGACCCTCGCGGCAGCGACGGTTACAACAATGTGCTGTCTGACCAGCGCGCACTGAGCGTACAGCGTGCCCTGGAAGCCTACGGTGTCGCTCCGGAACGCATCGAACGCCGCGCCCTCGGCGCCAGCCAGTCCCAAGCCAGCAAAGGCGACCACGACGCCTACGCACTGGAACGCCGCGTCGACATTCACTTCGGTATGCCGGAAGCGGTTGCGGGCTCCTTCTGAGCGAGCAAACTATCGCAACGCACTAAACAGGCCGGCCACCGCTCTACAAAAGTGGCGGCCGGCTTCCCCGAGCACGACTCCCCCTAGGGCAACGGCTCAGACCCCCTCAAGCTCAACCCTGTATGTGGTATTTTGCGCGCGGCACGCCTGTAGCTGCGCGCCTTTTTACTGCCTGAGTTGCCGCCTGAATTGCCGTCCAAATTGCCGCCCGAGCAGATTCAACCTCCAGATATCTTTGCCTCCGGCACCGCTAATCGGGCATGATTTTCCGCTGAACCAAATCTAATAATTCGTCACAGCGCCGGAAACCTATGAGCAGCCCCACCATTGCCATCGTCGAAGATGAAATCGCCATTGCGGAAAACTACCGCGACGCCCTGCGCCGCAGCGGCTACCAGGTGAACCTCTATCACACCCGACCGCACGCACTGGCCGCTTTTCAGCAGAGGCTGCCAGATTTGGCGGTGATCGATGTGGGACTGGGGGCTGAAATCGAAGGGGGCTTCGAACTGTGTCGCGAACTGCGCGCCATGGCGCCAACACTGCCCATTCTGTTTCTGACCGCGCGGGATTCCGAGCTGGATATCATCTCGGGCCTGCGGCTGGGCGCGGACGACTACCTGACCAAAGATATCTCACTGCCTCATATGCAGGCGCGGATTAGCGCCCTGCTGCGCCGTGTCAGCGTCATGCAGTCGAATACCGGCGATGACGATACCATCACCCAGGGTAACCTGAAGCTGGACGTATCCCGCCTGCACTGCCACTGGCAAGGCGAGCCGGTGGATCTTACGGTGACCGAATTCTGGATTGTACACGCGCTGGCCAAGCGCCCGGGTCACGTCAAATCCCGCAGCCAGTTAATGGAGGCCGCGCGGGTGGTGCTCGACGACAACACCATCACCTCCCACGTAAAACGTATCCGCCGCAAATTCCAGGCAATTGACGCACAGTTCGATGCCATAGGCACTGCCTACGGCATGGGTTACCGCTGGCAGACCTGATAAAGCACCTTTTGATAACGCATCCTCTGATAAAGCACCCTCTGATAAAGCACCTCAATGAATTTACGTCGCCAACTGGTCCTGCTGAGCCTTTGCACGCTCGCCCTACCCTGGGCGGGCTGCCAGTATTTACGCCAGGTCGACCAGGCCCTGAGCCAGGGGCAAATGCAGACACTGGAGGCCACCGGTAACGCCATCGCTGCGCGCCTCGCCAGTGCACCGGAGCTGGTTGCACCAGATCCCAGACGCACCGGCCGCCCGCCCGGAGCCCAGCTATACCTGCACCCGCTGGAGGCGACACCGCAATTGGACGGCTACGGAGCGGAATGGCATGGGCGCGGTTTGCAACCGAGGGTACTGACCGACTCAGAGGGCGAACCTCTCGCCCAGGTCACCCTGGGCAAACGCGGCAGCCAGGTTTACCTGATGCTGACTGCCAAGGATGCCAGCCCCAGCTACAAGGACCCACGCGTCCCGGGAATATCCAACGGCGACACCGTAGAAATTCACACCGCCCACCAACAGTACACCTTGCCTGTGGCCAGCCAGGGGCCGGTGCAAGCCATGTGGTACAACCCACGACGGGGCGAATACGAACGCGAGCTGCGCATCCGCGGACGCTGGACCGCATCCCCGCAAGGCTACCAACTTGAACTGGCGATGCCGTTTGCACTGACCGGCGGCGAGCTTGCACTGCGCGTGCTCGACCGCCAGCGCAGCGACGGCGGCAAACCCGCGCGCCAGGCCAGTACCCTGCCCGCCGATGGCCGCCCAGGCATATTGGTAGAACCGCTGCCCGCGCTGCAAAGGGAGCTGGAGCACTTCGCCCGCCCGGAGCTGCAACTCACGATTGTCGACCAGGAAGGCTTCGTGCTGGCCCGCACCGGCCGCGACTGGTATCAGGACAGTGGGCAATACGCTAGCGGTGCAGAGAGTAACTGGCTGCAGGGCTGGCTCAACCGCCAGATTCTTGCCACCGACAAGCTGCCACCGCTCCCGGAAGACGCATTACCAGAGACCCTCACACAAAACCGGGAAACCGCGAGCCAGTGGTTCAGTTTGCCGACGGCGCGCGCAAACGGTGTCTCCGAAGAGCGCATCGCTGCGGTGAGCGTGCCGGTGGTAACCCGTGCCGACAATATCATCGAGCGGCCGCTACTCGGCCGAGTCATTACCACCCAATCCTCCAACGCCCTGCAGTCGCTTACCGAGTCTGCGGCACAACGGCTCTGGCTGACCACCGCCGCCGCGGCAGGACTGGTGCTGCTGCTGCTACTGGGTTACGCCAGTTGGCTGTCCTGGCGTATTCGCAAGCTGCATCGGGCCGCGCAGACCGCGGTGGACAGCAGCGGCCGCCTGCGCGGCGAATTCCCCAGGGCTTACCTGAACGACGAGCTGGGGGCACTAAACCGCGCCTTCGCCAGCCTGCTGGCAGAACTGGACCACTACCACCAATATTTGCGCAGCCTCGCCAGCAAGCTGTCCCACGAGCTGCGTACCCCCCTTGCTGTGGTCCGCTCTTCGCTGGACAACCTTGCGGAGGGGGAGCTGGATACGGACAGTCGGCGCTATGCCGAGCGCGCCGCAGAGGGTGGGGCGCGCCTGTCGTCCATCCTCAACGCACTTTCAGCCGCCAACCAGCTGGAAGCCAGCATCAGCCAGGCGGAGCGCGAGGAATTCGACCTGCGCGACCTGCTGCAGCTACTCACCCAAAGCTACGCCGACGCCCACCCCGAGCAACAGTTTGCGCTGGACAGCCCGGACGGCCCTCAAAACTACTACGGGGCCCCAGAATTGCTCGCCCAGCTACTGGACAAGCTTGTGGATAACGCCGCCAGCTTCGCCCCGGAGGGCAGCACAATTCAGCTTAGTCTGGAGGCCGACGATGCAACCTACCGCGTCAGCGTCAGCAATGTGGGGCCACTCTTGCCTGAGGGCTTTGAGCAGAAGCTGTTTGACTCGCTGGTATCGGTGAGGGATGACGGCGGCAAGGCAGGCCATCTGGGGCTGGGGCTGCATATCGCACGCTTGATCGCCGACTTCCATCACGGGGAGCTGCAGGCGGCCAATCGCAGCGATAACAGTGGAGTAGTTTTTACCCTGAGACTGCCACGCTGAACGGTGCTGCGCACGCCACCTCGGCAAAGCTATCCCCAGCGGTCACAAACAAGCCGCCAAGGCGGTTGACAAACAACCAACGCTGGGGATAATGTCGCGTCCCAAACGGGCCCCCGGCCCGATTGTTCGAGATTTTATAGATTCCAGACAGGAGCAACCGGTGGCCAACTCACCCCAAGCGAAGAAACGCGCGCGCCAAAACGAAAAGCGCCGCAATCACAACGCCAGCCTGCGCTCCATGGTGCGCACCTACATCAAAAAGGTAGTTGCGGCCATTGATGCAGGTGACGCAGAAAAAGCCAAGACCGCTTACGCGGAAGCTGTGCCGGTTATCGACCGCATGGCTGACAAGGGCATCATTCACAAGAATAAGGCTGCTCGCCATAAGAGCCGCCTGAATGCCCAAATCAAGAAGCTGGCTGCCTAAGCCACCGCTTCCTGAGCACAAAAAACCCCGCTTATGCGGGGTTTTTTATTTACAACAGAATAAGATTGTCGCGATGGATTAGCTCATCATCGTCGCGATAACCAAGCAGCTCAACAATGCGGTCGGAAGACTGGCCACACACCTTGGCAGCCTCTGTACTGTCATAGTTGACCAGCCCGCGGGCAACCTCCACACCAGTACTGCTCACGCAGCTCACCAGTTCACCGCGGTGAAAACGCCCCTCCACGCCAACAACACCCACCGGCAACAGGCTTTTGCCCTGGTTACACAGCGCGCGCTCGGCACCAGCGTCCAGCACCAGCCTGCCGCGAACCTGCAGCTGCCCCGCCAGCCAGCGCTTGCGCGCCGTCAACGGGTCCGCTTCCGGCAACAACAAGGTGCCCACATCTTCGCCAGCAGCGACACGCTCGATCACCCCGTCGATACTGCCACCAACGATCACCGTGCGCGCACCTGAACGCGCCGCCAGTTGCGCTGCGCGCACCTTGGTGGCCATACCGCCGCGCCCGAGACCACTACGAGAGTCCCCCGCCATCGCCGCGAGCCGCGGATCTGTCGCGGCTGCTTCGCGCACCAGCTCCGCATCCGGATTATCCCGGGGATCTTCGGTAAACAGGCCGTCCGCGTCGGTGAGAATCAGCAGGGCATCCGCCTCCACCAGGTTCGCCACCAACGCCCCCAGAGTGTCGTTATCGCCGAAGCGAATCTCGTCGGTGACCACGGTATCGTTTTCATTGATGATGGGCGCGGCGCCCAGGGACAGCAGTGTCTTGATGGTACTGCGCGCATTGAGATAGCGAGTGCGATTGGAGAAGTCGTCATGGTCGAGCAGGATCTGCGCGGTACGGCAGTCGTACTGCCCAAACGCGTGCTCGTAGACCTGCACCAGGTGGCTCTGACCAATGGCGGCGGCCGCCTGTAACTGATGAATGGAGTCCGGGCGCTTACGCCAGCCCAGGCGGTCCATACCTGCGGCGACCGCGCCGGAGGATACCAGTAACACCTCGATCCCTTGCCGGCGCAAAGCGCTGATCTGGCCGGCCCAGTTCTGGATGGCCGCGCGATTAACCCCGCGACCATTGTCGGTTAACAGGGCGCTGCCAATTTTTACGACCCAGCGCTTGCTCGCCGCAAGCTGCCGGCGTGGCGAGATGGAATCCATTTCTTCCTCATATGGAGCATGCCCCCGGCAAAAAACCCTTATTCAGGCTTTTACGCTGCGAGGACCGATAAATCAGGGACGATATTCTATATCGACGTCGTGGTCGTCGTCGTCCCATTCTTCATCATCTTCCCCAAGTTCTTGTTCACCCTTGCGCTTGGCACGCTGCGCCTCACGCAAGTGCTCGATGCGCTCGCGGGCCTCACGCTGCATCTGGCGCTGCGCTTCCTGCTCAGCCTCAAACAGATCGCCGTCCAGCTCTTCCTGCTCCTTACGCTCTTCGAGGTAGTCCATCAGCTGGCCGGACAACACATCGGTGCCATCGCCACGAATGGCCGCCACGCGGAATACCGGCCCCTGCCACCCCAGCGCGTTTACCACGGCCTGGCAACGCTCTTCCAGCTCCTCCGCCGGTACCAGGTCGGTCTTGTTCAACACCAGCCAGCGCTCGCGCCCAGCCAACGTCGGACTAAAGGATTCCAGCTCGCGCTCGATGGCCAGCGCATTCTGCGCGGGGTCGGAGCCGTCGAACGGCGCCAGGTCCACCAGATGCAGCAACACACGACAACGAGTCAGATGCTTGAGGAAGCGAATACCAAGTCCCGCCCCCTCGGCGGCACCCTCGATCAATCCGGGGATGTCGGCAATGACAAAGCTGCGGTACTTCTGCACTTTCACCACGCCGAGGTTTGGCACCAGGGTGGTAAACGGGTAATTAGCCACCTTGGGCTTGGCCGCGGACACCGCACGGATAAACGTCGATTTGCCCGCATTCGGCAAGCCCAGCATGCCCACATCGGCGAGCACCTTCAGCTCCAACTTCATATTGCGGCGGTCACCCTCGCTGCCCGGGGTGGTCTGGCGCGGCGCGCGGTTGGTACTGGATTTAAAGCGGGTATTCCCCAGGCCGTGCCAGCCGCCCTGTGCCACCAGCAACTTCTCACCGGGCTCCAGCAGGTCGCCGAGGGTCTCCCCGGTGTCCACGTCAATGGCGGTGGTACCTACAGGCACCTTCAGCACCAGGTCTTCACCCTTGGCGCCGGTACAGTTGCGCCCGCGCCCACCTTCGCCGTTCTGGGCTTGGTAGCGGGGCTGATAGCGGTAGTCCACCAGGGTATTCAGTGACTCATCGGCCACCAGATACACGGAGCCGCCGTCACCGCCGTCGCCACCGTCGGGGCCACCCTTGGCGACAAACTTCTCGCGACGAAAGCTCAAACACCCTTTACCGCCGTTGCCGGCCTGCACCGAGATCGGCGCCTCATCTACAAATTTCATGTGTCTACTTACCGGGTTATCCGGTCTTCAGTGTAATTTGCGGTCCATCAATACAAAAAAGCCCCGCGAGTGCGGGGCTTTTCGATCGGGCGTTGTGACCGCTTAGGCTGTTTCGATAGAAACAAACTTACGGTTGTTAGCGCCTTTCACCTCGAACTTCACTACGCCATCAGCGGTAGCGAACAGGGTGTGATCTTTGCCCATACCAACGTTTACGCCAGCGTGGAACTTGGTGCCGCGTTGACGAACGATGATGCTGCCTGCGGAAACCGCTTGGCCGCCAAAGCGCTTAACGCCCAGGCGCTTACTTTCGGAATCGCGACCGTTTCGCGTACTACCGCCAGCTTTCTTATGTGCCATGAGTAGTTACTCCTCTTTTATTACCCGGGGATTAGCCTTTGATGCCAGTGATTTTAACTTCGGTGTACCACTGACGGTGGCCCTGACGCTTCATGGAATGCTTACGACGACGGAACTTGATGATCCGTACTTTTTCGCCGCGGCCGTGGCTCAGCACTTCTGCAGTCACCTTGGCACCTTCCACTACCGGCGCACCGATGTTGATGGAGTCACCGTCCACTACCATCAGAACCTTGTCGAAATCGACAGATTCGCCAGTAGCGACTTCAATTTTTTCCAGGCGCAGTACTTCGCCTTCTTCTACACGGTGTTGTTTGCCACCGCTCTCGATAACAGCGTACATATCTCTATGCTCCAAAATGGACGACACGAAGCAGCGGCAGGGTCACAACAAGGGAGGTGACTGACTAACCAGCATTTTGGGAGCTTGCGCCGTTGGTGTTAAGAACTTCTTCCCCACCCACACTGCATCCACAAAACACGGAGGCGGCTTGAGCGGGGCGCAGATTCTAATCAATTCGCTGGCTGGATACAATAGTGCGTTTTTCGGACAGATCAGCCCCCGACTGCCCGCCAACCGGGGCGTTGCAGGCCCTTTCTAGCCAAGCGCCTTTCCCAGTGAAGACAAAACCGCTAGTCTTGCCGCCGTGAGAGAGATAAGCGCGGAAATCGAGCGCAGTAATAAGGAACCTTGTAAGGACCCCCGCATGTTGCCCTTCCACCAGGTAGCCGCCGATGACTTCGCGGCCGTCAACCAGCAAATCATCGACCAACTGCATTCCGACGTCCCTCTGGTGGAGAATATCGGACACTATCTGGTCGAGGCCGGCGGCAAACGCCTGCGCCCATTACTGGTACTACTGTGCAGCCGCGCTGCGGGTTATGAGGGGAATGCCCACATCACCCTGGCGGCGATTATAGAATTTATCCACACCGCCACCCTGCTCCACGACGACGTTGTGGACACCTCCGACATGCGTCGCGGCCGCCTGACCGCCAATGCCCAGTGGGGCAACGCACCGGCGGTACTGGTCGGTGATTTCCTGTACTCGCGCGCCTTCCAGATGATGGTGGCACTGAAGGATATGGACATTATGTCGATCCTCTCGGACACCACCAACACTATTGCCGAGGGCGAGGTACAGCAGCTGGTGAACGCCGGTGACCCCGCGGTGAGCGAAGCGAACTACCTCAGCGTAATCCACAAGAAAACTGGCGCCCTGTTCGAAGCAGCCTGTGAAACCGCCGCGGTGCTGGCGGGATGCAGCGCCGACGAGCGCGAATCCCTCAAGCTCTACGGTCGCCACCTGGGTTCGGCGTTCCAGCTGGTGGATGACGCGCTGGATTACCGCGGCAACCCGGAAGAGCTGGGCAAAAATGTGGGTGACGACCTGGCTGAAGGCAAGCCGACCCTGCCGCTTATCTACGCAATGGCAAACGGCACGAATGAACAGGCGGCGCTGGTGAAAGAAGCCATTGAACAGAAGAGTTCCGAAAAACTGACGGAAATTGTTGCGGCCATCGAGAGCTGCGGCGCGCTGGACTACACCTTTGAACGCGCCAACAAGGAAGTCGAACTCGCGCTGGAGAAGCTGGAATTCCTGCCCGACGGGGAGCACAAAACAGCGCTGCGCCAGCTCGCAGAATTTTCGGTAGCGCGCACCAAGTAACACGCACACCCAGCACCAAACAAAAAAGCCCCGGATTGTTCCGGGGCTTTTTATTTTACAGTCGTTAAGATTAAAAGACGGTTAACCGTCAATCAGGGTTAACAACTCTTCGGTCTTGGCCTTCATCAACGCCGCATCGCCACGGGATTCGACGTTCAGTCGAACAACCGGCTCGGTATTGGACATGCGCAGGTTAAAGCGCCAGTCGTCAAAGGCCACACTCAGGCCATCCACGTGCTCCACGCTATTCGCGCCCGCGGCATACTTTTCTTCCGCCGCTTGCAGCAGCGCCTTGGGGTCTTCCACCTTGGAGTTAATCTCGCCACTGCAGGGGAAAGCAGCCATGCGCTCACCCACCAGCTGGGACAGAGACTTGCCGCTGCGGCTCACCAGCTCGGCCACCAGCAGCCAGGGAATCATACCGCTGTCGCAGTAGGCAAAATCGCGGAAATAGTGGTGTGCACTCATCTCGCCACCGTAGATGGCGTCTTCCTTGCGCATGCGCTCCTTGATAAACGCATGGCCAGTTTTACTCTGTACCGGAGTGCCGCCAGCAGCTTGCACGATGTCTTCGGTGTTCCAGGTCAGCCGCGGATCATGCACGACCTTCGCACCCGGGTGCTTCGCCAGGAACGCCTCGGCCAGCAGGCCAACGACGTAGTAACCTTCAATAAACTCACCACTTTCATCAAAGAAGAAGCAGCGGTCAAAGTCGCCATCCCAGGCAATACCGAAATCGGCGCCGCTTTCACGCACCGCAGCGGCGGTAGATTCGCGGTTCTCCGGCAGAATCGGGTTGGGAATACCGTTGGGGAAGTTGCCATTGGGTTCGTGGTGCACCCGCACAAATTCAAATGGCAGACTTGGGGCCAGTGCATCTACCACAGAGCCAGCGCCACCGTTACCCGCATTGACTACCAGTTTTAATGGCTTCAGTGCAGAGGTATCTACGTAGCCGAGCAGGTGCTGTACAAAGTCATCGCGGTGGGCAAAGGTGTGCAGCTCGCCACGCGTCTCGGCCGCGGCAAAATCATTGTCCTCAGCCAGCTTCTTGATATCCAGCAAGCCGGTATCGCCGCTGATCGGGCGCGAACCCGAGCGGACAAACTTCATACCGTTGTAATCCATGGGGTTGTGACTTGCGGTCACGCAAATGCCACCGTCAAAGTCCCCGTGAAATGTCGAGAAATAGATTTCCTCGGTACCGCACTCACCAATGTGATAAACATCTGCACCAGCATCGCGCAGGCCATTGGCCAGCGCATCGGTCAGCTCGCCACTAGTCAGGCGAATATCATGGCCCACTACGACGCGACGGGCATCGAGAAATTGGGCGAAAGCCCGACCTACGCGATAAGCGACATCCGTGTTCAGCTCATCCGGCACTCGGCCGCGCAGATCATAGGCTTTAAAACAGGTTAATTCAGACATCTCAGCCACTCTCCCCTGGCAAATAGACATTTTGGTAAACATGATTGGTGGCTTCGATAAAGCCGTCGACAGAACCGCAGTCAAAGCGGCGCCCTTTGAATCGATATGCAAGAACACAGCCACGTTTGGCTTGGGTCAACAGGGCATCGGTAATTTGGACCTCACCATTTTTGCCCGGCGGTGTCTCGCGAATCAGGTCAAAAATATCCGGCGTCAGCACATAGCGGCCGATAATGGCCATATTACTGGGGGCGTCTTCCGCCTTGGGTTTCTCCACCATGTCGGTGACCTGGTACAGGCCCGGTTTGATTTCGTTGCCGGCAATCACCCCGAACTTGTGGATCTGCTCCTTCGGCACTTCCTCGACGGCGACGATGCTGCAGCGGAACTGTTTGTACAGCTGCACCATCTGGCCCAGCACACCGAGGTCATCGTTCAGGCACAGGTCATCCGCCAGTACCACACCGAAGGGCTCGTCACCAATCAGGCGCTGCCCCTGCAGGATCGCATCCCCCAGACCGCGCATTTCCCCCTGACGGGTGTAGGAAAAACTCGCGCAGTCGATCACTTTGCGCACGCTATCGAGGTATCGCTCTTTGCCGGTGCCCGCAACCTGATGTTCCAGCTCAAAATTTGTGTCGAAATGGTCTTCGATCGCACGCTTGCCGCGGCCGGTGACAAAACCGATCTCGGTCAGGCCCGCCTCAATGGCTTCCTCGACGCCATACTGGACCAACGGCTTGTTAACCAGCGGTAACATCTCCTTGGGCATGGCTTTGGTGGCCGGCAAGAACCGCGTGCCGTAGCCCGCGACCGGGAAAAGACACTTTTTGAGCATTGCAGGTCCCTCATTATTAAATCGATTCCGTGTAACTTGTGCCGAAACGCTGTATTTCAAGAGCAAAACGGCAAAACCACGGATATCCGTTGACCGCGCAACTTATCACAAATGAATGACAGTCTTCAGGCACACATCGTCACAGCAACACAGGACTAGCGGTCTCTGCGGGCAATCTGGCAAGATGTCCGGAGTTTCGAGCCAAACACCGAGGGTCAAGGGCTAATTGGGACAGTTCCAGTCACAAAAAGCGTTATGACTGACTGGACAAGATATCCTTAGCGCTTAGAATGCCGGCTCGTGTAAGAAATACCCAGAATGGGGACCCAATGAGTAATTTCGTTCAAAAAAGCAGCTACACCCGTGAGGAACTTCTGGCCTGTGGCCGCGGTGAAATGTTCGGACCGGGCAATGCACAGCTGCCGACTCCCAACATGCTGATGCTGGATCGCATCACCCACATCGCCAAAGACGGCGGTGAATTCGGCAAGGGAGAATTGATCGCCGAATTGGATATCACTCCAGACCTGTGGTTTTTTGACTGTCACTTCCCCGGCGACCCGGTAATGCCCGGCTGTCTCGGTCTCGACGCCATGTGGCAACTGCTGGGTTACTTCCTGGCATGGAAAGGCAACCCCGGTCGCGGCCGCGCACTGGGTTGTGGCGAAGTGAAGTTCACCGGCCAGATCCTGCCGACCAACAAAAAGGTCACCTATCACATCCAGATGAGTCGTCTGGTAGAGCGCAAGCTGGTCATGGGTATCGGCAATGGCTCTGTGTCCGTGGACGGCCGGGAAATCTACACCGCAAAAGACCTGCGGGTGGGCCTGTTTACCCGTACCGACGACTTCTGATACGGCAGACAGTCACAGCAGTGACTGTCACATAGAAATATAACAATTCACTCTACAAGTTTTATTGGAGATCACTATGCGCCGCGTAGTCATTACCGGAATGGGTATCACGTCTTGTATCGGTAACAACACACAAGAAGTGCTGGCCTCCCTGAAAGCTGGTCGCAGCGGTATCCGCGCGATGGAAGAGTACGCAGAGCTTGGCCTGCGCAGTCAAATCGCCGGTGTGGTCGATATCGACTTCAAAGAGCACATTGACCGCAAGCACCTGCGTTTCATGGGTGACTCCGCGGCCTACGCCTATATCTCCATGGCGGAAGCGATCGCCATGGCAGGCCTAGAAGAATCTGAGGTTTCCAACCCGCGCACCGGCCTGGTGATGGGCTCCGGCGGCACTTCTACTGCAGCCATCATCGAAGCAGCCAACATCCTGAAGACCAAGGGTGTGCGCCGCGTGGGCGCCTATCGCGTTCCCCAGGTGATGGGCAGCACCGTATCCGCGTGTCTGGCCACGCCATTCAAGATCAAGGGGGTGAACTACTCCATCTCCTCCGCCTGTGCCACCTCCGCACACTGTATCGGCAACGGCGCAGAGCTGATCCAGATGGGCAAACAGGACGTGGTATTCGCGGGCGGCGGCGAAGAGCTGGCCTGGAGCCTGACGCACCTGTTTGACGCCATGGGCGCCCTGTCTTCCAAGTACAACGACGCCCCAACCACCGCATCCCGCCCCTACGACGCGGACCGCGACGGCTTTGTAATTGCCGGCGGTGGCGGCTGCCTGGTACTGGAAGAGTACGAACACGCCAAGGCCCGCGGTGCAAACATCATCGCGGAACTGGTGGGCTACGGCGCTACCTCAGACGGTTACGACATGGTGGCTCCGAGCGGCGAAGGTGCGGCCCGCTGCATGCAGCAGGCACTGGCCGGTATGGACGGCAAGGGTCTGGAAGGCAAAGTGGACTACATCAACACCCACGGTACTTCCACGCCGGTGGGCGATGTCGCCGAACTGCGCGCCATGAAGGAAGTGTTTGGCAACGATGTACCTGCCTTCGCCTCCACCAAGTCCCTCACCGGTCACTCTCTGGGCGCCGCCGGTGTACAGGAAGCCATCTACTCCCTGCTGATGATGCAGAACGACTTTATCGCGGCCTCGGCCAACGTTGAGACGGTAGATGAGGCAGCGGAAGGACTGGACCTGGTCACAGAGCTGCGCGAGGCCAAGGTCAGCCGCGCGCTGTCCAATTCCTTCGGTTTTGGTGGCACCAACGCCAGCCTGGTGTTCGACAAGATCTGATCGCTGCGCGAGGGCCATTCGCGGCCCTCAACGCAACAAAAAGGGCGAACCGCTATGCGGTTCGCCCTTTTTTATTCTGCGTATTTCTAGGAGCCAGTTTCAGGAGGCCGGCTTTTGCAAGCGTTCCAGCCACAGCTCCACCTGGCGAGTGAGCCCCTGCCGCCAGCTGCGCTGCTGGATACCGAACACATCCCGCAGGCGAACACAGGCGAGCACATAGGAGCGATCCTTTTCCGCGGGCTCCAGCACGGTCAACTCCGCGGTGAAGTCATCCCCGTTTAGCGAGCGCATCCGATCGACCACCTCATGCCCAAAATCCATGGCGGTGCAGGTATCAGCGGAACCGTAGTGATACAGGCCGGATGTAGGTGCGCCGCTGGCAAGCTGCTGGGTAATCGCCACAACAACACGCACCAGATCGGACACGGTCACCGGATTACCCAGGCTGGCGTCATCCAGCGACACCGCGCGCCCGTCCAACAGGCTGCGAATGATACGGCCCAGTAGCGCCTGCTCGCTGCGATCTACCTGCCAACCCAGGCGCAAGATACTGACGTTATCCAGCGAGGTGAGTGTTTGCTCGCACGCGAACCAGTCGCGGCCGCGCTCGGAAAGCGGATCCGGTTCGGCATCCTCATCAATTTTTCTGCTGCCTACATGGCCGAAGACCCCGTAGGAAGAAAGGTGCAGTATGGCGTGGCACGATTGGTTTAGCAGTGCGTGACACACCGCCTTGGCCTCGGGCATGCGAATACCGCCAGCACAGCTGGCGGCATTAACGATAATCGGGCGTACACCTTCCGGGAGGCCGCCCTCGATAAATTGCTCGGCACTCAGCAATTGCACCCGGAACCCTACTTTCTGCAGGCCCTTTTGCAAGGCGCTATCCATTGCGTTGCCCGCACCGATCACAACGACGGTATCGGGCTTGTAGCCAGTGTGGTGCATGGCGGTTCAGGCCAACTTAGAAGGGAATGTCGTCGTCGAAGCTGTTATCAAAGCCACCGGCGGGAGGCTGGTTACCCGCGGGGCGATTCTGCGGCTGGCCGCCACCCTGCTGCTGGTTGGACGGCGCCATCGGTGAAGGCGCAGAGCGGCCCTGGGCGAATTCGTCCTGGTAGCCACTCTGATCCTGCTGGAAACCACCGCCCTGGTTTTGCTGCTGGAAGCCACCACCCTGGCCCTGCTGCTGGTAGCCACCTTCGCCACGGCTATCCAGCATCTGCATTTCGCTGGCAACGATTTCGGTAGTGTAACGGTCCTGGCCGGAGTTCTTGTCCTGCCACTTGCGGGTACGCAGGGAACCTTCCAGGTATACCTTGCTGCCTTTGCGCAGGTATTCACCGGCAATTTCAGCGAGGCGATTGAAAAACACCACACGGTGCCATTCGGTACGTTCCTGCTGCTGACCGCTCTGCTTGTCCTTCCAGGTCTCGGAAGTCGCTACGGTCACGTTGGTTACGGCACCACCGCTCGGCATGTAACGGGTCTCGGGGTCACCGCCCAGGTTGCCCACCAGGATTACTTTGTTCACGCCTCTGGAAGCCATGTGCCTCTCCTCTCTGCGCCCCGGGGCGACCGGGACTCTCATGTTCTAGAAAATGTTAAAAATATTGTCGGAAAACCAACGGGGCTGCGGCAGGGCAAGCCCCGGCGCAGCCAACGGTGTATTTATATCCAGCAGCATACAATACTCGGCAAGGGCCGTCACCGCCGGGGCGAATGGCTGCAGTGGCCCTGGCTAAGATACGGGGTATGTGGTTAGTTGCTGGCAACCGGCACGCGGATTCCTCGCAGCTGCCACCAGCTGATCGACCAGAGCACCAGCACCCCCAACACGAAGGTCGCGACGCTGCCAGCGCCGCCCTGGCCGTATAGAAGCCCGCCAAGGCTACCGCCAGCAAACGCACCCAGAAACTGGCAAGTCGCATAAAGGCCAGAAGCCGCACCGCGGCACTCGGCCGGTGCTTCCCGAGTCAGTTGTGCGGGTAGCAGCGCCTCGAGCAGGTTGAACGCCAGGAAGAACAGCGCCAGACAGGCGACAATCCAGCCCCCCTGGGTCGACGGCATCAGCGCAACTCCGCCAAAAACCAGTCCCAACAGGGCAAGTCGCATTGCCGCGGGCACCTGCTGGCGTTTTTCCGCCATACGCATCAGCGGCACCATCACCACGAAGGTACCCAGCAACAGCGGCGCGTAAAGCTTCCAGTGGTCCGCACTGGGCAACTGCAGTTGTTCCACCAGCAATAGCGGCAGGGGAATAAACAATGCGGTCAGTAACAGATGCAAGAAGAAAACCCCACACACCAGACGCCACACCGAGGCATTACTGAGCACACGCGCGAAATCGCCCGATACCGGGCCACGTCGTATCTGAACTGGCGGGTTGGGTACCAGGCGCCACACCAACAGTATCCCCAGCAGCGCGAGAAGCGCGGTCAGCCAGAATATTGCGGACAGGCCACCCAGATTTGCCAGCAGCGGGCCGAGCACGACTGCGAGCACGAAGGCCACACCAATGGAAGCGCCGATGATCGCCATCGCCTTACCGCGATTCTCATCCCGAGTCAGATCGGCTGCCAGCGCCATGGTTGCTGCGGCAATGGCACCGGCCCCCTGTAGAATGCGTCCACCGATCAGGCCGAACACCGACTCGCTCGTGGCAGCCACCACGCTGCCGATCGCGAACACCGCCAAGCCCAGAAATATCACCGGCTTGCGCCCCCAGCGGTCGCTCAGCACGCCCAGGGGGATCTGCAGGATAGCCTGACTCAACCCATAGGCTCCAAGCGCCAGCCCCAGCAGGGCCGGGGTGCTGCCGGTATAGTCACTGCCGTATAGAGACAGCACAGGCAGGACCATAAACAGGCCGAGCATGCGGAACACATACAGGGAGGCGAGGCCGGCGAGCGCGCGGCGTTCGGTGGAGTTCATGCAAAAAATCCGGACACAGGAGAAATCGGGGCGCATTGTACCAGTGCGGGCCGCAGGAATTGATCCCCCTCGGCGTATCGCGTTACGCGGATTTTGGCACGTCGGCGCCTGGGATTATACTTGACCGTTTGTTTCCGCCGGGCCACACATGGTCCGACGCGCGAGTCACACACTTTTTGCAACAGGAAGACGAGTGGACACGATTTACGTCAGGGGTGCACGCACCCACAACCTGAAGAATATCAACCTGGATATTCCCCGCGACAAACTTATTGTGATTACCGGCCTGTCCGGATCGGGTAAGTCCTCACTCGCCTTCGACACCCTGTATGCCGAGGGGCAGCGCCGCTACGTGGAATCCCTGTCCACCTACGCGCGCCAGTTCCTGTCGATGATGGAAAAGCCAGACGTGGACACCGTGGAGGGGCTGTCGCCAGCGATATCCATCGAGCAGAAGTCCACGTCCCACAACCCGCGTTCCACCGTCGGTACCATCACCGAGATTTACGACTACCTGCGCCTGCTGTTCGCCCGTGTCGGTGAGCCGCGCTGCCCGGATCACGACGTGCCACTGCAGGCCCAGACCATCAGCCAGATGGTAGACCACGTGCTGGCCCTCCCGGAGGGCACCAAGATCATGCTGCTGGCACCGGTGGTGCGCGACCGCAAGGGTGAGCACCTGCATGTGTTTGAGCAGTTGCGCCGTGACGGTTTTGTGCGCGCGCGTATCGACGGTACCGTGTGCGACCTGGATGACACCCCCAAGCTGGACAAGCGCAAGAAGCACACCATCGAAGTGGTAGTGGACCGCTTCAAGGTGCGCGAGGACCTTCAGCTGCGCCTGGCCGAATCCTTCGAAACCGCCCTGAACCTCACCGATGGCATCGCCTCGATCAGCTTTATGGATGGCGACCGCGACGACTACCTGTTCTCCGCCCGCCACGCCTGCCCCATCTGTGACTACTCACTGGAAGAGCTGGAACCGCGGCTGTTTTCCTTTAACAACCCCGCCGGCGCCTGCCCCAGCTGTGACGGCCTCGGCGTGAAACAGTTCTTTGACGAAGACAAGGTGATCCTCGATCCCGAGAGCAGTATCTCCGAGGGCGCTATCCGCGGCTGGGACCGACGCAACATTTACTATTACCACATGCTCGATTCCCTCTCGCAGCACTACGGCTTCGACCTGGACAAGCCGTGGAAAAAACTGGCGAAGAAGTACCGCGCGGTAATTCTGAATGGCAGTGGCGAGACTGACATCGACTTCAGCTACGTCAACGACCGCGGTGATATCACCGTGCGCCGCCACACCTTCGAGGGCATTATCCCCAACTTCCAGCGCCGTTACCGGGATACCGAGTCCCAGTCGGTACGGGAAGAGCTGGCCAAGTACCTGAGCACCCAGAAATGCCCCGAGTGTCACGGCACCCGCTTGCGCCGCGAAGCGCGGCATGTCTTTGTGGATGACCGCACCCTGGCGCAGATTACCGAGCTACCCGTGGGCGACGCCTTCGAATACTTTGCCAACCAGCTGAAATTCAAGGGCGCGCAAAAAGAGATTGCCGACAAGATCCTCAAGGAACTGCGTGATCGCTTCCGCTTTCTGGTGGATGTGGGCCTGAACTACCTGACCCTGAACCGCAGTGCCGAAACCCTGTCCGGCGGTGAGGCCCAGCGAATTCGCCTGGCCAGCCAGATCGGCGCCGGCCTCGTCGGTGTGATGTATATCCTCGACGAGCCCTCGATCGGCCTGCACCAGCGCGACAACGAACGTCTGCTCAACACCCTCACCCACCTGCGCGACCTGGGCAACACCGTGATCGTTGTCGAGCACGATGAGGACGCCATTCGCAGTGCCGACTTTATTGTGGATATCGGCCCCGGTGCCGGGGTACATGGCGGCGAAGTGGTGGCTGCAGGTACCTCGAAGGAAATTACCGAGTGTAATCGCTCGCTTACCGGGCAGTACCTGTCCGGTGAGAAGAAGATCGCGATACCGGAAGAGCGCTATGTGTTTGACCCGGATTACGTACTGCGCATAGAAGGTGCCACCGGTAACAACCTACAGTCGGTCAATCTGGAAATCCCGGTGGGCCTGTTCACCTGTATCACCGGTGTATCCGGTTCCGGCAAATCCACACTGATCAATACCACCCTGTATCCGCTGGCGGCTACTGCCTTGAACAAGGCCACCACCCTCAAAGCCTCGCCGCACAAACAAATTGAAGGGCTTGAGCACTTCGACAAATGTGTGGATATCGATCAGAGCCCTATCGGCCGTACACCGCGCTCCAACCCCGCCACCTATACCGGCATCTTCACCCCCATCCGCGAATTGTTTGCCGGTACTCAAGAAGCCCGCTCACGGGGATACAAACCCGGGCGTTTCAGCTTCAACGTCAAGGGGGGCCGCTGCGAGGCGTGTCAGGGCGACGGTGTGATCAAGGTAGAAATGCACTTCCTGCCGGATATCTATGTGCCCTGCGATACCTGTAAAGGCAAACGCTACAACCGGGAAACGCTGGAAGTGCAGTACAAGGGCAAGAACATCCACGAAGTTCTGGAAATGACCGTGGAAGATGCGCGGGAATTCTTCGACCCGGTTCCGTCCATCGCGAAAAAACTGCAGACACTGATGGATGTGGGCCTGTCCTATATCAAGCTCGGCCAGGCCGCTACCACACTTTCCGGCGGTGAAGCGCAGCGGGTAAAACTCTCCCGCGAGCTTTCCAAACGGGATACCGGGCAAACCCTGTATATCCTCGACGAGCCCACCACCGGACTGCACTTTGCCGATATCCAACTGCTGCTGGATGTACTGCACCGGCTGCGCGATCACGGCAACACCATCGTGGTGATCGAGCACAACCTGGATGTAGTGAAGACCGCAGACTGGGTTGTCGATCTCGGTCCGGAGGGCGGCTCCGGCGGCGGCCAGATTATTGCCACCGGTACGCCGGAAGACGTCGCTGAGGTAGAGGGTTCCCACACCGGCCGCTTCCTTGGGCCGATGCTCGGTTAAGACCTCGATTTAAGAACTTGGCTTATTCGCCTGCAGCAGAGTCCGAGTACTGCTGCGGGCGATAGCGACGCACCGCCTGTCGCTCAATCTGTGCACGATCAAAATACACGGCACGCAATTGCTCATTGGCAAACAGAGTCGCCTGGTCCGCGTAGTGCGGTGAGGTAGTGTCCAGCGTGGCGCTGCCAAAGTTATGCACCGCGCGCGATTGCACCTCACCGCCCTCGGGCCAGCTGATAAACATCACGTAGCTGTCGCCGGCGCGATTCTCCCAGAAGCCCTCGTCGTTTAACTCACCCCCATAAACCGCACGCAACGTATCCGCGGCGCCGCTCAATGGCAGGCTAAGATCTCCGCGCACATGTCGGTTGACCTCGCCGAATGGCACCCGATGCTGCCCGTGCGCGTCAACCAGATCATCCACCGCGGTACGGAAGGCCTCGTCCACTAGCGTGTCGGCAACCTGCGCAGAGTTCGCAGCCTGGAAAGGGGCAAGGGTCAACGCCGCCAGCGCGGCCAAATTATCGGTCTGCGCAAAGCTCCCCGACCAGCTGCGCAAATCCTCCAGCGCAGCGGCATAGTCCGTATCAACGAAACGTTCGTGGGCGTCACTTAACCACGCATTCAATCCGGTTAACTGATAGGAGTCCGGGTGGTAATCGGCATCGTACTTGAAGGTTTCAAATTGCTCGGGAGAGATTTGCACGCTGTCGCCATACAGGGCTTCGATCTGCAACGCGCGGTTGGTGTATACCGACTCGATACCCATTGATGCGGGGAACAGCCCGACGTGCGGGTCGTCGTCGCCATCGGTCGCCTGGAACGGTGGATTGTTCGCGTTGTATACCAATCCGGAAACGGGGTTAACGGTTTTCGGCATTTGCACGAATGGACGGTACCCCTGCCAGATCAATTCGGAGCGGTCGCCCGGCAACACCTTGGACCAATCCCAACCTTCGATCCGCTGCGGGAACTGCGCGTTGTAGTAATGGGCGATATTGCCGGCGCGATCGGCGTACACATAGTTGATGCTGGGCATTGCCTGCAGGCGCAACGCGGCTTCGAAGTCATCCAGGTTTCGTGCCTTGTTAAGTGCCAGCATAAAATCCAGCGTGCGCGATTCCTGCATGCCCGCCCAGCGCAGTGCATAAACACCGTGCTCGGTTTCCATCACCGGTCCGTGTTTTGAGCGCAGCACGTCCTTGTCAAAGGTCCAGTGCAATGGCCCGAAGAACTTCACCGTCATCGAAGCTGTCTCGCGCTCAAACTCTACCCATTCGCCATCCAACCGATACTCGTTGGCGTTTTCCGGGTTAATGCGCAACCGGTAGATATCCACAAGGTCTGGCTTATTCACCGTATTGGCCCAGGCAACATCGCGGTTGTGGCCGTGAATAATCACCGGCGAGCCGGGGAAGGTACTCCCCGCCATATCCAGCCCCTCATCGGAGTGAATACTCGCTTCATACCAGGCCACCGGCCCGGTCAGTGGCTGGTGCGAGTTCACCAGCAATCGGGTCGCACCATCCGACGAGCGATGGGGGGCCACGGCGATACCCTGGCTACCAATAGGCAGGTTACTGCGCGGCTGCCAGCTCAGCGCGTCGTCACCGGCCACCGCAAGCTCAAGGGGCTGCTCACTATTCAGCAGCTCGCCGAGCGCCTTGTCGAAGCCATAGAACATTGGGGTCTTGAAGGTAAAGCCGGCAACAAGGTCTTTCCCCGTGACCGGTAACAGCGCGCGCGCAACAGCATCTGGATGCTGCACCGCATACAGATTAATTCCCGCCGCGTAGGCTTCGGCCATGGCCCGCCCTTCTGGTGTCAGGCGCTGCTGGTAGCCGCTATTCACCGCATCCCATACCCCCATCCACTGCACCAGGTAGTCCGTCTTGATCGCGGACCAGCCCTTGTGTGTTGCCAGGCGACCGCGTGTCGCCAGGACCACATCCTGAATGGTGGCGAAATCATCCTCGGCATGGGCGTATGCGAGTCCGAAGGACGCATCCGCATCGGTGACACCAAAAACATGCGGAATACCCCATTCGTCGCGCAGGATCTCCGCGCTGTAGTGGCTCGCGGCAGTTTCCATTTGGGCACGCAAGGTGGCGTCGACAGGGGCTGGCAAGTTCTGTTCAGCAGCATACCAAGCGACCGCAAGGCAGCCGGAGGTGGCCAATAGAGATGTGAGCAAACGCATTGTTATTTTCTTATTGCAAATAATTCGTCAGTTTCATGCCCAATGCGCGACAGGTAAAGCAGCGAACCTGTCTGGCTGGTCAACTTCACCAATAATTAATTGTCCGGTCATTCATCGACTGCGCCGGTGATACCGCAACCAATATCTATAATTTTCGCGGTAAACCGGAGCGGGAAGCACGGACAAAGGTGTTTCTTCCACACCATACCAACGACCTCCGAAAACCAAAAAGCAACGAAGCTCTGACGATCCTTCCCGCCGAATAACAGTAATTGCCGGCGCGGAAACTTATCGCCCTGAACAAGCCGACAAAGGACGTTCTCCTACATGGAAAACCCATCGCCCATCAAAAATTTACTGCGGCATTTAAAACACTGGTATGTCGTGAAAACCACGCCGCGCACCAATCGTGTGTACACCCAGTTCCACCGGTTCCCGCACCAGTATCGCGCTATGGTGGAGCGCGTGTTGCCGCAGATAATCAGCGATCCGGCCGCACAATTACGCATCCTTATTTTCGGTTGCTGTAGTGGTGCCGAGCCAATCTCTCTGGCCACCACCCTGCGCCGTCACTTTCCGGATCTCGATTTTCATATCGAAGCGTTCGACATAGTCCCTGAGGTAATCGAGCGCGCACAAAACCCGATGTACTCGCGCGAAGAGGTCTACCAGGGTCCATTTGTCACCGAAGATTTTGTCAGCAGAACCTTCGATATAGAGGGCGACAACTACCGGGTTAAACCAGAAATACTGGACAGCATCCAGTTCCATGTCGGCGACATGCTGGACAAAAACTTTATCGCGGGATTGGGGCATGCGGATTTGGTGTTTGCCCAAAATGTTCTTTTCCACCTGCCGGCCGCCAATGCACGTCAGGCATTTGTCCATCTGGAGAAGCTGCTGGCGCCGGGTGGTGCGCTTTTTGTCAATGGCATGGATATGGACATGCGCGTGCAGCTCACCAAGAAATTTCAGCTGCAACCGGAAGACTACCTGATCGAAGAAATTCACAACGATGCCCGGCGCGACCGCGGTGACGGTTGGGCTGGCGCCTACTGGGGCAGAAAACCATTCAGCCGCCGCTCTCGCGAATGGATTCGCGAACACTGCACTATTTATCGAAAGGCCACCGTATGACCACTGTCGAAGCAACCGCACAGAACGCCACCGAATTTACCCTTGCAGATACCGAGCAATCTGTTGCCCAGCGCTTTGAGAAACTGGTTGAGCGTTATGGAGATCGCCTAGCCATCACCGACGCCAGCGGGTCGGTTACCTACAGCGCCCTCAATCAGCTGGCAAACCGCTTCGCACACCAGATTATCGCCCGGGTCCCCGCCGAGAAACCGGCGCGGGTAGCTCTGTATCTGGAAAAAGGAATTCCGCAAATTGCGGCCATTCTGGCGATATTAAAGTGCGGTCACACCTATGTCCCCATCGACCCAGCGTTTCCTCAGGCACGCAACCGATACATCTATCAGGAATCCCAGGCAGCCCTGATCATCGGCAATGGGGCAAGCCTGAAAGCAGCCCGGGAACTGGCGGGCGACGACACCGCGGTAATCAATCTCGACAGCGTCTCCGAACATAACGACAGCAACAACCTCGATATATCTGTTTCACCGGACACACTGGCGTACATTATCTACACGTCAGGTTCTACCGGCACCCCGAAAGGCGTGGTGCAGAACAATCGCAATTTGCTGCACGGCTGCATGCGGCGCAGCAACCTGCAAAATGTAGTACCCGAAGACCGCATGACGCTATTGTACTCCTGCAGCGTCATCGCTTCTGTTTACTGTATTTTCGGCGCCCTGCTCAATGGTGCGGGCCTGTTCCCCTACGATTTCCACCGGGAAGGTGTGGAAAAGTTGGCAGATTGGTTGAAGTCACGGCGCATCACGATTTATCACTCGGTGGCCTCACTGTTCCGGGAGTTTTCCGCCCAATACCGCCCGAAAGAAAACGATGAATTCTCTATTCGGCTTGTGACCTTCGGCGGCGAGAGAGTCCTGACCAGCGACATCGAGTTGGCGAGAAAAGTCTTTGCTCCGAACATCGAGTTCTATACCGGGCTGGGTTCCACCGAGACCGGTACCATACGCTACTTCCACATAGGTCCAGACACCGAGCTCGATGGCGACGTGGTGCCCATTGGCTACCCGGTAGAGGGTGTGGACATATTGCTGCTCGATGAAAACGGTGCAGAAGTCGCGCCGGGAGAAGTCGGTGAAATTACCGCGCGCAGTCGCTACCTGGCACTTGGTTACTGGAAAAACCTGGAGGCGAGCGCCAAGGCATTTAGCCGCGACCGCCAAGACCCCAGAATCACAATTTATCGCACCGGCGACCTCGGCCAGATGGATGCCGATGGCCTGCTGCACCACCGTGGCCGCAGGGATTTTCAGGTGAAAATTCGCGGGTTTCGCGTGGAAGTCAGCGAAGTCGAAGCGCGACTTCTGGCCCACCCGGACATCGCCGAGGCGGTAATCGTTGCGCGCGAACATGCGCGGGAAACGCAACTGGTCGCTTATCTGGTGCCCGCAGAAAGCGCAGCACCAAGCGTCCAGCAGCTGCGCGACCATATGAGCGGGACGCTCAATTACTACATGATCCCGACGCTATACGTGCAACTCGAGCAATTGCCCAAAACCCCCAACAATAAAGTCGATCGCAATGCACTGCCGTCAGTAGCGGAAAGTAAAACGCTATCCGGTACACCCTACATGCCCGCTCAGGGACAAACCGAGGCCCGCTTGGTCGAGTACTGTCAGGAGCTACTCGGCAAAGACACCGTCAGTATCACCGACAACTTCTTTGCACTCGGTGGCCACTCGCTGAACGCCACCCAATTACTGGCGCGCATCAACGAACAGTTTGATGTGAACTTGAATATGCGCAGTATCTTCGAAGAAAAAGACCTTCGCGCACTCGCCGCCCGCATCGAAACCTTTAAAGCCAAAGCCAAAGCCAAAACCAACACCAATACTGGAGAACGAGTCGTAGAAAAAGGGATTGCCCGTGCGCCCGCCGACACGCGGATTCCACTTAGTTCGGCACAGAAGCGGATGTGGCTGGCAGAAAAGCTGTGGGGGAATAACCGAGCCTACAAAATCTCTAACTCGGTACTGCTGCGTGGGGCGCTGAATATCACAGCCCTGGAGCAGGCAATTGCGACCCTGCTTGAACGCCACGATGTGTTGAGAACGGTATTCCCGGAAGACGCGGATGGACCCTATCAACAGGTGCTGCCGTACACCTCGTTCAGTCTCAACACAATAGACCTGCGTCGGGAACCGCAAAAAGGGCGCGCCACTCGCGCCCTCGCCTACTGCCAGAAAATACTGCGGGAACCCGACTCGCTGAAACAGGGCCCGCTATTTCGCGCCCACCTGATCCGTATTGATGACGAAACGGCGATTCTGGCCCTGAGTTTCCACCACATCATTTACGACAACATCTGGTCCAGCGGAATATTCTTTGCGGAACTGGGAAAATTGTACGACGCACTGGATGCTGGAAGAGCAATTTCACTGCCATCGCAGCCACTGCAGTTTTCAGACTTTGCCTACTGGGAGCAAAAGCGTGAAGCCTCGCCAGCCTATCGCGAGCAATTAAACTACTGGCGCAACCAACTTGCAGCACTGCCCACACCCCTGGATGTTCCCGCAGACCGCGCGCGCCCAGAAGCACCGGATTTCAACGGTGGTATGGTGACCTTCAAGTTACCCGCAACCTTGACCGCAGAGCTACATCAGCTGGCCCGTCAGGAATCCGCGACCAGCTTTATGCTGCTACTCGCAGCGTGGCAATTTTTGCTGCATCGTTATACGCAACAGAGCGATATCGTTATCGGCACGCCCAGTGGTCGCCGCCCGCATACACAGACCGAATCCATGATTGGTCTGTTTATCAATACTCTGGTGATGCGCACGGATTTTTCCCAGGCCAAAAATTTCCGGGATTTGTTGCAGCAAGTACGCACAACCACCATTGATGCCTTCAGCAACGATCAGGTCCCGTTTGAAGACCTGGTAGCCGAACTGAATCCTCCGCGCGGCTCCGGAGAACCGCCCTTTTTCCGCCACCTGTTCATCCACCGCAAAGAACGCGCCGGACAATGGAAACTGCCCGGGCTTCGTACAACGCCACTAACCACCCATGCTGGCGGAGCAAAATTTGATCTCACGCTCTCAATATTGGAAGGGGAATCGACCCTGTCCGGGACACTGGAGTACCGCTCGGCACTGTTCGACCGGGAGACAGCAAAAAACCTTACGCTCAATCTGGAACAGCTATTGAGCAGTATCGTATCTATGCCCGACAAGCCACTCACAGAACTGCCATTACTGGCGGCTGAAGAGCGCAGTCTGGTATGCCAGCATTGGAACCAGACCCAGACCGCGCTTCCCGTGGAAGCCACGGTGCCACAGCTGTTCGATCAGCAGGTGCAAATCCATGCAACAAAGACCGCGGTAATTGGGACGGATACCCAGCTAAGCTACCAACAGCTCAACCTGCGCGCCGACGGGTTTGCACAGGAACTGCGCGTGCGCGGGGTTAAGCCCGGAGCTTTGGTCGCCATATGTATGCAGCGTTCGACGAACCTAATGGTGGCGCTACTGGCGGTGTGGAAGGCGGGCGGCGCCTTTGTCCCACTGGACCCGATGTTTCCGGCGGAACGGCTCGGCCATATCTTGGACGACAGCGGCACCAAGTTGCTGATTACCGATAGCGCCAGCCGCGACCAGCTACCCACGTTCACCGGCGAAACGATCCTGCTGGACGCAAGCGCGCGCTTCGAAAGTAGTGAAAGAACCGCTTGTGAGCTCCCCCCTTCCACGCAGGCGTTTTCCTCAGAAGAAACGCAGCAACCTCAGCCAAATGCGCCGGCCTATGTTATTTACACTTCGGGCTCTACCGGCCGCCCGAAAGGCGTGCAGATTTCCCAACGCAGCCTGGTAAATTTTCTCTGCTCCATGCAGGAAAAACCGGGCTTCTCCGCGGACGATACCCTGCTCGCGCTCACTACCGTCTGCTTCGATATCGCGTTACTGGAACTGTTCCTCCCTCTTCTGAGCGGAGGCCGGCTGGTCATTCAGGATTGGAAGCAATCACGCGATCCCAAGGCAATACAGGCAACGTTGCGCCGCGAGAGCGTCAGTGTGATGCAGGCGACCCCCTCTACTTGGCGTATGCTCCTTGACCACGGCTGGCAAGGTGATCCGTCAGTGCGCGTTCTGTGTGGCGGCGAGGCCATGGGCAAAGACCTGGCGACACGCCTGCTAGATCGCGGTCAGGAGGTCTGGAATCTCTATGGCCCCACCGAAACCACAATCTGGTCTTCGGTCAGTGCCGTGGCGACCCCAGAAGATTCGGCATTTATCGGCATGCCCATTGCGAATACCACGCTCTACGTGCTGGATTCCGCAGCCCAGCCACTGCCAGTGGGTGTACCGGGTGAACTGTGTATCGGCGGTGAAGGTGTTGCGATCGGCTATTACAATCGCGAAGAGCTTAACCGTGAAAGGTTTTTCTCTTGTCAGGCCCTCAACGATGAGCGGCTATACCGAACTGGAGACTTGGCAGTACGCCATCGCGACGGCCGTATCGAATATCTCGGGCGCATGGACCACCAGGTTAAGATCCGCGGTTTTCGGGTCGAAGTCGGCGAAATCGAAGCGCGCATTGCCGAGATTCCGTCGGTGCGGCAGTGTGTGGTCATCCCACATGATGACGAATCCGGTGGAAAATACCTGGCTGCCTACCTCCTCGGCCAGCAGCTAGAAAATTCCGGGCAAGCAATCGCCGACATACCCGATAGCGAGGTCCTGCGTCGGCAGCTGCGTTTCACACTCCCGGAGTATATGGTACCAACCCTCTATATCCCGGTAGAGTCCTTTCCGCTTACCCCCAATGGCAAAGTGGACCGCAAGGCGTTTGCACCACCGAATACAAGTGCAACCACGCACCCCACAGAAGTCCGTGACACATCCAGCACTGCAATAGAGCAGAAAAACAAAGCCGTCAACGAAAATTCGACAACGGCCGCAACGCCAGAAGACATCAGTAAAACTATCCAGGATGTGTTCGAAAGCCAGCTCAAAATTTCGGTAACGAATGTGGAGAGCAGCTTCTTCGACCTTGGTGGCCACTCGCTATCGGCACTCAACGTGATTGCGCAACTGAACAAGCTATTTGTGCTGGAACTGCCACCGACACTGCTTTTCGATTTTCCCAGTGTCAGTGTACTGTCGCAGGCTATTTCCCAGTTCCGCAACGGCAAAACCGAAGCACAGGTACTTGCCACTGCAACCATCGACGAGAAAACAGAACTACAGGTCAGCAGTATTCTGGAAAGGTTACGTGATAACCGACAGGCCAGTGACCTCCCGACATTCCCTCATGGCATGAAGATGCAGCGTTCAAAATTTGCGAGCAAACTGCTGGCCCCAATGTTTGCGATACAGCGGCATCTGGTGCGCACTGTCATACAGAAACTGATTCTTAAACTGGAGGGCGGCTCCACATTCAGCCTGACCATGCGGGACCTCTATCGCAAGTACTACGATATCCAGGTGGGCGATTTCACCAGTGTCAGATTTGAACCCTCCAAGTTAAAGCGCCAAACCCGCGTTGGTAAATACTCAACGATCTATCCGACGGTCCAATTCCAGACCGCAGACCACCCCCGCAATACACTGTCGACACACGGCATTTTTTATCATTCCCGTCTGGGTTTCAGTACAGGTTACGAACTAGATCGAACCAACATTGAAGTAGGCAACGATGTATGGATCGGTGACGGAGCGAAAATACTCTACCCGACGCAAAAAATTGGGGATGGTGCGGTGATCGCCGCAGGCGCAGTGGTTATCGAGGATGTACCGCCTTACGCAATCGTAGCCGGCTACCCGGCACGGGTTGTCCGCTATCGATTTTCACAGGACACCATTGCCAAACTATTGAAACTACAGTGGTGGACCATGTCCGGAAAACAACTCCACCACAGCCGCCGGGAATTTCTGAAGCCTTTGGAGGGAGAACGCATCAGGTGAACGGGAGTATGCAACCCGTTAATTGAGATACCAGAACTAAATCATGAAGGACCTGATAATGCCCACTGAAGTTGAAACGACTTTGCAGCCAGAAGCGAGTGCCGAGCTTGAACAAGCGAACTTCGTTTCTGCTACTGCAGATACGTTGAGGGAGTCTATTGATGATGGCTTCGCACCACAGGTCGCACGTACCAATGATGAGGCGCGCCTACTGCTTGAGCACTGGGAGTCATTTTCCCAGTCGCGCAGCGATGTGCCCGCTTCACTCCACGCGCATTCCAGCTTTTACCTGCCATTTCTTACCTCCAATAGTAGTTGCCGCAGTCCGCGAGTCATTCTTTGGGAGTCCGCCAGTGCTCCTCGGGGAATTTTGATCGCCCGTATCGCGATGACCAGAGCCAAGTGTTCATTGGGACCAATCTCGGTGCCAATGCCGCAACTAAAGACTCTTGAGATCGTACACGGCGGGTTTGTTGCCGACAGCCCCGAGGTTGCACAGCAACAGTTGCAGTACCTTCGCGATCTACTTGCCAGCAAGGAAATCAATTGTGTCGCAGTCCACCATCTTGCCTGCGACAGTGCACTTGGCGAAGCCTTGTCACAGGGTCTGCGAAAAAAAGGCGAAGGCAACCCGGTACATACGGAGCATTGGTACACTGAGCTGACCGATAGCGAAGGGGAACCAGTGATCACCAACTCCTCGAAAACCCGCGGTTCCTTCCGGCGCAAAGATCGCAAGCTTGAGCGCCACTTCGAGAACAAGATCCAAATCGATGAAATCACCGAACCTGACCAGATAAAGTCTTTGATTACCGCGGCCTCAAAAATAGGCGACCAGAGCTATCAGGGAGGGCTGGGCGTCGGTGTCCGCGATAATCCGCACTGGCAAAGCATTTTGCGTATTCTCGCAGAGAACGGCCAGTTAAGAGGGTTTTTACTACAAGCGGATGGAAAGAACATTGCGTACGCTGTGGGCGGTTTGTGCAACGGCTGTTTCTGCTATATGGCTGCCTCTTTTCTGCCCGAGCATCGCGAAATTGCGCCCGGTGGTTATCTGTTACGCCGCATTCTGGAAAAGCTGCAAGCCGAGGGCGTGCGCTGGTTTGATTTTGGCTTTGGTGATGCGAGCTACAAGGCGCTGTACGGCAACAAAAATGATCAAGAAGTAACCCTGCACTTCTATGGGAACTCTATCGCTGCACAGGTTACGCGACTAGCGGATGGGGCCACCCGGGTGGGCAAGCAGTGGACGCGCACATTGTTGGTAAAAAGCGGGCTGATGACCTGGACGAAACGCCAATGGCGACGCCGTCTCGAGCATCGCACTAACAAGCCAGTATAGATCTGGCTTATACGAAAATGGCCGCGAAGAATATGCTTCTGGGCCATCAGGTCGCCATGAAGCAACGAAGCAGCTAAATAGCTAGGTAACTAATTAACTAAGCAACCAATTAACTAAGTAACCAATTAGCTAAGTAACTAGGCAAGCTCGCGGCTAGACTCATCCCGCTGCCAGCGATACTGCGCATTGGTATGCCGGTAGCGCCATGCATTCAGATAACTAAGACCGTTAACTCCGTAATACACCAGCAACTCCAACATACTGGGACGCTGTGTAAACACCGCGTTACTGCCTGTCTTTGGGGTATGGCATTCGGCCAACTGCAATAGCTGTAACTTGCCAAGTTTGCTGCGGGTCTTGATCTTCAGCAGGTCCAGGATACCTTTTGGTGCAACCACGCGACTCTGGCTCTTCCGACTCACCACAATGTTTTCATAACCGAACACCGCACGCACATAGCCGTCATCAGAAATAATATCCGGGAACAGAGTAAAGCGCTCACGCGCGGCCCGGTTCAGCCCATAGACCCCTGCACCATAACCAAACTCGCTGCAGAAGCGCGTTTTTTGCCAGGCGGCATAGTAACAACGAACCAGATAGCTACTGTGCGCCATATCCATTACGCCTTCGGGCGCAACCACGGTGGGATTGGCATCCTCACTAGTTTCCCGGCACTGATCCAGAAGGTGCAACAGTGATATGTCGTCAATGCTGACATCCGCATCAACATAAATACGTGGATACCCCAGATCCAGCTGTTCCGCCTCATTAATCGCATGCGTTTTGCCCGCACGCTGAATTTCCAGACAATGCACCTGAGGGAACTGACTGCGTACAATCTCCGCGGTGGCATCCATGCAGCCATTACAGGCCACCACCACGGAATAGTGACCCAGCAGGACACCAGGATTTACGGCCTCCAACAAGATCGCGATCGAGTGTTCTTCGTTATACGCGGGAATAATGATCGCGGGTTTGTGTGGGTCAAGCATCTCTGTGCGCCTTGTACCATTGCCACTGGTCGTCCAGAAACTGCCTCCACACAGACTGCTGCTCTTTACTCCCTTTACCCAAGTAAACCAAAGTCGAGAAGGCCGCAAAGCGTATCGCGGAGCCCAGTGCGACCAGTCCCCGCGCAACGGCAACGGTCACTGGGGATCCGTGTTTGGCGAAGTACTGTAATTTCGAGCGATACAGGTGGTTGAGCTTGTTGATACCAGAGAGCGTCTGGCTACCGGCATGTAATACCACTGCATTACCGGTGACCCGCGGTTGCGCACCAAGAGTACGCGCCCGACGGCACAAGTCTATTTCCTCGGAATACAGGAAAAAGCCTTCATCAAACCCATTCAGCAGTCGGAAAAGTGCCTGATCGATCAATAGAAAGCAGCCAGATACCGCATCCACCCCAATACCTTTACGCAAAGTACGCGGGGAGTAACCACCACTCGTACGCCCGAGCGTTCTGCGCAACAGGAAATCCCCACCCAGGCTCCAGCTCAATAAATCGATTAAGGAAGGTTCTCGCCAGGCAGACTTTCCGTCGTACTCCCCCTGCGCGTCACAGGTCACCCCACCCCAGATGCCAGCGCCGGGGGTGGCGACTGAGAATGCCAATAAATTACTCAAGCTGTCGTGCTGCAAGCGCACATCGGGATTTAGAAACAGGATCGGCGCCGAATTATCGATTGCTGCGGCACCGAGATTGCAGCCCGCCGCAAAGCCTATGTTCTCTTCCGATTCGATCAGGTGAATTTTCGGAGAAAGAGGTCTTAAAACTGCCAGGGAATCATCCATCGAAGCATTGTCGACGACAAAAAGCTTGATGGATTCCAATGGCAAATCACCATCATCAATATCCGCAAGTAACCTGACAATATCTGCACCACAGTTGTAACAGACGATAACGATATTGAGCCGAGTCGAATCAGACACACTCATCTCCAGAATTTATTGGAATAAAACTTAATTTGACGTTGCCGGGGTTAACGCTTTTTGCGTAGGCCTCGTTGCGGCAGGCAGTCGCCGCCGGAGTTCCGTAACCGCAACAACCGCACCGCAGAAAAGATAGAACAGGCAGACCATCTGTCCAAAATACGATACGGCGAGAAAACTGACACAATGAACAAACAGAGCCACCGCCATGCCCCACAGCAGACGGCTCTGGGCGTGAGAGCGGGTAAATCGTTGTGCGCGTCCCAGGCGGACAAACAGGGCTAGCAGGAAGAAGGAAAACAGTAGCAACTGAACGACCCCGCCATCGACGCCTTCGAGCACATACTGGTTCGTTATGTCTTGCATGCCCCAACCCCAATGCGCGGTCGCGGTGGTGCCGAACGCCCACCACTCGCCGACATGGTTAATGGACTGCTGAATCAGGTTGTAGCGATGCCAGCCGGTCGAGCCACCAGTAATGTCAATCCGTGACAGCAAATGCCAAACGGGGGTATCCATGGAAAAATGCAGCACAGTAAGCACGGCTACCATGCCCAGTGCCATCGCGCGCATATAATGGCGAAATGCGTAGCAGGCGAGTCCGGCGAAACCACACATAAGAGCCACCACGGGAGTACTGGACGCGGTGGCCATTACGATCAGCGGCATGCTGGCTATACCAGCCGCTATGAGCAAGCGGGTACCGACTTTTCCCTGCCACAGAGCAACAAGGCATGGAAGAATCGTTGCCCAGCAAATACCCGCCATAATCGGGTGCATAAACGGACCTTGAGCCCGCAACCGGCCATAGCGCGCTAGCGTCTCTGCCGGTACACCGCCAAATACGGAAAATACATTGCGACCACTGAGCTGCTCCAAAACAAAGAATGCGAGCATCGGCAGGGACAACAACGCAAAACACAGCAGTAATCGCCGCATATCGGCGAATGAGTGCAAGTAAGCCCGGCCAACCAGGTAGGCCCCGAAGGTATCAAAGGCACCACCGGCACTGGTAATCACGCCATCAATGCTACCAACTAGAATCCCCGATGCGAGCATATTCCACATCGTGGCCGCCAGAATCAAAGAGTCCGGCAGCCCCCAGCGTATCGTGCGCAACTGCCCATTCAATATTGCCACAGATAGCGTGGCCATGATCATGATACGAACGAAGGTGAAATCGAGAGAGAGCACAACGATCCGCTGGGCACCAGGCAGTGCAACAGCGATCAGCAACAGAGGGATCAATTGAAAGCGTCGCGGTAGCACGAACAGCGCGAGCAGAGCGGCAAGCAACGCGGCAAGCCCTATGGGGTGCACCATCGTCTGGTCCGCCCACAGGGCGCCGCCAAAATGCTCCGGCATTACACGTTCAGTCATCCACGATCACTCCAGGAATACCTTCCAGAAACACTTTCCAGAAAAACTCTCCAGTTGCCGTACCCCAGATTTCGCGCCTTGAGATTTCGACACGCTAGCGCGATTCGACAACTGGCTCACGAAGCCGTTTTCGGTAAATTCGTCTTGCCGTCCCAACGAAGGAACGCACCTTATCCATCAGCCTGAGCTCAGCTAACCAGAATGGGAAAAATGCAAACCCCACATAGTTAGGAACGGCTGCGCCAAACAGGCGCAGAGTATGTAAGCGCGCCCATAAGTTTCCACGCGCAGCAAGTAGGTTTGGCTGCGAGCGTGGCAGTAACGATGCATCGCGCGCGGTAATTTTCAGGTAGCCCGCGGCAATCGCAGCCTCAACGATTTCCTTTCCGCGCTGACTGCGAACAACAATCAGAGAACTGCCGGGTTCTCCCGGGGCTATCTCGCGATACCAGGGGTCACCCACCGCAATATCGGCAAATTCACCGGTATGGTCTGGGCATATGTAACAGCGCCATTGCCGGTGGCGCTGTAAATAGTCCCAGGACTCGGCATAACTCATTTCGCGCCGCTGGAGTTCGTCTTTATTATCCACAAACTCCAGTGACCAGACCCCGGGCCAGCCGTTGCCGCGGTAACGCAGCGAGCGAATCGACTCTGGTGATTTCGCACCCTGCATCGCTGCGAGTTTCAAAGACGCATTGGTCGACGGCACACCGGCGCAGAATAAAGCAATACTGACACCGAGCTTTTCCTTCAGCGCAGGAGAGACTTTCTGCGCTGCATGTACCGCTGCCACATCACAGGGTTTGCCAATAAATACACAAGGACCATCGGCTTCAGTGATCTGTCGCAATTCCGAGCAAGGGCTAGACGGTGCGTACCGCGAACCACCCGCAGTAAGAAGTGATGCGCGATCCCGGCTAAACACCGTACGGTTTCGGTAAGGTTGCTCCGGATCCGCAGCAGTGTGAAGCGCGCCACGCATGTTTTGCTGCTCGAGGCAAAACAAGGCGATGGCAGTGATGGCGCCACCACTGGAAGAGCCCCGCCGAACTTCTTCGTCCGACGCATAGCCCTCCAACACATCGTACACAGGCCCCCAGCCAGCCCTAAGACTTTCATGAAGTTGTGGATCTTTACCACGAGCGTCGTGCTTGAGCTGCGCTCCCGGACAGGCCGAGAATGCTTTACCACTACTCTCAACGTCAGCGTTTTTCACATAGGGACGAATTCCCTCGCCGGGGATATCCGCCATGGAATAGCGGCTACTCTCGAGCTCCGCGCATACACCACAACCGGTGCACAACTGATAATCCCGTACATCTTCAATCGTGTTGATTTTCTGCATGAACTTCTATATCCGAAAGACTTCTTCGTAACTGCATCAGCCAGAAAACTAAGCCTGAATCGACGCTGCAAACTTCCTCTTGAGGAAATAAACCATGAAAATATTAGCCCACCCCAGATAGAGCACTGTGCCCGCCTACAAAAACGGCGCATATTACTCGCGTGTACTTACCCACCATCCATCCCGCGACATCGCCTCACAGGTTCACGCAGCACTCCGCAATGGTGTCCATCTGCGCACGTGCAATCGACAGCACTCGCGGAAGCTTTTCTTGCAGCAAGGGGGCTAACTGTGCACGCCGTGCACACGATTCGAATACAGAATCAATTAATTCCTGCGTATGTATAGTGCGAGGATCAAACACCTGCTCCTGCTGTCCACAGCTTGCAAAGACACCCAGGGTCTTGTCGCTATAAGCAATGGCCGCACTAGGCACACCGGAAGAGAGGGAGGCGATGGTTGAATGCATGCGGGTACCGCAAAACCACTGCAACCGTGCGATAACCCATTTGATTTCCATCTCGCTGTATTGCCCGGTGAGCACTCGCACTCGATCTGAGGCTTGCGGCCCAAGCCTATCAAGCAGTTGTCGACAGGCTCTCAGATCGGACTCAACCTCTGCCTGCGGTACATTCACGTGCGGTACCAGCAGGATATTGACGTCGGACTCCGTTAACAGCCGCTCTACAAGACGCTGCACCGCCAGCGCATAGTTTGCAGAAATTCCATATTGGCGTGCGGCGGAATCGCCGCCGTTGTATATAAGCCCACTGATGTTCAGGCCGATGACGTCGGGGTTGGCACCATCGGTGCCCTGCTCCAGCCAATCGGTAACAGAGTCTTCCAGTCTGGGTGGACGTACTGACGGCAACAGGAAAGCCACATCGACACCGCACTTATGTCGCTCACTGTCGAACTCCGTCCCCAGCAAATCCACCATTATTTCGAAGCTGCGGGCGTCTCGCGCCCAGGTTGCACGACTCCGCCTGACAATCTCCGCCGCGCGAACATGCGCTCGCTTAGAGCGGAACGGACCGTAAGTTTGCGGCAGTAGAATCAGCGGCTTGCGTGCAGCAAGTGCGATCTCTTTCGGGCGACTAATCAATTCAAATCGGCGACTGCCATACAGATCGGTAAAACTGTCACCGCCGCTGATATCAAGTACAACGCGGGACTGCAGAATGGTCTGTATCCCGGGATTCATTAACCCGGGAAACATCTGACTGAGACGCATATGGGCCAGGCTTTCCCGCTTGTAGACACGCCGGCTATTAATCAGCCCACAGCCGCGCAAGGACCACTCACTATCGCCGATACGAAGGTTTCTACGACGAATTCCTTTTCCATTATCAAAAACGCATAAATCTGCGTCAGGGATCCGTTCTTGAATGGCATGTACGACAGAGTTGGAGAGCGCATTGACACCGAGATTTCCGGTATCCGGCGCAGCGCCCAGAAGCGAAATACTTGTCATTTAGGGTTAGCCTTTAGGAGTACTTTCCCAACACCAGATGCGGATTGTTATATATATCCGAATTTGGCATTGGCAATAATTATTTGCACTCGCAGAAGATTAGTTCATGCAGGAATAAAATATGTTTCGAGAGATGCATCGACATGCAATTCAAAATTAGTGAAATATATTTCGCCGGATAGTTGGCGTTTGTTCGCTCGCCGACCTCCCCATCCGACCTAAACTAGCGAGGGTCTTGGCGGGTGCATCGAGAGCTTGCTCGCCGATGCGTCGTTGGCTGGTTCATGAAAGCCACACTGCCTCTATATACCCTGTACGCAGGAGTCAGGTTTGTCCGTTCGTTCAAGTATTCTCAAAGGCGCATCCATACTCAGTGCGAGCCAGGGGCTCGTCGCAATCAGCTCAATGCTGCGCAACATTATTGTTGCCCGCCATATAGATAGTGAGAATTTTGGTATTGCGACAACGTTTGCACTGACCATTTCCCTGGTAGAAATGACCAGTAATTTGGCACTGGATCGCGTACTGGTACAGGACGACGAAGGCGATAGCGACGCCATGCTGGGTTCAGCACACTTGATTCAGTTTGCCAAAGGCATACTAATTGCTTTGGTCCTGATCGCGATCGCAGGCCCGGTGGCAAATTTATTTGGCCTGCCCCACCTGATTCACGCTTTTCAACTGGTGGCCCTGATCCCCGCGTTACACGGATTGATGCATTTCGATTTCGTTGTGCGACAGCGCAAGCTGGACTTTTTTCCCACAGCGCTATTCGACACCCTGCCCGAGCTGCTCACCCTGTTGGTCGCCCTGCTGGCGACCCTCATATTCGATGACTACCGCGTAATGCTCACCGTGATCCTGCTGCAGGCGGTGCTCAGTGTGGTCGCTTCTCATCTGCTTGCGCGCCGCCCATATCGCTGGACGTTCAATTGGCCGCTGGCGCGGCGCAAGCTTCGTTTCGGTTGGCCATTACTGATTAATGGCTTTCTGATGTTTGGCATCTTTCAAGGTGACCGAGTCATCATTGGCTCGCAATTCGATATGCACACGCTGGGTTGGTACAGCGTTGCATTTTCCCTTTGCATGCTACCGACAATCATTTTTGCAAAGCTCAGCGCTTCCATTCTGATGCCGATACTTTCGCGCAATCGCGACAATAGTGAAATATTCATCCCCTGTTGCACGATGAGCCTCACCGCATGCGCCGCCTTCGGTTTATTGATGGTACTGGGATTTGCTCTGGCGGGCTCTGCATTGATTCAGTTGAGTTTTGGGGATCAATATATTCAGGCAGCGAGCGTCATTGTCATACTGAGTATCATGCAGGCATTGCGGGTACTGCGTATCGCCCCATCCATCATCGCCAACAGTCAGGGGCGTACTGAGAATGCGATGATCGCGAATATTTTTCGGAGTCTAGCGCTGCCTGTTGCCATCTACCTCGCTGTCACAGGGCACTCCGTGCAGGCGGTAGCTGCCTGTGGTATTGCCGGGGAGGCCGTTGCGCTCGGTATCTCGGTATACCTGGCGCCGATCAAACACGGAAAAGTCATGTTCGTACGGCGACTGCTCCTGCTTTCCGCATGCGGTGTTGCAATTGCAACTGTCACGATTGGACTAGCGCCCGCGCAGACAACAGCCGGCGAATTTTCAGACCTTATTCTCCAGTTATTCTATGGCGGCGCTATCGCCCTGCTGCTCGCCAGCCTTCTTGCGCTGACAGATCCCCACTTGCGCAAAGAGTGCCGTCATCTCTGGCAACGGACGCGTGACACAAAGACCCCAGAACAATCACTTATCAACAATGACACCTGAAACAAACACCATGCACCTACCCAAGCAATACCTGATCGCGAAGCAACCAGTCTCGGCGCTCTCCGGTTGGCGCAGCATAGAATATCTGGGGTGGTGCCTATCCCTCGCCAAAGAAGTGCCGCTGATCACGGTTGAGGACCTCGATGGCAACCTGGTCGGAAGAATCATTGGTTGGGTGATCTGGCAGGGAAAACTGCTGCAGGACGGAGACGTTATCCAGTCCACCAATCAGACTGACGGCGTCGCCGTGGAGTATGACGCGTTTTGTGGGCGCTTTGTGTACCTATACGCGCTCCACCAGCAACTAGCAGCAATCACGGACGCTGGCGGCATGATGTCACTGGTATACAGCGCCGAACTTGATGCGGCCGCGGCTACGCCCGCAGCGTTACAAATGATCCAGGAACTGGAGTTTGACCAGATAACCTTCGACGCGCTAACAGCGGGAGCACCAAAGAAATGGCTGCCTTTTGGCGTTACCCCCTATCACGGGGTAGCGCGATTGCTCCCCAACCATCGGCTTACGCTGCGTGATTGGCGTGTCGAGCGGATATATCCCTACCCTGTCAGCGCTAGTGATCGAAACATCAATGTTAAAGATTCAGTGGATTCAATCCATCCGAGCACACCCTATTCAAGCGCAGCACCTATCGACGGCTCAGATATCGATAATGTTACGGGCATGATCGCCGGTTGGGTAAAACAAAACATCGCGGCACTGGTGCATGCAGGACATAACGTGGCGCATTTAACCGGCGGTGTCGACTCCAGAATGATACTGGCGGCATCCAGAGATCTTTGTGACCAAATGCGCTTCCAGACGGTGAGCGCTGATGATGTCGGCACACGTCTGGATAACCATATCGCGGGGAGAATCGCTAGGAAGTTTGGTCTCAATTACAGTACCGTGCAGTTTCAGCAGCCCACAGACGAAGAAGTTCATGCATGGCGCCAACGTACCGGCCACTGCGTAGAGGACGCGGTCACCCAGTTGTGTACTACAGCGCGTATGCACAATAATCATTGCCACGAAATGACCGGCACCTGCGGCGAAGCATTGAAAAGTCCCTATTGGTATCCAGGAGACGAAAACCTGGCCACACTCACGACTCAGGGACTACTGCGCCGGTTTGAATTCCCCGAAAACGACGTCACCACCAGACTGGCAGAAGCATGGATAGCTGAGTTCCCAGCGGTTATCAGTGCCGGGAATCTCCTCGACCTCGCCTATATCGAACTGCGACTGGGTTGCTGGGCCGGTCCCAGCATGTTTGGTCACGATATACCCTTCCCGTCAATCAGCCCATTCAATAGCGCACGCTACTACCGGGCGATTTTGTCCGTCTCTGAAAAAGTGCGCGCCCAGGGAGACTTGATCCCCGCCGTTTACAGGCACCTCTGGCCTGAATTGCTGGATACACCATTCAACCGCGCCACAGGGCTTGCCAAATTGCTTTTTCTTTCGGAAGAAATACGCCGAATGTTGCCGGTGGAATTCAAGGATCAGATCAAACGTATTCGCTCTGCGTTACATGCGCGCAAGACGCGATCCAGCCAGAGGGCTCAGGTTTAGCCTGCCTCCTGGCGGGGAGTCATGGACTGGCTGTAACAGGCTGCGTTTCCGAAGTTTCCGCTTCTGCTGATGCGGTAAATTGCACAGGACCCGGTACCGGCCGCAGAACCCGGCTTCGCGCCACGGGCGCACCAAGAAACCCGCTGTCCTGTAACGGCGCAAGAAAGTATTCCGGCAGTTGATCTCCCGCCACCTTTTGCCAATTTTCTTCTCCACCAAACAGCGTCAAATCAAGTATCGACTTTTCTGGGAAGGTCAAATCATCTCGCACACGGAAAAACTCGCCATTTTCCATCAGCATCGGATGCTCCCCGCAGCCGCGGTCGCGCCCAACAACCAGGCGTGACGCAGTATCTACAGGCTGGATCTGCCACTTTTTACCACGCTTCAGGGACCAGAAGAAATTGCTTCGCTCCTCTGCAGCCGGCGGGATCATGGCTGCCCCCAGAAAGATATTGTTGTACAGCTTAAGTCCGGACCCGTCGAATCCCTCGGCAATGGAGTGAACGTTTAGCGCAACGTTGTAGCGATAATGACCGTCATTTGTCACACCGTTACATTTCCCGGGCCGTTTTTTCGAGAAAAAGAAATTATTGCGCAGCACGACGTTCTCGCCGAGATTGTAGATCCGTAGCGCGCTGTTATTCGAGGTATCGTACAGCGCATTACTCTCTATCAGAATATTGCGGTAGGCCGTCACATCTGCGGGGATATCATTTTGGTACATCATCATGCCGGAAGAATTCCCGATACCGTGCAGCAGGTTGCCGCGCACTACCAGATCGTTGGCGCTAATCGCGATAATACTTTGGTGGGGCTTATGGTATGCCAGAGGGTCCTCGGGGTAGCGTATGTAGTCCCTGCCGGTTATGTGGTTATTTTCAATGAGCCCGTTGCGGCTCCGGCTCATGTAAATGATCCCTGAAGATCCAGTGACAGTAATAAAGTTTCCTCGAACCGTGACGTCATTTGATCTGCGAATCAACACACCGCGAAATACCTCATAAAATTTATTTCTCTCAATTAGTACCTTTTCAGTACGCCGCAGGTTGATCGCATAGACCCCGTCATCGGGTCCGCGTGACCAACGGTCCGAGTGCAATACGCTGTTGCGAATAACCAAGTGGCGGGCATTAATGACCTGCACCAGTCGCAGACGACGCGTACTAAAGATGTCAAAGCCATCAAAAGAGATAAAGCTATCCGCCGGTTCGGGGTAGTGGATTTCGATTCCTTCTAGTCGCGGACGTGCTCCTGGCGCAGCCACATACTCAAGAAATCCGTCAGAGTTCCTGGCCTCGTTCTCGACAAATGCGCTGTAGTCACCATCGTGAACAATTATTTTCGCCGGACCATTGAGCGTCCGGCGCGCTTTTTCCAGTGTTGCCCAGGGAGAATCCGCCGTGCCACGGTTGCTATCGTCGCCGTTTTTTCCGTCGACGTGATAGTCCGCCCAAAGATGCACGCTGAATGTCAGAAACAAGAACATCCAGAGATTGATCACCCGAATTTTCACTCTCAGTACCTCTTACGCATATGTCGTGGTATCTATGCACAGCGTAATCAGGATAGTCCTGTTACCCATCTCAGGAATATGAATTCGATTGACATCGGTAAACGACTAATAAAGTGGCGGCTGGAAGTATGTTGCGACCCACACTTTTCACTTGATGGCACATATACTCATTACTACCGGTGCCCAACTTCTTCTCTTGCTCTGAGCGGTAAATCTCTAACGTGAAACTTAACCTCCAGGATACTTCTGAACGTCATCAGGGAAAGTGGCGGCTACTGCTCTTTCTGATGCTACTCATCTGCTTATATGCCGGCTTGCGGCCAAACCCGATTCCCCAACTCTTTCGTAACTTCGATCTGGTTCTGCACTTCGCCGCGTGTGCGGGTGTGGCCTATGTCACCGTATTTGCATTCCGCCCACCCTTGCGCCACTGGATCATCGCTGCACTGTTCATCGCAGCGATTTTCATTGAGATGGCACAGGGCGCGCTGTTATCACGTCGCGCTGCTTCCACTGCCGATTTCTTTGCCGGTATCGCTGGAATCCCTATTGGTTGGTGGCTAGCGAGGGAAGTAAGGAGACGCCTGCGTCGTTGGTGTAAGCAGAAAAGTTGGCAGGTTCCACGCACACGCAATCATTGGTGACAATACTTTGCAGACAACCTTGCGAGCTTCGGATACTCGTCCAATATTATGTTCAAAAGATGTTCAATTGGTTTAATACTCGACCAAACCGATTGAACTATCAGCAGTAAGTTGTAGAAGTGATCCCGGAGGTAGCGCAGTGCAGCAGGGATGGATCCGCACGCATCAAAGTGATTTGGCCGCTGTTTATCGTCTGCTTGATGGTGCGCTGATACTCGGCGCCTTGTTGGTCTGCACGCTCGTCGGTGGAATTGCGCTCGACAAGGATTGGCTTATTGCCGGTCTTACCGCGGTGATACTGTTTGCCTTTATTGGTGAATCACTCGAGCTGTACCGATCATGGCGGACAGAAAGCTTTCGCAATATGCTTTTGACGACCGCACTCGCCTGGGCAGTGGTATGCCTCCTGCTGCTACTCATCGGCTACTTCTCCGCACAGGCCGCTATTTACTCCCGCTTAGTGGTAGGCAGTTGGTTCTGTTTAACGTTGTTTGGGCTAGGGTTATGGCGTTTAGCTTTGCGGCAACTGCTCCACTACCTGAGGGTCAATGATCACAATACCCGTTCCGCAGCAATCCTTGGAGTCAATCAAGCGGCAGTCAAACTGGCGGAAGAATTACAACGCAATCCCCAATTAGGCATTCGGCTACAGGGTATCTACCGGCTGCCCGGGCACGACGGGGACACAGACACGGTAGCGCCCGAAAACTCCCACCTCCTCGCAGGCGATTTGGAACAGGCATTATCCGCTGCCAGGGCCGGCGATCTCGACTTGATCTATATCGCCCTGCCAATGGGAGAGGCACGCCATATCGGCGAGCTACTGGCGGCTTTGGGAGACACCACCGCCACCGTCTTTCTTCTTCCAGATATCTTCGGCAGTAACCTATTGCGAACGCGCTGGCAACGTATCGGTGGCAGTACAGTACTAAGTATTTACGACAGCCCCATCCAAGGAATCAACAGTTGGTTAAAGCGGCTCGAAGACCTACTGGTTTCGACACTGGCTTTAGCCCTTTTGAGCCCATTGATGTTACTCATTGCGCTGGGCGTAAAACTTACCAGTCCCGGCCCGGTACTATTTAAACAACGTCGCTATGGTCTCAACGGACACACAATCGACGTCTGGAAATTTCGCTCAATGACGTGTACGGAAGATGGCCCAAGCATCCAACAGGCGCAAAAAAATGATGCGCGTATAACACCATTCGGTCGATTTATACGGTGCACTTCGCTGGATGAATTGCCACAACTATTCAATGTGCTCGGCGGCACCATGTCCATTGTGGGGCCACGCCCACACGCGGTTGCCCACAACGAGCAATTCCGTTCCATCGTGAGCGGCTACATGCTACGCCACAAAGTGAAGCCAGGTATTACCGGCTGGGCACAAATCAACGGCTGGCGCGGTGAAACCGATACGCTCGAAAAAATGCACAGGCGTGTCGAACACGATCTGGACTACATTCGCAACTGGTCAATATTCCTCGACCTGCGAATTTTATGCCTCACAGTTTCACGTGGTTTTGTGGGTAAAAATGCATACTGAATTAACACCGCGCCGATTATCAGCTGTTTTAGTGCAGTTCATGTGCACTCTTCGCAGGTGCTTCTAAACTCAGATTTCAGTAGAAAAGAACCACCGAAATTGTTTTAGACGGGTTAGTAGCAGTCCCCGCCTCAACGCGATATCGCATGCAGGAAGGACGTATATGCTCTCCAATACCCGTTCCTTGGCAACTTGTATTCTTGCCACTGCGCTCTCGGCATATTGTGTTGTCACTTCCGCCGACCCAATAAAACTTGGATCTGGATTGCTGCTTACCCCCGCAGTCGGCATGGATTTACGATATGACGACAACATCAACAATGCGCCCGAGGATGGGATCGATAGCTTTCTGTTACTCACCACCCCCCGAGTGGGACTCGAGTACGATCGCGGGGCGATTGTCTACTCGATGGAGTATGCCCTTTCACACGGCAACTACCTGAATAGCGGCCGCAGTTCCTTTACCGACCACGCGCTGAGCGGCACCGCCGATTGGGATCTGGGTAGACGGCACAATCTCACCTTCGGCGCCGCCTATCTCAGTATCAATGACGAATTCAACGATCAGGTTGTAGATGATCTGGAAAGTCTCATTTTCGAGCGAGACCGTTATCGCCAGTCCGACCTCTTCGTATCCTACGGGTTCGGCGCAGAAGGTGCGCGCGGCTTTCTCGGCGTTACCCTGGGCACAAGCAACCGCGATTACCGGGAAGAAATCGTCGCGCGTGATCGACGAACCCCTTTTATCAGCGGTACATTCTCAGCAAATATCGGCGGTAATACGGCCCTGCTCGCCAATCTGGAAGGACGACGTATCCGTTACGACACTCCGGCTGCCGACATACTGGATCGCGACAATGACGAAGCCACACTGATGGTGGGTATCGAACGCGAGACCGAAAAGATCACTGCCACGCTTCTCGGTGGCATGGTTAAGAAGAGCTACACCGATTCAGCAATATCAGACTATCGCCGGCCGCGCTGGCAAGCAGCGCTGACTTGGAGCCCTCTGGAAACAAGTGAATTGATCCTCACTGCGGAGCGGCGCCCAATCGACTCGGCGGCTGGCATTGCAAACTTCGTTGATGCGACTTCAGGATCTGTCGCATGGCGACACTCGTGGAACGAAAAAGTCGAGAGTGATCTGTTCTTTCGTTACACAAAGGCCGATTTTACCGGTACCGAATTAACCGAAAACATCCGTCGCTGGGGCACCACCTTGCGTTATCAATTCCGCCCCTGGATGGACCTAAGAACCGGCATATCCACCCTGAACCAGGGGGCAACCAGCCAACTTTTTTCCTACCAACGCAATCAAGTATTCATCGGATTTGACGCGTCCTACTAAAGATGTGAGGAGAGTTTATGCGCAAATATAGAATCCGCTGGGCCATGTGCTTTCTAGCTCCATGGTTTATAGCTGTAATCATCACCCACGCGAACGCTGAGGTATCGTCAAGATTACTTGATGACCAGTATCAACTCGGCGCTGGCGACGTCATCAATATTCGCGTATTTGGCGAAGAGGAGCTTTCCCTTGAAGTGCGCCTCAGTGATAGCGGAGTTATCAACTATCCGTTTCTAGGTGAGGTCAAGGTCGCCGGACTCAGTGCGTCACTTGTAGAGAAAAAGATTGCGGCCGGTCTACTTGATGGATATCTGGTTAACCCCAGTGTCGAAGTGACGATCACCCAATACAGATCATTCTTTGTCGATGGCGAGGTCAACACACCAGGCAGCTACGCCTATTTGCCGGGCCTCACGATCAACAAAGCCGTCGCTATGGCCAGCGGGTTTACGCCACGTGCGTCGCAAAACAAGATTCTGATCAAGCGCGGCCAGGGTAACGAGCAAATCACCATCGAGGCGGACCTGGATACCAAGCTATATCCCGGTGACATTATTACCGTAAAGCAGAGCTTTTTTTAGTAGAGAAACCATATGAACTATGCACAGGGCAATGGTGGCGACGAACTACCTCAGGAACAAAGCCTGGATTTACTTCGCTACTGGAAAATTCTCTTCGCCAAGCGCTGGCTGATCTTCGGCCTCAGCGTGGCTATGTCCGCCGTCGCAATCGCATTTATCTACAAAATGCCATCGCGCTACCAGGCCACCGCATCGCTGGTTTTTGAAGTGGATCAAGCCAATCCGGTTTCGGTCGAGGAAATCTATGACCTCGGCGCACAGCGTCGTGACTACATCCTCACGCAGACGGAGATGTTAAAGTCACGCCAACTCGCCGAGCGGGTCATACAACGCCTGAATTTGGTGAATCACCCTGAATTCGCTGCGCAAAGTAAGTCCGGGCTGTTCGGCCTATTTTCAAAGGACAGCGCGTCAGACAGCTCGATGTCGGCCAAGGCAGAAACTGCGACACTCGACAACGTCACCTCAGCGTTTCTCAAGCGTTTGACCATATCGCCCGCGCGTAATACAAACCTTGTGAAAGTACAGTTTGAAGCGAAATCGGCAAAACTCTCTGCCGACGTTGCTAACGCTCTTGTGGAGGAATTCATCTTCTTCCAATCCGAAGCGAAAGAGCAGTTCACGAATCGGGCAACGTCCTGGCTTAATGAGCGCCAAGAAACACTGCGCTCCAAGCTTGAAGCGTCAGAACAGAACTTACAAAATTTTCGCGAAACAGAAGATCTCGTTGATCTCAGTGGCGTGCGCGGCCTTTCCGAGCAGGACCTGAATGCTGCCACCACCCAACTTCAGGAAACACGGCGTGAATTCAAGCAAATTGCCAGCGTTTTCAATCAGTTTGAGCGTCTGAAAGGTAATGAGCTCGCGCTGGCCAATTTGCCGGAAGTCATCAGCAATCCACTGATTCAGGAAATAAAGCGCAATGAAGCAGCGGCCGAGCGCAATGTCTCAGAGTTGGCCAGACGCTACAAGCCAAAGCACCCAACGATGATTGCGGCCAGTAATGAGCTGGATATGATCCGTGATCAGCTTGCCAGCGAAGTCCGTATTCTGGCTGATTCTATTGAAAGCCAATACAACACTGCGCAGGCGAGAGTTGCAGCGCAAGAACAGGAAGTGCAACGGGCAAAAGCTGCCTACCAAAACGTTTCACAGAAAGAGTTTCGCTATCAAGAGCTGGTTCGAGAGGTAGAAGCAAATCGTCAGCTCTACGATACCTTCTTTACCCGCGCGAACGAAACGCGCGAGGCTTCGGGCTTCGAAATCGCCCCGGCACGCTTTCTTGATTCAGCGGTAATTCCTAACACGGCGACCAAGCCCAACAAAAAGCTGTTGGCAATGATGGCAATTGCCTTGAGTGCCGTGTTTGCTACTGCGATCGCCCTGTTACTCGATTTCCTCCGCATGGGCGTGCGTAGCCCGGAAGATGTAGAAGTACATCTCGGCCAGAACTTGATTGGCCTGCTGCCACAAGTAAGTACACCCAAAGATTCAAAGCTGAATCTGCGCACCTTCTTCGACCCGAATCATTACACATTTAGCGAAGCTGTCCGCACGCTGCGCACAGGTGTGGTACTGACTGGTCTCGGCAAGTCCATGCGCACCATACTGATCACGTCCTCTGTTCCCGCCGAAGGCAAAACAACGGTCGCAGAAAATCTCGCATTCGCGCTCAGCCAGGTGGAACGTGTTCTTCTTGTTGATCTTGATCTACGCAAGCCCACTGTTGCAGCGGATTTCCGCATAGCCTCCAATCACCCGGGAATAACCGACCTAATCCAGGGCAACAAGCCATTGGAAGAGTGTGTCTACAAGGACATTGGCAGTAATTTGCATGTAATGCCCTCGGGAGGCCACCTAACGGACCCGCAACAGCTACTGGTTTCTCCACGCTTTTCAGAGACCATCAGTAGTCTAGCGCAGGACTACGATCGGATTGTGATCGACAGCCCTCCTGTCCAGGCCGTAAGCGACGCACTGATCATTTCACATCTGGCAGATGCTCTGCTGTACGTCATTAAGTATGACTCTACCAACAAACGGACCGTTTCTCGCGGTATTGAACGGCTCACCAAAATCAACAGCAAAATTGACGGTATCGTTCTCACCCATGTTGACACGAGCAAGGACGCTATATACGCCGATGAGTACTATGACTACGACTACGGTAACAGCCGGCGTGATCGAAAGCCTGTGGCACCAACCGTTGCGAGTTCTCAAGCGTTAGGGGCGGTTTCTTCTCCCAGAGTTCACACCGACACTGTATCTACTCGAATCGCCGCGGAGCCCAAAAGCGACACTTATGCTGTCTCGCGCTCGAACATCCACACTGATCACACGCCGGTGCATACCGCCAATAGTGAAACGACAGTAGCCAATGAGCTTGTCGAAGACGATGTAGCAGTTGTCGCCGAACCGGAGTATCAAATGGTGGCCGAACCCGAGGTGACGACTGAAGTCGAGAATGCGTTCGTAGCGATGGAAGCCGCGGTCGACGTAGAGGAACAACACGCAACAGAGGCTGAGATCGATCCCGCAGAAACGGTATTCGTACGTGCCGAAGATCACGTACCAGATGATCTTATCAGTGATGCCGATGTTGTTGCTGGCTCCGACGTAAGTACCGATTCCGAATTTACCCAAGAAAGCATCCAAAGTGCTGTCGAAGAGGCTGCCCACGAAGCTATTCATGAAACTATTCATGAAGATATCCAGGAAGCTGTTCAGGAAAGTATTCGGGAAGACTCCCAGGAGGCATACCAAGGGAGATTAACCCAAAGCAGCCTTGATAGGATTGTGGAAGCCGAAAAAGCGACTAGCTATTTTAGCGCGCCTACTTCCCTGGAAGATGACACGGCGGATGCTTCTATCGATCGAGAATTACTCTCCGATGTGACTCCCCATGAGATTTCCCAAGAAATCCCCCAGTTTGAAGTGGAAAAGTTAGCAGAAGAGGATACCTCTTCAGAAGTCGACCTCGAAGACGGATCGACTTCCGTCACTGACGAAAAGTCAAAGAAGAAGTCTCGCTCTCCGCGAAGTCAAAGATCAAGAGCTAAAAAGAAGCAACGGAAGAAGCGCGCCCGCGCCAAACGCAGAGCCGCGAAGTAGCGTATATCGAGCTATCGCGCTTCCGTAAAATCGGCAACGCATATACACGCTAAATATGCCAACCTATAGCCACAAAATATTGTGGCTATAGGTATTTCCTCAATGTAAGTTATTTCCCCCCTCATTTCCTTCGCCGCTCCTTGTTGGGTCCTTAACAGCGGTTGCGAATGACGCACACTGGCCATTTCACATCAATTTTGCATAAAAAACACATGCAAAAATATGGGCATACATTCCTTCGGCCAGTTACAAATTTTATAGGTCAAGCGTTCCACTCAGAGCTATAAAGAAAAGGGTGTTGTTAATAAATTCCTCGAAGCTGGAATCGAAGAGTTATGCGAGTATTACTTGTTTTTGGAACGCGGCCTGAAGCGATAAAGATGGCTCCACTGGTAAACCTTCTGCTTGGAGACTCGCGATTCGAAACAAAGGTTTGCGTCACCGGCCAGCATCGCGAAATGCTGGACCAAGTCTTATCTCTCTTCGATATTGAGCCGGATTATGACCTGGACATTATGGAGCCGAATCAGGATCTGTTTCAGGTAACCTCGCGTATTTTACTCGGCATGCGGGATGTACTTAACGACTGCAAGCCAGACCGTGTATTCGTACACGGCGACACTACCACGACGCTTGCAGCATCTCTGTCAGCTTACTATTGCAAAATACCCGTAGCCCACGTAGAAGCTGGCCTGCGTACGGACGACATCTACAGTCCGTGGCCGGAAGAAATGAACCGCAAGATAACTGGTGCTATCGCAGAATACCATTTCGCACCCACCACATTGTCGCGTCAGAATCTGCTCAATGAGTCAGTTGCGGAAGAGAAGATTACGGTCACCGGCAACACCATCATTGACGCACTCATTGATGTAGTGCGCCGTATCGAAACCGATGACAATCTCAGTGCAGAACTCAAATCACAATTCCCCTTCTTGCATCCGGACAAAAAAATCGTATTGGTTACCGGTCACAGAAGGGAAAATTTTGGCACTGGACTCGAGAATATTTGCCACGCAATTCGTGAACTCGCCACCCGGGATGACGTGCAGTTTGTCTACCCTGTGCATCTCAATCCCCGTGTGCAGGGTCCCGTCAATCAAATGCTGTCAGAGCTCGATAATGTGCATTTGATCAGTCCGCTTACCTATCTTCCATTTGTTTACCTGATGCACCGTGCGCACCTTATTTTGACGGATTCCGGTGGCATTCAGGAAGAGGCGCCATCTTTAGGAAAGCCAGTACTGGTAATGCGGGACATCACCGAGCGCCCCGAGGGAGTAAGGGCGGGCACGGTGAAACTGGTGGGAACCGACAGCGCAAAAATTGTCGCTGGCGTTAATACGCTGCTCAATGATGAATTCGCCTATGAAGCAATGAGTGCAGCGGTAAATCCGTACGGTGATGGATTCGCCTGCGAGAAGATTTTGAAAGGAATTTTACATGCAACGCAGGAAGTTGCCGTTTAATCGGATTTCCGTTATTGGCCTCGGATATATCGGTCTGCCTACCGCCACGGTCATCGCCGCCAGAGGCATTGAGGTAGTTGGCGTCGACGTAGCGGCTCCCGCTGTCGAAGCAGTAAATGCCGGCAGAGTGCATATTAGCGAGCCAGGTTTGGAACGACTGGTAAACCAAGTGGTCGGTGCTGGGAGATTGCGCGCGGTGACGAATCCCGAACCCGCAGACGCCTTCATTATCGCGGTGCCAACCCCCTTCGTGGAAGATGCATCATCCGAGACGCCGACGCCAGACCTGAGTTATATCCGGGCCGCTACGGAGTCGATCGCACCCGTGTTGAAGCCCGGCGATTTAGTGATTCTGGAGTCCACATCGCCTGTGGGCACGACTGAGAAGCTTACGAGTTGGTTGCGCAGCGCGCGCGGCGATCTTTCCTTCCCGGTTCAAGGTCAATGCGGAGCGGCAGATGTGCATATTGCCTACTGTCCCGAACGCATCCTACCGGGTAAAGCTCTTGAGGAGCTGGTCGCTAACGATCGAATCATTGGCGGGGTAAGCGAGGCCTGCAGCCATGCCGCACTCAGTCTTTATCATCTTTTCGTAGAAGGCGATTGCATCGTGACCGATGCACGCACGGCGGAACTATCCAAGCTGACCGAAAACGCATATCGGGATGTAAACATCGCATTTGCCAACGAGATGGCATTTATCTGTGATGAGCTGGGTGTCGACGTCTGGGAGCTGATTCGCCTGGCCAATCGTCATCCTCGAGTCAGCATCCTCAACCCGGGGCCAGGGGTGGGCGGCCACTGCATCGCTGTGGACCCCTGGTTTATTGTTAGTAGCGCTCCGCAACAGGCAAAGCTCATTAGCCGGGCCAGGAATGTCAATGACGCGCGCCCTGCCTACGTAGCGGAACAGGTTTTACAAGCATCGCAAAATCACGCAGCCCCAGTGATCGCGTGCCTGGGGCTTGCATTCAAGCCGGATATCGATGACTTGCGGGAAAGCCCAGCCATGGAAGTTGTGCGGGAATTGTCGGAGCGCTGTGGTAGTCAGCTACTTGCGGTAGAGCCACACATCGACATATTGCCGGCGGACATTGCGTCGAACGGCGTCAGTCTTACGTCACTGGAGGAAGCACTAGCCCGCGCAGATATCGTGGTGGTGCTCGTCGATCACTCGTCATTTCTCGTCATAGACAGCAATCAGCTCACAGGAAAAACGGTGATCGACACCCGTGGGTTGCTTCCGCGGCTAAAGAAGCAGGCAGAGTCTGTGGATAACTACACAACGATAGCCGAATAGCCGCGGCGGATTGCCACGTATGCATATCGCATTAACCCTGGATTATGAGCTGTTCTTTGGCAGGCAGACGGGTAGCCCCGACGCCTGCCTGTTTAAGCCCTGCGACGCCCTGTTACGTATACTCGATGCATTTTCAGCGCCAGCGGTGTTCTTCGTCGATGCCAGCTATCTTGTCCGATTACGCGAGTCTGCGGAACAGTTTCCACACCTGCAGCAAGAGTACCTTGCTGTGGTATCGCATATCCGCGAACTAGAAGCGCGCGGCCATCAAATCCAGCTACATATACACCCACACTGGTTTGACTCCTGGCATGACGGCCACCAGTGGCATACCGTCATTGATCGCTACAGGCTCACGCAATGGTCATCGCATGACATCGCCTCAATTGTTGATCGATGCACGCGGGAGTTGAACCAGCATCTCAATCACAAGGTATTTGTGTTCCGTGCCGGCGGCTGGTGTATACAGCCATTTGCCCCTCTCGCACAAACACTGATGGACAATGGCATTAGCGTTGATAGCTCGGTCTATCACGGCGGCGGTGCCTGTTCTCAAGCGCACGATTTTGATTTCCGCTCAGCCCCTACCATTGCACGCTGGAACTTCGATCGCGATCCATGCAAAGCTGTGGATAGCGGCAAGTTTACCGAGGTGGCGATCTCTTCTCATCAGGTATCCCCCCTCTTCTACTGGCGTTTTGCGCTGAACCGCCTGCTCGCACGCGGTGAATACCACACACGCTTTGGGGATGGCTGCGCGGTGGCCAACAGCCGAGCCGACTTACTGCACTTGCTCACACATTCCTCGCACATGGCTGTATCAGTGGACGGCTTTAAGGCAAGCCTGTTGCAGTGTGCATTCGATAGTGCATGGCGCAAACAACAGGATGGCTTCGTGGCAATGGGGCATCCCAAGTCGCTCACCCCTTACAGCCTCGGCCGGCTTAATCGCTGGCTACAAGGGGTGTATGACAAGGGGCTTCGGCTATCTGGCTATCACCGTCCTACGCCTGCGCGAACATCCGCCGCCCCGGCCGTCATCAAGGCTATCCACGAGTAGTTTGACCACAGCCAAAACTACCCCAAAGGTACACGTAATTGTCTTTTGTGGGTTGCCCTAACACGTATAGAAAAAGGATTTCACTCCATGCACAGAATTGAATTGCTTGGTGCTCCCATGGATGTTGCATCCCGGCAAGATACCGTGACACTGATTGGCGAGCGCATTCAATCACATACCTTTACCCAGCATGTGGTCGTCAACGTGGCGAAGCTGGTTCATATGCAGAATGACCCCACGCTGGCCGAGTCGGTCGGGTCGTGTGACATCATAAACATTGATGGTACCGGCGTAGTTTGGGGCGCCCGCTTTCTTGGTCACGATGTTCCAGAACGGGTAGCCGGTATCGACCTGTTTTACAGCCTGCTGGAAATGAGTAGTGAAAAAGGGTTCCCGGTATATTTTCTTGGCGCCCGAGCGCCGGTAGTATCAAAAGCGGTTTTGAGGCTAAAATCGCGCTTTCCCAAGCTCAATGTAGCCGGGTGGCATCATGGCTACTTTTGGGAAGATGAGCAGTCGGTGGTAGATGACATCCGTAGGTCCGGGGCGAGATTACTGTTCGTTGCCATCACATCCCCGCACAAGGAAAATTTCATCCACCGCTGGCGTGAGCAGCTTAACGTCGACTTCGTCATGGGCGTTGGTGGCACCTTTGATGTGGTGGCGGGCAAGGTGCAGCGCGCGCCCATATGGATGCAACGAGCCGGCTTGGAATGGTTGTTCCGGCTACTACAAGAACCGCGCCGCATGTGGCGCCGCTACTTGGTCACCAATAGCGTATTTGCCTGGCAGCTTCTGGTAGAAAAATTCCGCACGGGATTTAAACCGGGCTCCGCGCACCATGCACAACAATCAAATCAATCAAGGGAGTGACTCGCCTTTAGTGCACGGCAGCTCCCGCCTCCAGATTAACGCATGCCAGAAAGCTGGACGCATAATCTGGAACACTAGGAATACCGCTGGGGAGGTATCCGCGCGTGAATATCGATATAAATTGCGATCTCGGTGAAGGGAAAACGGCTGAAGACTGCGCGCGCGATGCACTACTAATGCCATATATCTCGCGCTGTAATATTGCCTGTGGTGGCCATGCGGGCAATCAGAAAACCATGGCTATCTCGCTTAAGAACGCGTCAGAGCACCAACTATCCATCGGCGCTCACCCGGGCTATCCCGACCCCGAAAACTTTGGCCGCAAAAGTTTGAACATCTCGGGGGAAGAACTCGCTGCATCGGTATCGGCACAAATCCAGGTGCTCGTGGATCTCGCCAGCCAGCAGGGAGTCGTTCTCGATCACGTAAAATTGCATGGGGCTCTCTACAACGACGCGGAAGCTAATCCCGTGCTGGCGACGCTGCTCACCGAACTGATCCATCGTAATTTTCCCGATCTGCGGATTCTTGGACTCGCGAACGGTGCGATGGAAGCCGCCGCCAAGGCGCTCGCGCACCCATTTATTCGCGAGGGTTTTATGGATCGCCGTTACCTCAACAAACAACGACTGTCCCCCAGATCAATGCCCGGCGCGGTCATTGAGGATTTTGACCACTGTATCCAACAGACCCTCGGGCTCATTCGCGGCGACGGCTTCCCTTCCATCGACGACACCGAGCTTACCTTTACCGCAGACAGCATCTGCTTGCATGGTGACAATCCCAACGCCGTGTATATCGCGGAAAAGCTCGTGGACGCCCTGCAGCGCGAACAAATCCGCGTTAGCGCATGACCGATAAAATGCATCTATCCGGCTTTGTTATCCAGAGCAATGGCGACACCGCCTGGGATATCTGTTTCGACGGCGAGGTGTCGGAGGGATTGAGCGCTCTGATTATTGGTATCGAGACCCATCTTGAGCAACAGATGGCGAGCGGCGAGTGGCCCGAGATTATCGAGCTAATTCCAGCCTACCGCTGCCTGACAGTCCGCTACGACCCGCTGCAATCCTCCCCTGAACTAAAGGAGCGACTGGAAAGACTGGTAGTTGAACTGATTGAGTTAAACGATCAAGCCCGCACTCCCAGTCAGCCGCCGGGTGCCACGACTGTTGAAATCCCGGTGTGCTACGAAGGCGATTACGCTCCAGATATGAATGCGTTGTGCGAACGCGTTGGCCTTACACGCGATGAGATCATTCGCCGACACAGCTCTCCCCGCTATCTAGTGCATATGCTCGGCTTCACGCCAGGGTTTCTCTATCTCGGAGGCCTCGACCCTCGACTTGCGTGCCCCCGTAAAGCCAAGCCCGCACTGAAGCTCGCAGCAGGCTCGGTCGGTATTGGAGGCAGCCAGACTGGTGTTTATCCACAGGAGACGCCTGGCGGCTGGCAAATAATCGGCCGCACACCAGTGCAGCTGTTCAACCCAGCGCGGGACTACCCATTTATAGCGCGCCCCCTAGATCGGATTCAGTTTGTTCCTATTTCGGCGGCAGAATTCAAAGCTCTCGCACTTTTGCAGGAGCAGGGACTGCCAGGGGAAAACCCATCATGTTGAATATCCTCTCGGGCGGGCTACAAACAAGCATTCAAGACGGCGGTCGTAGTGGCTGGATGCGATATGGCGTTGCGCCCGGTGGCGCTGCCGACCCTGTTGCCATGGCAATGGCCAATCAACTTGTGGGGAACACGCCAGCAGCAGCTTGCCTCGAAGTCACCTTGGTCGGCCCCAAAATTCAGTTCGAGGAAGAGTTGTGCCTTGCCGTGTGTGGCGCTCGGTTCGATTTGTCACTGAACAATATGCCGATTGGGAACGACACTGGCATCCAGGTTCATCCGGGAGACATTCTTGATTTTGGTGCTCTACGCAGTGGTGCCCGTGCCTATCTCGCAATATCTGCTGACATAAGAGTCCCCAGCGTATTCGATAGCCAGGCCACCCAGTTACAGGTTGGGCTTGGCGGCTTCCGCAACCGCGCATTACAGACAGGAGACCGTATCCCCCTGTGCAACCGGCGTGTGCCGGTCACACGGCAATTGCCGGTCGAGTTCCGACTGAACTACCGTGGTCGCCCCCAGCTGCGTGTAATCGAAGGCGCCGAAGCGACGTATTTCACTGCGCAGGACCGGGAGCGATTTGCCTCGACAACCTATGAGGTTTCGCCCCAGAGTAACCGGATGGGGATTCGCCTTGAGGCTACTCCTTTCGACACCTCGGAGTTACCGCAAATGACATCGTCTGGCCTTTGCCCAGGCACCATTCAGGTGCCACCGAGTGGTCAGCCCATAGTGTCGTTTGTAGAGGCGCAAACCATCGGGGGCTATCCGCGCATCGGCCATGTTATTGAAGCTGACCAGCACTTGCTTGGCCAACTCAAGCCACGCGACCGCATTAACTTCACTCCAGTAGCACTGGATATTGCGCACCAACTCCTCAGGGAAAAACACGCACTATTAGCGCAACTTCCTGCACGCCTCGATAAAGCAATTCACCCGACTTCGATGTAAGCACTCGCTTATGCACCCCCCTCTCCAACATTTGCATACCGGTTTAGCGCTTTAATCCTTAAGTGTTGCAATCTACCGGTAAGAAAACGTGCGCCCCCTCTCAACATAGCTCTCGTGGCGCCTGCTCCCCTTCCCTAGCCCCCAGGCAGCCTCTAAGGTGCATGCGCTTTTCACAAGAAATGACAACGCTGTCAACAAGTCATCACTTGCGCCACTGAAAGCCTGGCCGACCCGGTGATCGGTCCGAAATAACAATAAATGGAGACAATATGACTACTTTCGACACCTCTCGTTGGATCCCCTGTTGTGCGCTATTCCTTGCCGGAACGTTTTCCTGCGTAACACAGGTAAGCGCGGCATCCGCTCCCACATACGATTCAACACAAAGTTACGCCGGTGGCAGCGAGGTCTGCTATCAGTCTGACCTGTTTCGTGCCCAATGGTGGGCCGGACCCGGACAATCACCCGCGGCGGTATACACGGCGACAAACAGCTGGGACAGTCCCTGGCTGCTAGCGACCGAGGGAGGCTGCACAGACAGCAACCCGAACGCCACTCCGGTTGCTGTAGCTTCTGTATCACTTTCCGAGATAACTGGTGCGGGGAGCGTGGTCCTGGACGCTGCCGGCTCATACGACCCTGACGGCGACACCCTCAGCTTTGCGTGGAGCCAAATTTCGCCCGCCGCGCCACTCGCGAGCATCACAAGCCCGCAGAGCGCGACTACTGAAGTTCAACTTCCCGCCGTTGCCACTGACACCACCTACCGTTTCCGAGTGACCGTCAGTGATGGAAGTTTGACCGCAACGGATTCCATCAGCTTGCTCCAACGTGCTGATACAACCCAGGGCAACACCGCCCCAGTGGCGCGAGCCGAAGTGGATCAGTCTCAGGTGAGCTGCCCCGCAATGGTATTACTCGACGGAAGTAAATCTTCCGATAGAGACCTTGATAGCCTTTCCTTCCAGTGGCGCCAGACCGCAGGTGCGACAGCCCAAATCAGCTCGCCCAACGATCCAACCACTCAGGTAACTCTACCAAGTTCGGCCGGAAATTTTTCGTTTGAGCTAACGGTGAGTGATGGTGCACTACAACACAGTGATGCGACCACTATCTCCCAACAATGCGGGGGGAGTGGTTATCCAATTTCCCTGAGTGCTCTGCAACAGAAAGAAGCCGAACTGACTTCTAGCGACCTGTTCCGAGCGGTAAAGGAAAGCATCGCAACACGGTCTAACACAGCAGTTGAACAGGTGGCACCGGGGCTCAATTCAAACCCAGCTAACGTGCGCCGTGCGGAAGCAATCGTTAGCAATCAGGAGTGGGATTTTCTGTTCCCGGTCCGGGCACCGGAATACTCGTACTCCAATTTTCTCCGCGCAATCGCAAAATTCCCGGCCTTCTGCGGTGATTACACGGACGGGCGCGATGCGAACGCCATCTGCCAAAAATCTCTGGCGACCATGTTCGCGCATTTCACCCAGGAGACCGGTGGACACACAAGTCACTGGGTCGAACCCGAGTGGCGCCAGGGGTTGTACTTTCTGCGCGAGCAGGGCTGGACCGAGAGTGCCGCGAACGGCTATGGAATTTGCGATCCATCAACCTGGCAGGCACAACAGTGGCCGTGCGCGACCTTTGCCGACGGTAGCTACAAAAGCTACTTTGGTCGCGGCGCCAAGCAATTAAGTTATAACTACAACTACGGGCCATTTTCTGCAGCGATGTTTGGCGATGTAAATGTCCTGCTCGAATCACCCGAGTTAGTGGCTGACACCTGGCTTAATCTAGCCAGCGCCGTGTTCTTTTTCGTCTATCCGCAACCTCCAAAACCCAGCATGCTTCACGTCATCGACGGAACCTGGCAGCCGAATGGTCAAGATCTCACCAGCGGCCTGGTACCCGGCTTCGGTGTAACAACGATGATCATAAACGGCGGCATCGAATGTGGCGGTAGTACGGAACATGCGCAATCGCAAAATCGCATCGATTACTATCGAAACTTCGCAGAGTATCTGTCTGTACCGATTCACGCAGATGAAGTACTAGGCTGCGCCTCAATGGACAGGTTCGCAGTAGGCGGTGCAGGCGCAATGGAAATCTATTGGGAGCAGGATTGGAGCTGGGACCCCAGCTATCCGAATGGTGAGAGTTACGCGTGTAAACTCGTTGGTTACCAGACGCGCTTCTCGGCATTTATTGACGGCGACTATGTGCGTTGCGTCGACCATTTCTTTGACGTGAATATCGACTACAACAACTAGCGCGATCCTGTAACAGACGTGTGCAAGGCCGCACTGTTTATCAATGCGATGTACAGTGCGGTTGTACGGGGATGATTGCGACGTAAAACGTGGGCAGCAATCTGGAGGTTAAGAGTCAATCCAAGTTATAGAAGACTCATCGTCTCCATGCTTATTAGCACACGGATTGGACTTAGGTGGAACCACACCCATACGACTCTTCGGGTCGGTATGCTGCTGTTCCCAATGCGCCACCGCTTCCGCGCAAAGCATCTTCTGTTCTGCGGTAATCGCAACACCGTTTGGCCATTTGCCCAACTCAATTGCGCGCTTCAGGCTACCGACTATCTGAGGATTGAGTATCTTCAATAGTTCATCGAGCGATTGGAACATCTTCGAATCACCTTCGTATTCAACAAAACAGACACACCAAAAAAAAGCCGGTCAAAGACCGGCTTTCCTTTGCTCGGATACTATCGGCCTTTCGACCGACAGTTTACCGACGACTCAAGACACGTGGTCTTAAGCTTCTGCAGCTTCTGCAGTTTCGTCCGCAACCGGACGATCCACCAGCTCAACGTAGGCCATCGGCGCCTTGTCGCCTGCGCGGAAACCACATTTCAGGATGCGGATGTATCCACCAGGACGGGCTTCGTAACGAGGACCCAGCTCGTCGAACAGCTTGCGCACAGCATCCTTATCACGGATACGGGCGAAAGCCAGACGGCGGTTAGCAACACTGTCTTTCTTGGCCAGGGTGATCAGCGGCTCGGCAACGCGACGCAGTTCCTTGGCTTTAGGCAGTGTGGTTTTGATCAGCTCGTGCTCTACCAGAGAGGCGGTCATGTTCTTGAACATGGCCTTGCGGTGAGAGCTAGTACGACTGAATTTACGGCCACTATAACGATGACGCATAACTCAATTCCTCACGACTAGAATTGCTTTCTCAGCAAGTCGTTTGTGAGTGGTATTTGCTATGGGCACACACCACTCGGGTTTCTTACAGGGCCGGGCTCAACACCCGCACCACAAACGCTTTACAGGGGGCTCAGCTTGCTATCGCCTTTGAGGCTGGCCGGCGGCCAGTTCTCAAGACGCATACCCAGCGAGAGACCGCGAGAGGCCAGAACGTCTTTGATCTCGGTCAGAGACTTCTTACCCAGGTTCGGAGTCTTCAGCAGCTCTACTTCGGTACGCTGAATCAGGTCGCCGATGTAGTAGATGTTTTCTGCCTTCAGACAGTTAGCCGAACGAACGGTCAGTTCCAGGTCATCAACCGGGCGCAACAGCACCGGATCAACTTCCTCTTCCTTCGCTTCTGGCTGAGCATCCTTCTCACCTTCAAGGTCCACAAATACTGCGAGCTGCTGCTGCAGAATAGTGGCGGCGCGACGGATTGCTTCTTCCGGGTCCAGAGTACCGTTGGTCTCCAGATCCAGAACCAGCTTGTCCAGGTCAGTACGCTGTTCCACACGCGCGGATTCCACGCTGTAGGACACGCGACGAACCGGGCCAAAAGATGCGTCCAGTTGCAGACGGCCAATGGCGCGGGTCTCTTCTTCGTCTTCGCGGCGTGCGTCGGCGGGCTGGTAGCCACGACCGCGCGCAACGGTCAGACGAATGTTGAGTTCAACATCGCCAGTGATGTTAGCGATCACATGCTCAGGGTTCACGATTTCAATGTCGTGGTCCACCTGAATGTCGCCTGCGGTAACCGCACCTGGGCCTTTCTTGCTCAGGCTCAGTACTGCCTGGTCCTTGCCGTGCATCACCACCGCAATTTCCTTCAGGTTAAGCAGGATTTCGATTACATCTTCCTGCACACCTTCAATTGCGCTGTACTCGTGCTCAACACCGTCGATCTCAACTTCAGTGACGGCGCAGCCCGGCATGGACGACAGCAGGATGCGGCGCAGCGCGTTGCCGAGAGTGTGGCCGAAACCACGCTCCAGCGGTTCCAGAACCACTTTAGCGTGATTCTGGTTGTACTCGGTGACGTCAATACGACGAGGTGTCAAAAACTCGTTGACAGCAGTCTGCATAGCCATACCTGTATTACAGTTTTATTCCTTAAATGGAACAGAGCCTTACTTGGAGTAGAGTTCCACGATAAGGTTTTCATTGATCTCTGCCGGCAGATCTACGCGCTCCGGAACACGCTTGAAGGTACCTTCGAGCTTGCTCGCGTTCACGTCTATCCACTCAACGTCACCGCGCTGTGCAGCGAGGGAAACGGAGTTCTGGATACGCATCTGCTTCTTGGACTTCTCGCGAATGGAGATAACGTCGCCTTCTTTAACAGAGTAAGAAGGGATGTTTACGGTAGCGCCATTCACCAGGATCGCCTTGTGAGATACCAGCTGTCGTGCTTCAGCACGAGTAGAGCCGAAGCCCATGCGGTAAACCACGTTGTCCAGGCGTTTTTCCAGAAGTTGCAGCAGGTTCTCACCGGTTGCACCTTTCAGACGCGCCGCTTCCTTATAGTAGTTGCGGAACTGCTTTTCCAGCACACCGTAGATACGGCGTACTTTTTGTTTTTCACGCAGCTGAATACCGTAGTCGGACAGACGGCCGCGACCAGCGCCGTGAACACCCGGCTTGGTTTCAGCACGACATTTGGAGTCGTGCGGGCGAACGCCACTTTTCAGCTGAAGATCGGTACCTTCCCGACGGGAAAGCTTACATTTTGGTCCAATATAACGTGCCATTTCGTCAACCCCCTCTTACACGCGACGTTTCTTGGGCGGACGACAACCATTATGCGGGATTGGCGTCACGTCGGTGATGTTGGTGATCTTGTAGCCGCAGTTGTTCAGTGCGCGAACAGCAGATTCGCGACCGGGGCCAGGGCCCTTAACTTCGACATCAAGGTTTTTCAGGCCATACTCCTGAGCAGCAGTGCCTGCGCGCTCAGCAGCAACCTGGGCTGCGAATGGGGTGCTCTTACGAGAACCACGGAAACCGGAACCACCAGCGGTAGCCCAGCTCAGAGTATTGCCCTGACGGTCAGTGATCGTCACGATCGTGTTGTTGAACGATGCGTGGATGTGGGCAACACCGTCGACAACGGTCTTTTTGACCTTTTTGCGAGCAGTAGTTTTTGGCTTAGCCATACCTATATCCTAAATCCTGTACTTGTGAAGACTTACCGACGTAAGTAATTACTTACGGATCGGCTTGCGCGGACCTTTACGGGTACGAGCGTTAGTCTTGGTGCGCTGACCGCGAAGCGGCAGGCTGCGACGGTGACGCAGACCGCGGAAGCAACCCAGATCCATCAGACGTTTGATGTTCATGGATACTTCACGACGCAGATCACCTTCAACGGTCAGTTTTGCAACTTCACCGCGGATGGTTTCGATCTGGTCTTCGGACAGATCACGAAGTTTGGTGGATTCAGCGATACCTACCGCTGCCAGAATAGACTTGGCCGTAGTGCGTCCGACACCATAGATATGGGTCAGGGAGATCACGGCGTGCTTGTGGTCTGGTACGTTTACACCAGCAATACGTGCCATAGAGGCGTACTCCACGTATTGTGAACCGCACAACTTTGGTTGTGGCGCGATTCAATTCTTAATTCGGCGCTGACAGCGAATAAAAAGCCACCAACACCACCAAAAAGGCGCGCAAGAATAGCTTTTCATACACCAAATTGCAATAGCCCGCCTTCCCAGAGCCGAAACTCAGGGTGAAACGGACGACAGTCAACGCCCCCTTTTTAGACCGCAGAGACAGCTAATACTGCCTCCTTGGTCTGACCGCAGATCAAAACATCTGCGGTGCGCCTTTTACCACGGGGCTGTACTAAAAGGCAAATTCTTTCACGAACTATTGGTTTCCTAACCAAATCGGCGCAGTTGCACCGAAACTCGCCTTCCCTGGCGAGCCACTAATCGACAAAATGTGCCGATTAGCCCTGCCGCTGCTTGTGACGAGGCTCAGCGCTGCAGATAACCCGCAGAACGCCTTTGCGACGTACGATTTTGCAGTTACGGCAGATCTTTTTAACAGAAGCGCGTACTTTCATGACCTTACCTCAATTCAATCCTGCTGCCCGGGTCACCGATTAACGGCGACCGTAGCCTTGCAGATTTGCCTTTTTCATTAACCCATCATACTGGTGGGACAACAGGTGCGACTGCACTTGCGCCATGAAGTCCATCACAACGACCACAACGATCAGCAGTGATGTACCGCCCAGATAGAACGGAATGTTCAGCCCAACTACCAGGAACTGCGGCAGCAGGGATACCAATGCGATGTAGCAAGCACCCACCAGGGTCAAGCGAGTCAGAACACTGTCTATATAACGAGCGGTCTGTTCACCTGGGCGAATACCGGGTACATAGGCACCGGATTTCTTCAGGTTATCTGCCACTTCATTCGGGTTAAACATCAACGCCGTATAGAAGAAGCAGAAGAAGCCGATCAGCAGAGCGAACAGAATAATGTTCAGGGGCTGACCCGGGCCCAGCTGCAGTGCCATCCACTGCAGAATCTGTGCACCAATGCCTTCACCACCCTGGCCGAACCACTGCGCGAGTGTCGCAGGGAACAGCAGGATACTGCTGGCAAAGATCACCGGGATCACACCGGCCATGTTGACCTTCAGCGGTAAATGGCTGGACTGTGCCGCAGGCGCCTGCGAGTAACGACCTGCCTGACGACGTGCGTGGTTGATAGTAATACGGCGTTGACCGCGCTCCATCACCACTACGAAGTAGACTACCGCCAACGCAACGAAGCCGATGGCCAGCAGCATCAGGATGTGTAGTTCACCCTGACGCGCCTGCTCGAAAGCCTGACCGATGGCACTGGGGAGACCAGCGACGATGCCAGCAAAGATCAGCATCGAAATGCCGTTACCAACACCGCGCTCGGTGATCTGCTCACCCAGCCACATCATGAACACTGCTCCGGTTACCAGTGACACTACGGCCACAAAGTAAAAACCGAATGCGGGCTCTGCGGAATAAGCCAGGTTTTGTCCGGCGAGACCAAAGGTCATACCGATACCCTGGATCAGAGCCAGAAACACCGTCAGATAACGAGTGTACTGGTTGATTTTACGACGGCCTGCATCACCTTCCTTCTTTAACGCTTCCAAAGAAGGCGTTACTGCGGTCATCAACTGCATGATGATGGACGCAGAGATGTAAGGCATGATGCCGAGCGCGAGAATACTCATCCGCTCCAGTGCACCACCGGAAAACATGTTAAACAGACCCAGGATCGTTCCCTGATTCTGATTGAACAGATTCGCCAGTTTTTCCGGATCAATACCGGGCACCGGAATGTGGGTCCCTATGCGATAAACAAGAATCGCGAGAAACAGAAAACGAAGGCGAGCCCAAAGCTCGCCTAATCCCTTGCCGTTGCCCAGGGAGTTAACACCAGTTCCTGGTCGTGCCATTGGGGCCTCGATTTAGTCTTCTACTTTTCCGCCAGCAGCTTCGATGGCTGCTTTAGCACCCTTGGTGACACCCAGACCTTTAACGGTTACCGCTTTGGTCAGTTCACCAGAAAGGAACACTTTGGCGCGCTTAATGTGGTTGCCGATAATATCGGCATTCTTCAGCGCTGCCAAATCAATAATGTCACCCTCTACCTTCGCCAGCTCCGCCAGACGCACTTCCGCAACGAAGCGGCCAACGCGAGAGGTGAAACCGTACTTCGGCAGACGCTTCTGCAAAGGCATCTGACCGCCTTCGAAGCCCGGACGAACACTACCGCCGGAGCGGGATTTTTGACCTTTATGGCCGCGACCGCCGGTTTTACCCAGGCCGCTACCAATACCACGACCAACGCGCTTGGCGCTGCTCTTGTGACCCTCAGCGGGAGACAGTTCATTCAAACGCATGTTACGCCTCCTCTACTTTAATGAGGTAGTTCACTTTGTTGATCATGCCGCGCACAGAGGGAGTGTCTTCCACTTCCACAGTGTGACCAATGCGGCGCAGACCCAGACCAGCAACACACGCCTGATGATTCTTCAGACGACCGTTGATGCTTTTAACCTGGGTTACTTTGATGGTCTTCTTAGCCATGACTCATTCACTCAAAGCAAGTTCAGACCGGGCTGCAGCGGATCACTACAGCCCGAACCGAATCAGTTCAGGATTTCTTCCACAGACTTGCCGCGCTTGGCAGCAACGTCTTCTGGGCTACTCATTTTACCCAGCGCACTGAAGGTGGCGCGTACGACGTTTACCGGATTGGTAGAGCCGTAGCACTTGGCCAGTACGTTGTGGACGCCAGCCATTTCCAGTACGGAGCGCATGGCACCGCCGGCAATTACACCGGTACCCTGGGAAGCGGGCTGCATGTATACCTTGGAACCGCCGTGGCGACCGTTGGTAGCGTACTGGATGGTGTCACCATTCAGGTCTACTTGGATCATGTTGCGACGCGCAGCTTCCATAGCCTTTTGGATGGCTACCGGCACTTCGCGGGCTTTACCACGACCAAAGCCAACGCGGCCATTGCCATCGCCAACTACGGTCAGAGCGGTGAACGCGAAGATACGACCACCTTTAACGGTTTTGGCAACACGATTGACCTGAACCAGTTTCTCCTGGAGGCCTTCGTCGTTGCTCTTTTCGACTTTTTCTCTAGCCATAACTCAACCCTTAGAATTTCAGACCGGCTTCACGGGCAGCGTCAGCCAGGGCCTTAACACGGCCGTGGTATTTGAAACCGCTACGATCGAAGGCTACCGCTTCAACGCCAGCAGCTTTCGCACGCTCAGCGATCAGGGTGCCAACGGCTTTAGCGGCGTCGACGTTACCAGTTTTGCTTTCACGCAGGTCCTTATCCAGAGTAGAGGCGGTGGCCAATACCTTGTCGCCATCGGCGGTCAGGATCTGTGCGTAAATGTGGCGGGGAGTGCGGTTCACTGTCAGGCGAACGGCGCCCAGCTCACGGAACTTGGCGCGGGCACGACGTGCACGACGCAAGCGAGTTTGCTTCTTAACGTTCATATCTATGCCTTACTTCTTCTTGGCCTCTTTACGATACACGCGCTCGTCGGCGTAGCGGACACCCTTACCTTTGTAGGGCTCCGGCGGACGGAATGCGCGGATCTCTGCGGCCACTTGACCTAACAGCTGCTTATCGCTGCTCTTCAGTACGATTTCAGTCTGGCTCGGGGTTTCAGCAGTAACACCTTCCGGCAGTGCGTAATCTACCGGGTGAGAGAAACCGAGAGTCAGGTTAACGGTCTTACCAGATGCTTTCGCACGGTAACCTACACCGTTCAGCTGAAGTTTCTTTTCGAAACCCTGACTGACACCGACCACCATGTTGCTAACCAGCGCGCGGGTTGTGCCGGCGAGGGCACGTGCCTGCTTGGAACCATTGCGTGCAGCAAAGGTCAGCTGATTCTCTTCCTGTTTAACTTCAACGTCACTGTGCGCGGAGAAGTTCAGGTTGCCATTACCACCTTTCACAGCGATTTCCTGACCTGTAAGGCTCACGGAAACGCCAGCGGGGATACTTACGGGACTATTAGCTACTCGAGACATATTAACCCCCGCTTAGAATACGGTGCAGAGCACTTCGCCGCCGACACCAGCCTGACGGGCAGCACGATCAGTCATCACACCCTGAGAGGTGGAGACGATAGCGATACCCAGGCCACCGCGAACGGACGGCAACGCTTTCTTACCTGCGTAGTTACGCAGGCCTGGACGGGAAACCCGGTCCAGCTCAGCAATTACCGGCTTGCCCTGGAAGTATTTCAGTTCGATAGTCAGTTCAGGCTTGGCACCTTCGCTGACGGCTACTTCAGTAACGTAACCTTCGCTCTTCAGAACGTTTGCTACGGCTACTTTCAGTTTGGAAGAAGGCATAGAAACACTGCCCTTGCCGCGCGCCAAGGCGTTGCGAACACGGGTCAGCATATCTGCCAACGGATCTTGCATACTCATTACTTAAGACTCCTCAAGTGTGCCGTATTACCAGCTGGACTTAACCAGACCGGGGACATCACCACGCATAGCGGCTTCACGCAGTTTGTTACGGCACAGGCCGAACTTGCGGTAGACAGCGTGGGGGCGACCAGTGATACGACAGCGACGTTGCTGACGTACCGGGCTTGCATCGCGCGGCATTTGTTGCAGCTTGAGTTGAGCCTCCCAGCGCTCCTCATCGGAAGCACTGGCACTGGCGATGATCGCCTTCAGCTCTTGACGCTTTTCGGCGTACTTAGCTGCGGTTCGAGCGCGCTTGTTCTCACGCGCAATCATGGATTTCTTCGCCATGGAATCCTCTTAACCCTTGAAAGGGAAGTTGAATGCTTTCAGCAGTGCACGACCTTGTTCGTCGGTAGCTGCTGTAGTAGTGACACAAATATCCAAGCCACGAATTTTGTCTACTTTGTCGTAGTCAATTTCCGGGAAGATAATTTGTTCTGTTACACCCATTGAGAAGTTACCACGACCGTCGAACTGCTTCGGGCTAATGCCACGGAAGTCGCGGATACGTGGGATAGCGATACCAATCAGTCGCTCCAGGAACTCATACATGCGCTCACCGCGCAGAGTTACCTTACAGCCGATCGGCCATTCTTCACGGATTTTGAAACCCGCAATAGACTTTCGCGCTTTGGTCACAATAGGTTTTTGACCAGTGATAGCAGTCATGTCATTGACTGCATGTTCCAGTACCTTCTTATCACCAATGGCTTCACCGACACCCATGTTGACGGTGATTTTGGTGATGCGCGGCACGGACATTACGTTCTCAAGTCCCAGCTCTTCTTTAAGCTTGGACGCGAGTTCTTTGGTGTAGAGCTCTTTAAGCCTTGCCATGTTTTCCACCTGACTTATGCGTCAACGGCTTCGCCGCTGGATTTGAAGACGCGGATCTTAGTGCCATCTTCCAGTACTTTGAAGCCTACCCGGTCAGCTTTTTGGGTATTCGGGTTGAAGATGGCAACGTTGGAAGCCTGAATAGCGGCCTCTTTCTCAACGATCCCACCGGCAACACCCAACTGTGGGTTCGGCTTCTGGTGTTTTTTGATCATCTGAACACCGGATACGATCAAACGGCCATCGTTCAGCACCTTGGTTACGGTGCCACGCTTGCCCTTGTCGCGACCGGCGATAACGATCACTTCATCGTCACGCTTGATCTTGCGCATTACTCTTCTCCGCTCGTGGCTTAGATAACTTCGGGAGCCAGTGAGATGATCTTCATGAACTTCTCACCACGCAACTCACGAGTTACCGGGCCAAAAATACGGGTGCCGACCGGAGCTTGGTTCTGGTTCAGCAGCACCGCTGCGTTATCGTCAAATTTGATCAGGGAGCCGTCTGGGCGACGCACACCTTTTTTGGTGCGAACCACAACAGCGGTCATTACCTGACCTTTTTTCACTTTACCGCGAGGAATCGCTTCCTTAACGGTTACTTTGATAATGTCGCCAACACCAGCGTAGCGACGGTGGGAGCCGCCCAGCACCTTGATGCACATGACACGGCGAGCCCCACTGTTATCGGCTACTTCTAAGTAGGATTCTGTTTGAATCATTGTTCCTCTCCGAAAACCGGTTTAGGTTTTCACAGTCAATGGGCCCAGGATTAAACCTTCGCCGCACGCTCTACAATAGTTTGCAAGGACCAGGACTTACTCTTGGACAGCGGACGAGACTCTTCAATGGTCACAACATCACCGATGTTGCAGTCATTGTTCTCATCATGTGCCTTGAGCTTGGTGGACTTGTTCAAAATTTTGCCGTAGATCGGGTGCTTAACACGGCGCTCGATCAAAACGGTGATGGTTTTATCCATCTTGTCACTCACAACCTTACCGGTCAGAGTACGCTTCAGTTTTGCTTCAGCCATGATTAATTACCTGCCTTCTCGGTCAACACAGTCTTAATGCGAGCAATGTCGCGACGAGTCTGCTTCAGCAGATGGGTCTGAGTCAGCTGACCGGTGGACTTCTGCATACGCAGCTTGAACTGTGCTTCAAGCTGGGTAATTAGTTCCTGGTTCAGTTCTTCAACTGACTTTGAGCGTAGATCTGCAGTCTTCATTACATCACCGAACGCTTAACGAAAGTTGTCTTTACAGGCAGCTTGGCCGCAGCGAGGTCAAACGCTTCGCGAGCCAATTCTTCGGAAACACCCTCCATCTCATAGAGGACCTTACCTGGTTGAATCTGGGCAACCCAGTATTCAACGCTACCCTTACCTTTACCCATCCGAACCTCGAGAGGTTTGTTGGTGATGGGCTTGTCTGGAAACACACGAATCCAGATTTTACCGCCACGCTTAACGTGACGAGTCATTGCGCGACGAGCCGCTTCGATCTGACGCGCAGTAATGCGTCCACGACCGATGGCCTTGAGGCCGAACTCGCCAAAGCTCACTTTAGAGCCGCGCTGAGAAAGACCGCGGTTGCGACCCTTCTGTACCTTGCGGAATTTTGTACGCTTTGGTTGTAGCATCTGCGCACCCCTTACTTAGAAGCTTTCTTGCGAGGCTTCGCTGGTTTCTCTTCGGCAACTTCGTCACCGATGACTTCACCTTTGAAGATCCAAACTTTCACACCAATGATGCCGTAAGTCGTGCTGGCTTCAGCGGTGCCGTAGTCGATGTTGGCACGCAGAGTGTGCAGAGGTACACGACCTTCGCGGTACCATTCGGTACGTGCGATCTCGGCGCCGCCCAGACGGCCGCTAACCTGGATCTTGATACCTTGTGCGCCCTGGCGCATTGCGTTCTGTACGGCACGCTTCATAGCGCGACGAAACATAACGCGACGCTCCAGCTGCTGAGCAACGTTCTGGCCAACCAGAGTGGCGTCCAGATCAGGCTTACGCACTTCTTCGATGTCGATGTGCACGGGCACACCCATCTGAGCGCTCACTTCGTTGCGCAGACGCTCTACGTCTTCACCTTTTTTACCGATCACGATACCCGGACGCGCAGTGTGAATAGTCACACGAGCGGTGTTGGCCGGACGTTCGATCTCGATACGGCTCACAGAAGCGTGGGCCAGTTTTTTGCGAATAAATTCGCGAACTTTCAGATCCGTGTACAGCTTGTCTGCGTACTCGTCGCTGCCGGCATACCAAACAGAAGTATGCTTTTTAACGATACCCAGACGAATGCCGGTAGGATGTACTTTTTGTCCCATGGTTTTCTCGCCTGCTCTCTTATTTCTCGGCTACTTTCACAGTAATGTGACAAGTACGCTTCAGAATACGATCGGCACGACCTTTTGCACGCGGCTTAATGCGCTTCATGGTCATACCCTCATCCACGAAGATGGTGGAAACCTTCAACTCGTCGACGTCGGCACCTTCGTTGTGCTCGGCGTTGGCGATTGCAGATTCCAAAATCTTCTTGACGATCGCAGCACCCTTCTTGTGGCTGAAAGCCAGGATATCCAGGGCTTCCTCGACACCTTTGCCGCGAATCTGATCAGCTACCAGGCGCGCTTTCTGTGCCGAAAGACGAGCACCGCGTAGTTTTGCTTGCACTTCCATCTCTATAACCTCGGCTTAGCGCTTCTTCGCTTTCTTATCCGCGGCGTGGCCACGGTAAGTGCGGGTAGCGGCGAATTCGCCCAGCTTGTGGCCAACCATTTCTTCGTTGACCAGAACGGGCACGTGTTGACGACCGTTATGTACAGCAATCGTCAGGCCCACCATTTCCGGCATAACCATAGAACGGCGGGACCAGGTTTTAATCGGCCGGCGATCATTTTTCTCGATCGCTGCCTCCACCTTTTTGATCAAATGCAGATCAATAAAGGGACCTTTCTTTAATGAGCGTGGCACTGTCGATTCCTCTCTAGCAGCTCAGACATCGCGCGGCTTATTTGCCGCGACGACGTACAATCATGTTGTCGGTGCGCTTGTTCTTACGCGTTTTCTTACCCTTAGTCGGAACGCCCCAAGGTGTCACAGGGTGACGACCACCGGAGGTACGACCTTCACCACCACCATGCGGGTGGTCTACCGGGTTCATCGCCACACCGCGAACGGTAGGACGAACACCGCGCCAGCGTTTGGCACCAGCTTTACCCAGCTTGCGCAGGCTGTGTTCAGAGTTGCTCACTTCACCCAGGGTGGCGCGGCACTCAGACAGAACTTTACGCATTTCACCAGAACGCAGACGGATAGTCGCGTACTGACCTTCACGGGCAACCAGCTGTACAGAGGCACCGGCAGAGCGGGCCAACTGAGCACCTTTACCAGGCTTCAGCTCGATGGCGTGAATTACAGAACCAACCGGGATGTTACGCAGCGGCAGGGTATTACCTACAGCGATAGGCGCAGCGTCACCAGATTGGATCTTGGCACCGGCCTTGAGGCCTTTTGGCGCAATGATGTAACGACGCTCACCGTCGGCATAGCACACCAGGGCGATGTGCGCGCTGCGGTTCGGATCGTATTCCAGGCGCTCAACGGTGGCAGGAATGCCATCTTTGTTGCGCTTGAAATCCACTACGCGATAGTGATGCTTGTGACCACCACCGATATGACGGGTGGTAATGCGACCGTTGTTATTACGGCCACCGGTCTTGGACTTCTTCTCAACCAGCGGAGCGTAAGGCGCACCTTTGTGCAGGTCGGTGTTAACAACCTTTACCAGGTGACGACGGCCAGCAGAGGTCGGTTTTGCTTTTACAATAGCCATTGCAACTCTCCCCTTTACTCAGCGGCTTCGAAGTTGATGTCGCTGCCTTCGGCCAGACGAACGTAAGCTTTTTTCCAGTCGTTGCGCTGACCCATGCCAGTGCGAGTACGCTTGGTTTTGCCCTTAACGTTCACGGTGCGAACCTGCTCAACAGAAACGTTGAACAACTTCTCTACCGCGGCCTTGATTTCGGCTTTGGACGCGTCGGTGGTTACTTTGAAAACTACCTGGTTGGCGGCGTCCGCCAGCACAGCAGCCTTCTCGGAAATTACCGGGCCCAGCAGTACTTTGTAGATTCGCTCTTGGTTCATCCCAGCACCTCATCAATTTTCTTCAGTGCAGAAACGGTAACCACGACCTTGTCAAAGCGAATCAGGCTTACCGGATCGATACCCTGTACATCGCGAACATCGATCTTGTGTAGGTTGCGCGCGGCCAGGTAGAGGTTTTCATTAACCTCTTCGGTCACGATCAACGCGTCGGACAGATCGTACTGTGCCAGCTTGGTTACCAGCTGCTTGGTCTTCGGCGCTTCAACGTCGAAAGACTCAACTACAACCAGACGCTCCTGACGAGCCAACTCAGAGAGAATGCAGCGCAGTGCAGCGCGGTACATTTTCTTGTTGAGCTTCAAACTGTGATCACGCGGCTCGGCAGCGAAGGTTACGCCACCAGAACGCCACAGCGGGCTACGAATAGTACCAGCACGAGCACGGCCAGTACCTTTTTGGCGCCACGGCTTCTTGCCGCCGCCGGAAACCGCAGAACGGTTTTTCTGAGCCTTGGTACCTTGGCGAGCGCCAGCCATGTAGGCGACAACTGCCTGGTGCACCAGGTCCTGATTGAATTCACGACCGAAAGCCACTTCAGAGACTGCAACAGTGCCTTTAGCGCCTTCGGGAGTAGCGATATTCAGTTCCATATCTATTTCCCCTCAGACTTAGGCTTTAACTGCCGGACGAACGATAACGTCACCACCGGGAGCGCCAGGTACGGCACCTTTAACCAGCAGCAAGTTACGCTCGGCATCAACACGAACCACTTCCAGGTTTTGCGTGGTTACACGCTCAGCACCCATGTGACCGGCCATTTTCTTGCCTTTCCACACACGACCAGGAGTCTGGCACTGACCGATAGAACCGGGAGCGCGGTGAGACAGGGAGTTACCGTGAGTAGCGTCTTGGGTACGGAAATTCCAGCGCTTAACGCCACCCTGGAAACCTTTACCTTTGGAAGTGCCGGTTACGTCGATCTTCTGACCGGCTTCAAAGCCAGATACAGTGATTTCAGAACCGATTTCGAAGGACTCTTCAGAACCGTCAGTACGCAGTTCGAAAAGTGCAGAGCCAGCCTCAGTGTTGGCTTTGGCGAAGTGGCCCGCTTGGGGCTTGGAGACACGGGAAGCCTTACGGGAACCCACAGTTACTTGAACCGCGGAGTAGCCGTCAGTTTCCACAGTTTTCACCTGAGTGACGCGATTCGGAACTACCTCGATAACAGTTACCGGGATAGAAGCGCCATCTTCAGTGAAGACGCGAGTCATGCCGCTCTTGCGGCCGACAATACCTATAGTCATCTTTTCAACCTCTCAGTGCACGGGGCTTTAACCCACTGCGGCCGCCCAATTTCAGAGCGTTACACTACCCAGACCGTTTTCGCCTGGGATTCGGTAGTTAATTTAACGTGTTAGCCGAGACTAATCTGAACCTCAACACCGGCCGCCAGATCGAGCTTCATCAGCGCGTCAACGGTTTTCTCGGTAGGCTCTACGATGTCCAGCAAACGCTTGTGAGTACGAATCTCGTACTGGTCGCGCGCGTCTTTGTTGACGTGCGGAGAAATCAGTACGGTGTACTTCTCTTTACGAGTCGGCAGCGGGATAGGACCGCGTACTTGTGCGCCAGTGCGCTTGGCCGTCTCAACAATCTCCTGAGTAGACGCGTCGATCAGCTTGTGATCGAACGCCTTCAGGCGAATTCGGATGCGTTGACCCTGCATGGAATCAAACTCCAATAATAAAAGCTAAAGAACGTCCTTTTACGCAGCCCCGAGGGCGGGCGAAAAGGAGCGCGAATTCTACGGGCGAAGTTTTGAGCTGTCAACTGCTAATAGCGAACGCTCATGCGGGCATAGAACACGGCTGAATCCTGCTTGGGGGTCGCCTCTTTAGTAGGTTCTGCGTAGTTCATCGAGAGTGACCAGAAGGTGCCCGAAAGTGCCAATCCAACGCCACCCGCACCAAGCGGGGTTTCAACGTTAATTTTTTCCGTTCCGTCCGCACCACGGTCGAGAGATTTTGCCTCTCCGTAGTCAAAGAAAAGATATGGCTCTACGGTCACATCCCAAGGTTGCCAGCCATCGTAATGCAGCTCGGCCTGCCCATACCATCCCCGATCACCGCTGACAGCGCTGGGCAAGTAGCCCCGAATACTGGTGGGTCCACCGAGCGAGAAAGACAGCGAACCCGGCAGTTGCGCATCATTACTGTGCTGCCAAGAGGAAAGCAGGATGCCGTAGAAGCCTGTAGTGCCCGCGCGCACGTAACCGGTCAGCGCACCGTTATACAGGGTTTCCTGAGTAGCCTGGCGTGCAGAGCCTACGTCGGATTTGTCGTCAAAATCAGTGTAGGCCAGCATTTGGCGGCCGGTCACCTGCCAGTTGCGCCCTACCCAGTTGACGCTGACACCAACCTGACCCTGCAGGATAGCGTCATCACTAAAGACGACCCCAGCAATTTCAGTGGTAGAGCGGGTATAGCCCGCAGCGCCAAGCACATTCAGCCAGCCGCGCTCACCTGACCACGCCAGCCAGGAGGACTCGAGCCCGAGGCGGTGCGAATCGCCCTGTACCTCGGAAGTGGCAAAATCCCCCTCGGTCAAGTCTGTGCGAGTCAGTGACGCACTGCCGCCGACACGCCAAAGGGTACCGGGAAGCGGCCGGTTGTAGCTCAGACTGAGAGACTGTGCGCCCTCGCTACCCGACAGGTAAGCAATGGCGCGGTCGCCTCCGGAAAGCAGGTGCTGGCGGCGGTACATAAAACCGAGCGACTCGCGCCCGGAGCTCTCGTAGCCGTAGTTGTCGGCGAAGGTCTGGAAAAAGCCGCGCTCGGGCTCCTGCACGGTGACCACAATATCTGTCAGACCAAAGGATTCACCGCGACGCAGTTCCGCGCGAATGCGCTCGTCATGCAAGCGGTTGAACTCGAGGATATCCGCCTGCAGCCGCGGCATATCCACGGTTTCCTGCCCCTGGTGCTCGACCATCCACTCAGAGAAGAAGGCGTCCGGGGTGTATTCGTTACCTTCAAAGCGAATCTCACCCAGCTTGCCCTCGATCAGGCGAATCGATACCACACCCTCTTTTACTTCCTGCTGCGGCAACACCGCTACGGCGGTGTAGACCCCAGATTCGCGGTAGGTGCGGTTGATCGACTCTACGATCTCCATCAATTGGCTGTGGGCGACCTGCTGCCCCAGATAAGGTAGGACGATGTCCCGCAGTTGCTGCTCGGTAAGCAGCTCTGATGGACTGAAGCGCACACTGCGCAGCTCGAATATCGGCCCCTCCAGTTCTCGGGGATCTCCGGTCACTTCAACCTCATCGATCAGCCGCAAAGCCGGCATCGCAGGACGATCCATCAGCAACTGCTCGCGACGACGAATCTCCGCCGCCTGCTCCCCCGCATCGGCGCCGGGAATATGGTCGGGCAGATCAACTTCCGTCTGCGCCCAGGCACAGGGCACCGCCACTGCGAGCGCCAGTGCCTGCGCGAGTTTTCCAAATTCCAACCTTGCCACTTTCATCACCATTCAGGTTTATCGCCAATTCCCGGCGGCTCGTGCCGGGACGGCCGTGTTACATCTTTTATATAAACGTCGTTCACGCTTACCCCCTCAAACAAGGGGGGAGACAATTAGCGCATGGCCAGCGTGTCGTCGGTAGAGATTTCTGCATAACCGGGTTCATCATTTTCCGAATCCATCTCACTGTACTCATCTGGGTCCAGCCAATCGACCGGGTTCCAGAAGTACTCTTCCGCATTCAGATAATCCAGCGGACGACTGAACCACAAGCGCCACAAGTCGCGACCTTCGGCACGCTCACCGTCGATAGAGTTTTCCAGCTGGTGCTCGATGGAAAGACGACTGAAGCCGGGATCACCGATCACATACTCACCATCTTTACCCTGATAGGTCAGAACCAAAGGATCGCGATAGCGAGTAACCTGCGCATTAGTGAGCAGCAAGTTGCCCTGCACATCCAACCAGAACTCTCCATAAGGCGTAACCAGCTGGCCATTCAGATCCTGAGGAGACAGGTCGACGTTATCCAGAGTCAAACTCAACACCCCACTCTGCATATCCAACTCTGAAATCACCTCCGCACTTTCGATACGCAGGTCACCGCTGGTAGATATTGCGCCGTAATCCGTCATCAGGCGGTCGATGGTCAAGCGCTCATTGTTCTCCACATTGACGCCTACCCACTGAGCGGCTGCGCCATCAATATTGGTCAGCGCCAGGAACAGTTCCGGGTTGCCCTGACTATCCACGTTCATATCGATGGTCGGTGCGCGCAACTCCAGCTCACCAGAAGCGGTCATCAGCACCTGATCAATCTGGATACCTTCTTCGGCTATGAAGCTGCCTTCTGGAATGGTCATTTGGTTCGCCAGCAGGAAGCCGTCGATCCACAGATGCGGGGTACCAATCAGCTCGGCAATTTCTACATCGCCGAAGGCGCGCATATGAATGTCGCCATTCTGCGCAGACAGCAGCTCCGCATGTGCGTCATTCAACAGGATCAAGTTGATATCACCTTCGTCGGTGACAGCAGAGAACCAGGGCACATCCATGATCAGAGGATCACCGATACCTGTTGCCGCGCTCAGGTAGCTGCGACCACCGGCCACACCCTGCAGGTGCAGGTCGGCGTCACTGCGCCCGTCAATACGGCCGTTGCTGCTCAACAGGTCAAATGCGTAATCACCACTCCAGCTACTGCTCAGTTCCGACAGCAACATGCTTTCGGAGCTGTGCACGCGGATACCACCTTGCGATTCCAGGCGGCTAGCACTGCCCATGGTCCAACGGTTGGTATCGATGGCCACAGCGCCACCCGCTCTCACCAGGGTGTCCGCAGACTGGGAGACGTCGCCAGTAGCGTGCAAGGTGAGTGCGCCACCGGTATGCACGTCGCGGCGCAGCTCTACGTCACCGCCGTTGGTGAGCGTGAAATCACCACCAACATTCAGTAACTGCAGATCCGCATCGCCAACGAGCGCGACATCGCCGCTACCTACAACCTGCACGCGCGCATCGCTATCCATTTGCCAGCTTGCTGCCGATGCGGACAGGTCACCATGCACGACCAGGTGCTGACCTTCGGCCTGCGCCATTTCAGCGGCGACATCTAACTTCATGCTACCGAAGGTTTCAGCACGCTCATTAAGCTGGAGCGCTCCACCTGCGGTAATTTCGGTATTGCCCTGGCCAATAAATTCGGCCAATACGACATCGCCCGCGCTATCGAGATAAGTATCCCCAGCTACTTGCAGCAGACCGCCCTGCCCCATCACAAAGCTGTTAGCTCGCAGGGTAAATGTATCGCCACTCACCACATCCAGAGTTGGATCCACGCTGACAGTACCCGCTGCAGACAAGAGCACCGCCCCTCCGGCAGTCAGGTGATCGCGCAGCTGGATGTCAGACATAGAACTGCTCAGGGAAAGCGCACTGCCACTATCCACTCTCGCCAGGCTCATGCCTGCCACAGTGGCAATATCCATTGCCCCCCCCACCTGCAGCAAGGCGTTGTCGCCCATGGTCCAGCTGTTGGCGGAAGCCGACAGGTCGTTGCCGATGGTGAACTGCTGGCCGGCAGACTGGGTAACGTCACCGCTCAGGGTGAGGTTCGCGTTACCGGTAACCGCAACGTGGTCGGCCATGGTCAGGTTGTCGCCATCGATGATGGTGAGATCACTACCAATGTTGGCAGCTTCGCTGAAGGCGATGTCGCCACCGGCAGTCAGAACTGCATTGCCATCCACATCTACCAACGCGTAGTACTGGCCATTGGTCGTGGTTGCGTCGAAGTCAGCGGCCACTTGCAGGTTGGCGCCGGTACCCATGGTGAAGCTGTCGCTGCTCACACTCAGGCTGTTGCCGCTTACCAGCTGTGCGGCATCGCTCAGGGTGATGGCATCGGCTGCCTGCAGCGTAATACTGTCAACGGCGTTCATGGTTTCACGCAGTGCAATCTCGGCACCACCGGTGAAAGTCAGCGTGCTGCCGCTATCCAGCTGTGCCAGATCCATACCGGCAACGGTATCAATCTGCATGGCACCGCCGCTCTGCAGCAGAGCAGCATCGCCCATGCTCCAGCTGTTGGCGGAAGCCGACAGGTCGTTGCCGATGGTGAACTGCTGGCCGGCAGACTGGGTAACGTCACCGCTCAGGGTGAGGTTCGCGTTACCGGTAACCGCAACGTGGTCGGCCATGGTCAGGTTGTCGCCATCGATGATGGTGAGATCACTACCAATGTTGGCAGCTTCGCTGAAGGCGATGTCGCCACCAGCAGTCAGAACTGCATTGCCATCCACATCGACCAGCGCGTAGTGCTGTTCGTTAGTGGTGGTTGCGTCGAAGTCAGCGGCCACTTGCAAGCTGGCACCGGTACCCATGGTGAAGCTGTCACTGTCTACAGACAGGTTGTTGCCACTCACAAGCTGCGCAGCATCGCTCAGGGTAATGGCATCAGATGCCTGCAGAGTGATGCTGTCGACGGCATTCATGGTTTCACGCAGCGCGATCTCGGCGCCGCTGGTCAGGACCAGCGTGCTGCCGCTTTCCAGCTGTGCCAGATCCATTCCAACAACCGTATCGATCTGCATGGCACCACCACTCTGCAGCAGGGCGGTGTCGCCCATGCTCCAGCTGTTGGCGGACGCGGTCAGGTCGTTGCCGATGGTGAACTGCTGGCCGGCGGACTGGGTAACGTCACCGCGCAGGGCGAGGTTCGCGTTACCTGTAACCGCAACGTGGTCGGCCATGGTCAGGTTGTCGCCATCGATGATGGTGAGGTTGGCTCCAATATTGGCGGCTTCGCTGAAAGCGATATCGCCACCGGCAGTCAGAACTGCATTGCCATCCACATCTACCAGCGCGTAGTGCTGTTCGTTAGTGGTGGTTGCGTCAAAGTCACTCGCCACTTGCAAGTTAGCGCCGGCGCCCATGGTGAAGCTGTCGCTGTCCAAGGACAGGTTGTTGCCACTTACCAACTGTGCGGCATCGCTCAGGGTGATCGCATCGGCTACCTGCAGGGTGATGCTGTCGACTGCGTTCATGGATTCACGCAGGGCGATCTCGGCACCGCTGGTAAGAGCCAGCGTGCTGCCGCTATCCAGCTGTGCCAGATCCATTCCAACAACCGTATCGATCTGCATGGCACCACCACTCTGCAGCAGGGCGGTGTCGCCCATGCTCCAGCTGTTGGCGGACGCGGTCAGGTCGTTGCCGATGGTGAACTGCTGGCCGGCGGACTGGGTAACGTCACCGCGCAGGGTGAGGTTCGCGTTACCGGTAACCGCAACGTGGTCGGTCATGGCCAGGTTATCGCCATCGACGATGGTGAGGTTGGCTCCAATATTGGCGGCTTCGCTGAAGGCGATGTCGCCGCCAGCGGTAAGGGTCCCACTGCCATCCACATCGACCAGCGCGTAGTGCTGTCCGTTGGTGGTGGTTGCGTCAAAGTCTCTCGCCACTTGCAAGTTAGCGCCGGCGCCCATGGTGAAGCTGCCGCTGCTCACACTCAGGTTGTTGCCACTTACCAGCTGGGCGGCATCGCTAAGGGTAATGGCATCGGATGCCTGCAGCGTAATGCTGTCAACGGCGTTCATAGATTCACGCAGTGCAATCTCGGCACCACTGGTGAGAGCCAGCGTGCTGCCGCTATCCAGCTGTGCGAGGTCCATACCTACAACGGTATCGATCTGCATGGCACCGCCGCTCTGCAGCAGAGCCGCGTCGCCCATGCTCCAGCTATTCGCAGAAGCAGTCAGATCACCGCTGATGGCGAAAGTCTCGGCGGCAGATTGGGTAACGTCACCACGCAAAGTGAGATGCGCATTTGCAGTACCCGCGGAGCCAACGGTGACATCATCAACAAGATTCAAGTGATTGCCATCGGCGATGGTCAAGGCACCACCGAAGTCAGCCGTTTCACTAAACTGGATATCGCCGTCTGCACTCAACTGCGCGCTATTGGTTACATTCAACAGGGCGAAGTCGATACCTTGCTGAGCGATCACATTCATCGCGTCGCGGGTATCGACCAGACTGCCGCTGCCGGCAGTGAAGCTACCAACACGTGCGGAGGCTTCGGCAATACCCTGCCAGTTGCCATAAGTCAGCAAGGTTGCCGCGTTGGCGAGAGACACATCGCCATCTATATTCAACAGCAGATTTGCACCGGAGACATTCGAACCGACGGTAACGTCGTTCAGGAAGTCGATGTCACCTGCGCTATCGATAGAAAGGTCACCCCCACTGGTAAGCAACCCGAAAGTACTGGCAGTGCTTGCAGAGGCAAATTCAAACGAAGAGCCTGCGCCACTTTGCAGCGCACTGTTTGCGGCCGCGGCCCAGGCAAGCGCTTCAGCACTGACTGCACCGCTGGCACTGGTGGATTGGGCTGCGGACTGCACAACCGAGCCGCCCAGTAGCAGGGTCATGTCAGAAATAGATCCGGTGCCTACGTCCAAATCGCCGACGAGGAACAGGTCGGCGTCACCGGTCAGATGCAGGCGCCCACCGATATTGGTATTCGCATCGAAAGTAACGTCATCACCGGCGCGCTGCGTCAGGTTACCCGTCACGGATAGGGTTTCGAAAACTTGCACACCGTCGGTGTCGATTACCGCATTGTTCGCAACGAGCAACTGACTGGAAGCCGCCATCTGCCAGCTCTGGGCCAGTAATGCGGAGGTCGCAATACCACGCAGGTTTCGGCCAACATCCAGCGTAACCCCATCATTAACAAACACATCGCCCTGTGTTTCCAATCGCAGGTTATTGCCAGTAGTCACGTCATTGGCAAACGTAATATCGCTGTCGCTATCCAGGGTCAGGTTGGTACTGGTAGTTACTTCACCAAAAGTGCTGTCGTCACCACGCAGGGTAAACAGCGCAGAGCCACTTGAGGTCATCTGGCTGGCCGCATTCGCAGCGACCGCACGCGCCGTCACATCAATAGAACCGGCATCAAGCAAGCTAGTTGCAGCAAGGGCGAAATCGTTACCTGCGTTCGCGAGGAACTGACCAGTGGTAAAGACACTACCGCCCAGCGTTACGCCTCCGGCACCCGACTGCAAATTAATCGATGCAACTTTGCTACCCGCGCTGCCAATATCACCCTGAATTTCCAGGCCGTTGGCCGCGGTAACCACGACATTGCCGTCGGTAAGCAGATCGCCGGTAGCCAGCAGGGTTTCACTATCAAGATTGATAACCCCTGAGGCAGTAACATCAACCAAGTTCAGCGCGTCGCGCGCATCAACGTAGACGTTGTCGGCCTGCAGATATACCGCATCGATATCACCCAGTGTTGTATCCAGCAGGTTTAATGCGGTGAGATTGATATCGCCATTCGCAATCAAGGATTGCAGGTTGAGGCTATCGACGGCAGTGAGCTGGATATCGTCTTCGCTGCGAATGAACTTGCCAGCGGACATGGTAATGCTCTGGGCATCTGCCAGCAGTCGCGCATCGCCACCAGAAGAAGCAGTGGTATAGGCAATATCGAGATCGCCATTTAACTGCATTGCGCCGGTTGCCAGCAGGTCGAGATCACCCTCAGTGGTGATATCACCCAAAGTCATCGCGCCAGCGGTCGCGTCCAAGTCACCACTGCCGATATCGAAGGTCACTTCATCGACATCGATATTGTCTGCGGAAAGTTTTGCCAGATTAGTGACGGTTACGGTTACCGCACCACTGTCGAGGATGTCCCCCGCGGCGAAGAGATCCAGAGCAGAAGCACTGATACCACCGTCAATGACCAGATTACCGCTGGCATCGATGCTGAGAACACCATTCAAATTTGCGCCCAAGCGCGCCTCAGAAGTACCCGCGATATTCAGCCAGGCGTTGTCGGCATTGATATCCAGATCGCCACCACCGGACATACGCAGATTCAATGCCTGAGTATTGCTGCCCAGGTCATCTCCAGCGACCAGTTGAATCGCACTACCGGAAACAACACTTTCGCTATCCAGGCCGAGGATATCTGCATTACTGGTCAGGCTTGCAATGCCGCCCGCGCTCACCGCGTCGACAATCAAATCACCACCAACCTGGGTAAGGTACAGGTTGTTGGCTGCGCCTGCCTGGCGCAGCACACCATCCAGGTCTACCTGGACGCGGTTGCTTACGCTACCGATATCGCCCTGGGTGTTGGCCAGGTACAGGTCGTTTGCGGAAATGTTGGTACCGCTGATCGCGTCGATGGCACCGTTCACCGCCAGACGTACATCGCCATCGGTAGAAACAATGCTACCCAAGGTCAGGCCGCTGGCAGACTCCGCATAAATCTCGTCGGTCGCGGCAATGTTCAGTACGCCGGTGGTATCGATCTTGATCGGATCCACTTGCGAAACGGTAAAGGTAATCAACGAACCATTTTCGATGGTTTCAATATCGCCGGGGCCTGCTTCCAACAACGCGATTTTTTGCGCGTCAGTAATGGTCGGATTATCACGATCGATAACGAATACCAGATCCGCGAGGTCTTCACCCACGCTGCCACCACTGACATTCAGGTCGAGGTTCGGCGCAACGATGTTGGCTTCGCGATTGGTCAGTGTTGCCTGCGCGTCCGCATTCAGGGCCGCCGCATTAATACTGATATCAAGCTGGCTCTGGCTCCACTGCGCACCCTCAATCAGGTCTGCATACCAGGAGCTGGCCTCATCGATCACCAGCGCGTAGTCCGTGTCATAGCTACTGGTCAGCAAGTCGCCGTAGTCGTAACCCTCCAGGGTACCTTTCTGCTCTACACCAATCGCATCTTCTTCATTCGCATAGACATCCGGGGCCGCGACTTGATCTGCGAACCAGTCTTCCAGCGCGAAGTACTCATCTTTCGCCTGCTGGGTCGCCTCGGCAACTGTCGACACGCCATAGCGGGACATAAAGGTGTCTTCGAAGGCGCCGTCAATGGTGAAACCGGCTTCGGAGGAATCGCTCAGACGTTGCTTGATCAGCCAGTACGTGTGGTACTTGCTAGTGAACTGGTTTTCATAACCAGTAACCGCAATTTCACCGGCATCGGCATCCTGCAAGCCGAGACGGTCCCACACGGTCTGCAGATAGGCCAGCTCTTCATCGGTCTTTTCATTCTGGCCAATACCATTGATCAGGCTACCGTCGCCAAGAGTGATCACAACATCTTCACTGGCGGTAATAGTATTTACCGCCAGATCGCCGGATGCCTGGTAGATGACAATATCGTCGGCTGCTTCCAGTGTGATTTCGTTGAGGTCTACATTGATGTAATCGTAGGTGGACGAGGTGCCAATGGTGCCCGCGGAACCGATGCTACCGGAGTAGCTCACCAGGTCGAGGGTATCGCCCTGAATATGGGTACCAGTACCCACACCCTCCAGACCTTTGTCCACTGTGCCGGCGATATCGTACTTCGCACTGAATTTTTCCAACTGCACCGCGCCGGACTTGCCGGTGATATCAAAATACACAGAGCCTTTATTCGCATCGAGCGACACGGTGTTGGTAGCGATATTCAGCGGGTCATCCAGGCTTCCCAGGTCACCCTTACCGGCGTAAAGGCGCAGGGTTTCTGCATCGAACGCGGCACCGGTGCTGACATCCAAAATACCACTGGTGTTAATGTCGGTAGTACCCAGCGGGTTATAGATATTGCCGTTGATACTGACGTTTGCTGCCGAATCAATATCGATGCTGCCGGTAGCTACACCAGTAAAGGAAATACCAATACTGTGATCGGCTTTCACATAGGTGTGGGTTTCCATATTGAGGTAATACGGGATGTACACACTTGGGTCGGTATCAGTCCAGTTAGAACCGTAGTATTTATCGTAACTGTAACCGATCGCCCACCAGTAACGGCTGATGCTATCCGCATCGTATTCCTGACGGATGTAATTTGTCGCAGTGCCGTTGGTACACACATCCGGGTTTGACGCGCAAGTAGTGTAGTAGCTGGCCTCAACATCCCACTCCAGAGCGCCGTTTGCACCAGTGCCCTGCCATTCGCCCACAGTGTTCGGGTACTTAGCCAGGTAGCCATCCGGGAAGTCGGTGTAAGAACGGCTAACGGACGCATCCTCACGGATGTAATACAGCTGTCCGGCGAGCGGATCGTAAGTGGTGCTAGACGTGGTGCCGGTACCACCGGAAGAACGAATAAATGCACCATCCTCGTAGCTTGTCGCATACGAAGTCGTTTCGTATTCCTGAATCTGTCCGCCGGGGCTGTGTACATACCAGTGACTGAAGTAATCGTTGCTACTGCCACCGTCGTTCATGTTTTTGGTGAAGTTGTAGTCGGTGATACGCACGATACCCACAGCATCGTCACCGGCATCCAAACTATTAATCACCAACTCGGTATTGGAATTATTGTCGATATCGATCTGGCCAAGGCCATCGCGTACCAGAATATTCCCGTCCGCTCCGGTAGAGGAAATCTTGGCATTAATCGACAGGTAGCCACCGCCGGAAACCGGTACGTCGTCCACCAGGAGCTGGCCACTGGCGACGTCATAGGTCAACGAAATACTTTCGGCGCCATTAAATTTAGAGATCTGCGGATCGACATAAATATAGCGATTTTCAAACGGCGTCACATAGGCGCTGACGTAATCTGGATTGTCGACCCTCAGGGTTTGACCTGGTTGCAGTTCGATCTGATCACCACCGGAGAGACCTGCCAGATCGATATATTGCGCAATGGCAGAATCAAATCCACTGCCAACACTTACCGACCAGTTGTTGTCGGTACCCACTTCAATGGTGCCATTGATATCGACGCGACGTGCGTTAATCACGACTTTCTCGCCAACTATCGTGGTACCCGGTGAGCCGACATCGCTTTTCACCGAGTTATAGCTGGCAGTACGGACCAAATTGCTCTGCTTATTTTCAACCGGCTGGAAGCGCCAGTTTCGGCCACCGCGACTACTACTGTCGGTCTTGAACTTCAGGCGAATTTCGTCATCACCATCGTACTCTTGACTGTTACTGAAGCCCCAGTTGAAGAATACGTGCACGGTATCGTAGTCGCCGGCGTAGTATGAGTCTTCGCTGTTATCGCTGTTACTACCAATAAAACACTCATTAGCAGTGGCACAGGCATAGAACCAATTGTTGAACTCATCAATACCGGTTGCATCAATATCATCTTCGTAGCGATGGTTAATCCAGTACTGAACAAAATCGTCAGCGTCGTCGGGCTTCCACTTGTCGACAAAATTCACCAGTGATGAAGGTGCACGACCGTAATACACATCGCTATTGCCTGCATTCACCACCAGGCTGCCGTTTTCCACGGTGAGATTGATGGTATTGGCTTCAATACTCGCCTGTTGCAGCAAATCGCCCTCTTCCAGGGTGATATCTACTGTGGATAACAGGTTGGTAATAGCACCATCAATAATGACGTCAGAATTAAGGTAGTTGGTGCCACCCGGGTTGTGGACAATATGAATTCCGGAGCTAACGCCCGTCGTACTGCTGTCTTCCTCGGTGATATAAGCCTCATCCAGGGAGGCGCCGCCGGTGACGTACACATTGCCACCTGTTTGGTTGGCAATATGCAGATTACCGACCAACAAATGCTGGTCATCGCGGTTGTTGATATCGATGTAGGCATCACCGCGAGCGATAAATTCGGGGCGATTATTACTGCCGCCTTGCAAGTCAATGGTGTCCGCCAGCAGGCTAACGTTACCCGCTGATGCGCTGATATCGGTCACTGCGATTACGTTATTTTCCTGTTCGGACAAGGTATCCAGAACCACGGAAAGCGCAGCAATTTCGGTTTTCAGTTCGACAATTTCGTCGGTATACGGGTTTTCACCGGAGCTGCCGGTGCCGACTTCGGTGCTGGTGCCGCCGCTACCGGTATCGCCGGTATCTTCGTTACCATCGGTCTTGCCGCCTTCGTTACTGGTGCCGGACTCGGTCCAGGCCTCGTACTCATCCACCAGCGCCTGCAGTTCATCGATGTAGGCCTGCAAGCTGGCACGGGAAGAATACTTGCCACTGAGTTGACCAGCTGTACCGTAGCCGGCGAGGTCAGAGGTGATATTGCCCGAGTCATCCACATCCACCCACTGGTAGGCATTTTGACCCGCAACCACAGAGCCGGAACCTTCAAACACCAGCGAGTTATCACTGCTGGTATCGTTGGAACCGAAAGTGGTTTCTGTGGAGAAGAGTTCCAGATAGGGGTTGCGCTCTACACCATCGGCATTGGCATAGAGAGAGCCCTCATTGGCTTCCACGGTAACGTGGCTGTCACTACCCAGATCAATGTCATCACCAAAGATGACGGTGTTGGTGACATTAATATCGGCGTCGGCATCGTTGCCCGCCGGAATCGGCACTGCAGTCCAGTTGTACACATTGGTGCGCGCATCGGCTACCAGCTGGTTTTCATACAGGTAGCTAGAACCACGGCCGGCATAGATACCGATATTGTCGAGGGCGTTAATGATTACGTCCTGGCCGATATCCACCGTGTTGGTCACGTTAACGTTCACATCGGATACGCCGCCGGCCACACCGGCAACGGCCCACACGCTGGTTTCCGCCTGTGCCGTTGCAGAACCAATGGTGTAAGTACCGATACCGATTTCGCCAATCGGGTTGTACAACACTACATCATCACCAATGGTGACGGTGTTTTTGGTGGTGGCGTCCACGTCGGATTCCGAACCGGCGCCCTGCAGGGCACCACCCACTTTCAGTACCGCCGCATCGTATACATAGAAACGCGTGTGCGCGTCGATTGCGATACCGTGGTCATAAAAACTGTCGAGCCAGGCAAGATCGCTGATCGCCAGCACGGCATTGTTGCCAATGGTCACCGCCGCCTCGACACCGGTAAGATCCTGGTACGACAGACCTGCGGAACCGTTCGCGGCACCACCAGCACCGGCATTAATGCTGGTTGAGAAGCCGGACTCCGCTGGGTCCTGAATTTGCAACGCGCTGTTGTCGGCTTCGATTTCGATTTGCAGCGCTTCGAAGCTGACGTTGTTGCCCAGCGTCACTTCAACATCGTTGTCGATATCCGAGCTGGCTTCCGCACCGGAGCCACCGACCACCGAAACTGTGGTGGAGTCGACACCGGAGAAGAACTGGCTTTCATGCGCAGCAGAAAGACGTACCTCGCCGCCGAGTACCGGCACCGCGGTGTAACCGGATGCCCAGTCTGCGATCTCAACACTCGCGGACTTGTTGGAATTCGAATTGTTGTAGCTGTTCGCGTTGGAAACCGCCGCAGAACCCGCGTAGTAACCGCCACCACCGGCAGTGGTGAAGCTCTGGTTTTCGTCGTAGTTGTAGGCGTCTAGGATAAAGTCGCCGGTGCGCAACACCGCGTTGGAAATCGGGTTGCTGCCGTACTCTACGCGCGCGGAGGTACTGGACTCTGCGGTAGACCAGTTAAAGCCACCGGCAAACAGACCAACGAAGTAGCCATCCGCATCCGCGTACTGTATCGCGGTATTGCGCGCGTAAACGCCGAAATCGTTGTCTGGAATACGCACGCCGTCGCCCACTTTGGCAACCGCTTGTGAGCTATTTTCTGCCAGCGCTTCGGAGCCGGCCACGCCGGCCAGCAGACCGCCGGATGCGGCAAACGCATTGGCATCGGCACTGACATAATCGTCATTTGAGCCATCACCGGTTTCGGCACGAACATTTACATCCGCATTGCCGGTGAAGTAGGTACCATCGCCAACTTCAGCCACCGCCTTGGCATCCGCGATGGCATAGGAGAAGGAACCACCCATGGCACCACCGGCAGCAACGGTGACACCGTAAGCGCGGGAGAAGACTTCGGGGGTCGCCTGGGCATCGATATTGACCGCGGCATCGGCATCAATGGTGCCGTACACGGTGGCATTTACATTGGACTCGTCACGGGCGTCGGTCACGACACCCTGAACACCGGCAATCAAACCACCGGCCAGAGCAAAGGCACTAGTTTTTACCAGGCCAGCGGAATAAGCATCCAGCTCGACCGTGTTGTAACCACTGATGGCCTTGCCAGTTTCGCCCAGCCAGGCATCCACATCACTGTTCTTTTCAGCAAAGCCAATGGACGCACCAATCGCGCCAGCACCGACGGTAACACTTAGAGAGCCTTCGGTAGGATCGGACGGTTTGCCCGCATCCAGGTCGCCAACACGCAGTTCGGTGGTATCACGGGCGGATACAGAAATATCACCACTGTCATCACCGGTGGCAGAAGACACACCGGCCACGGTGCGCAGTTCACTGCGCACATCGTTGTAGTTCACGGTAATACCGGTACCACCGCCGCTGATCACCCAGGACTTCATTTCGCCCGCGGCGTCATCATCGGATATGTTCATCACCTGTGCATCGACGGTCACGTCGTTGGCGGTGAGATCGGTATCCACGGTAGCAATCGTCATGTCATACAGACGGGTAACACCCACGGCACCGGAGATGGCACCGCTACCCAATGCAACTGCACCCAATCCTTGATAGGTAAACAGCAAAGTCTGGGCGTCGACATCCAGCGTATCCACATCGATGTCACCGCCGGAAATACGCGCGGCCACCACACTCTCACCACCAATTTTCAGCGAATTACCGGATTCGGTAGTAGTACTGGTGCTCGGCGCAGTGGATGCCTCGATGGTGGAGCCACTCTCTTCTTCAATCGCGGCAATATCATCGCTCGAGAGATGCGGGTTGTAGCCAGCGGTATCTTCCGCCAGCACATTATTCGCGGTCTGGCGAGACGGATCGAATTCGTCTTCCGCATTGGTGCCGTCTTCGGTGGTGGTATCCCCCTGACCGAACAGCGCGACACCAATACTTACTGCAGCGCCAAAGTTGGTAGAGGCACCACCGGCCATGGAGATCATCCATGCTTGACGCTGAGCGGTGGCATCGATATCGAGCGTAGTGGCGTCGATGTCGGAACCAACCACTTCGGAGTACACCTGACTGCGGCCGAGTACCACGTTGGCTACTGCACCTACACCGACACTGCTGCCAGCACCGATACCCAGGGTTTCCTGGTCAACATCGAGAATATCCTGCGCATTGACAGTGACACTGGTGGCATCAGAAGTGCCGTCCTGGCCAACAATCTGCGTAGTGAAGTAATCGTCGGCGGTATTGGAATTGGTGCCATTGTCATGCAGCAGGCCGTGTACACCTGCGCGGGTTTCGCCCTTGAATTCGGTAACGTTGATCATCGCCGCCACACCGTAACCGGTGCTGAGGCCGGCACCCAGGGAGTAGCTGTTCACGCTCTCCAGGCGGTCGGCATCGACGGTTACGTTATCCGCCTTGATCAGGGTGGTGTCATCATCACCGGAATCATCCAAATCATTGCCAATCAGTGCAGTGCTATCGCCGCCCACCAGGTTAACCGCAAGGCCAAAACCGACGCCCACGGTGGTGCCGATACCCGCAGAACCGGCCGCGGAATTCACATCCTGGCGTCGCTCGGCATTCACCACCACATCCGAGGCGGTAATGGTGCTGTCGTGCAGCCACGCCTTGGTGCCGCCCATCATTTTATTGATGGTCACAGAGGCCGCGCCGCCGAGGCCACTCTCGGCGCCCACACCCGCGGCAATACCGGCGGAAACCGCCTGTGCTAGCTGAGTGGAGTTTGCTTCCAGCACCAGCTCATCCGCATCGATGGTGCTGTTATCGATCTCCGCGTTCGCCTCTTTACCCATATGGTTGGTAGAGAAGCCACCGATACCAGAGCCACCACCAGAAATCGCGATACCAGCAGAAACGCCCAGCCCGTAGTCATGACTGGAGCCACGCACAACAACGTCCGCGGTATCCGTGCCAGATACACCACTATTGATGGTGGAGTTTTTAATGTAAGCGTCCGTGCTGGACTCAAACACATTGGTGGCGACGTTCGCAGTAATCGCAATATTTTTGCTGCCGGAGCCACCGACGGTAATCGCCTGCTGCTTAACAAAGCTGGTGGCGTTAACCCCGACACCGGTAACCGCTTCATTGCCTTCGCTCAAATTCTGTGAGCCAAATGCGGTGGTGAGGTCATCCATCGATACGTCGGAATTTCCGACTGCGTTGGAGTTGCCATCAGAGTCTTCGTCAGTGGCGGAAAGGTCCGGCAACGCAGTCATGCCGGCAAGTTCACCATCAAGAATATTGAAGGTGCCGCCAAGGCCCAGGGCCTTAACGGTTGCGTCTTCGATATAGGCCTGGGTCTTGCCGTATTCAGCTGCGGTGGAAATTGCGATCGCCCCCGCGCCGCCATTCAGTCCAACACCAACTGCACCACTACCCACCAGATTTTCAGTGTGGGCTTGCGCTTCAACCCCGACGTTGCCGTAGGCGTCGATGTCGGCCTTCTCTGCGATACGTGCCGTCACATTGCCGTCGACAACGCCGGTACCAATGGACGGGGCTACCGAGATCTGATTCGATGCGGCAACACCCGCGTCGATGGTGAGCAACCAATTATCGCGCAGGGCATCGACGTAAACGTGTTTTGCCGCGAGTACCGTGCTGGTATCGCTGCTATCGTCGCCAAGAATTTCCGCAGTCACATCAGAATCGATGCGGTTGACCGCCAACGCAACACCGCCTGCAGAACCGCTGGAAGAACCTGCGCCCATCCAGGCGGTAGACACACTATCGGTGTAATCGGTGGACTGCACGCGAATGGTGCCGCCGCTATTGGTCGCGGAGCCGTCGGAGTTTTCCCCAACATTTTTGATCCCCGCCTGTACCGTTTGGTCGACGTCGGTAACACCGATGGCACCAGCGAATGCGAGGCCAGAACCTCCGGTAGAAGCACCAATACCAATGGCGTTACCTACCAGTAGGTTTTCATCGCCGTCGGAACCGCTGGACGCTTTCACGGTAATATCATCGGACACTTCCAGATCAATATTTCCGATGCGTGCACGGGTTTCGTGCCCGCTGTCACCCACGAGATTTAGGGCAACCGCCAGGCCGCCAGCCGCACCACTACCGGTGGAAACAGCCACCGCGCCCGCAACGTTAACTGCGTCCATATCGTTTTGCGCGGTAACGGCCACATCTTCGGCGTGAATGAGACCGTCTTTACTGCCACTCCAATCACCGATCTCGGCTTTCACGGTGTTGTTAAGGCTATTCACGGCAACCGAACCAATACCAGAATACTTGCCGGTGGCTACGCCAACACCGATGGACACGGTGTATAGCAGGGCCTCATCACGGGCACTTACATCCACACTACTGGCAGCAGTATCGGACTCATTGATATTGGCGTTGCGAATTTGCGCGGTTTTTTCCGTGCTGACATCCGCGTGGGCATAGGAAATACCCAAGTTGCTTTTGCCTACCTGCACCACACCGGCAACCGCAATAATGCGCTCCCCTTCGGTGCCATAGTTGTAGGCGGAGCCGGTGCCATCATCACTGGTGTGCACTTCGGTATTATCGAAGGCACTTGCACCAGAGAAGTCGTAATCGTCGTTGATACTGCTGGAACCCAGCCCGTCCAGGATAGTGTCGAGGCTGCCGTTTTTGCTTCCGGCGACATTAACGGAAACCGTATCCGCGCTGGTGATATCCACATTTTCCAGCAGCGCTTTGCTATCGCTGCGGATTGAACCAATGGCGAAGCTACCCATAAAGCCAAAGGCATTTTCGGCGTTGTCGTTGTAGCCTACACCCGCTGCACCGATACCAATACGCTGCAAACCGCGCGCACTGATATCGATATTTTGGAAATCATTAATTTCACTATCGGTACCGGAGTAGTCGGTAACGACAGCTTCTACTGCTTTGCCGCTGTAGACGTCTTCGTTGTACGCGCTGCTCCAGATATTGTTGCCGTCCGGGTTGCTGTCGCCAATCAAGTCCGCGGGGTCATCAATATCCGCATAGGTAATCGCCAGGCCAAAACCTTGTTGACCGCCGGCGTACAGCGTACCACCACCCACACCGACATCGGTGTTGTTATAGGCAGTCACTTCCAGGTCTTCATCACCACCTTCACTGGAACTGATTGAAGAGCCTTCGATACGTGCGGAGGTGCCGTCGCGCACCATGGCGCCGGAAATGGAAAGTCCGGCAGAAGTGGACTTGCCACCCTGCGATGGTTTGTCCACCGCGAGCGCCAGGCCGATGGAGGTCAGGTCGCCGCCGTGCAGAGCCTGCACGGCGACATCGCCCGCATCCACTACGTCGGAGTCCACCAGCCACGCCAGCGCATCATTAAAAGTAATCTGGTAAGCAATGGCACCAGCCATTGCCTTACTGTTGGGAGTAGACGGGGACTGAGACAGGTTGACCGCCGCCGAACCGGAGGCGGAAGCCGATACAATTTTTTGCAGCGCCTGGATGTCGAGATTCACCTCATCACCAGCGCCGCTGTGCGCGCGAATATTTGCCCCATCAACGATGGACTTGGCATCCAGGTTGGAAACAGAAACCGTTACGCTACCCGCGCCGGCAAAGCTGGTCGCATCCGCATCAACCTCGGCCACGCTGTCGCTACTATCGGAAGAGCTGCCGTTCGAAGCATCACTGGATGCCTGGTTAACCGAACTTTTGCTGCTACTACTGCTACTGCTGGCATCGCTGTGCTTGCCCGACAGTTTGCCGGAAATCTTGCTGGCCAGGCCGCCGGTCTTGCCATCCAACCAGCCTTTCAACTTGGTGGACATGCCCGGCTCATCGGTGTGTTCCTGCAGCAACGCACCGGCCGCCGCGAGGCTGCCATTCGTACCGGACGATTTACTGCGCACTTCGACATTGCGCGCAACAATGGCACGCTCGGTAGGTGCCGGTGCCGACGGAGCATCCGGTGCGGGCTGGGAATCGTTTTTGAACGAAACCTTTTCTTTTTCCTCAGAGTTGTCACCAATAAACGCCTTGGTGTCGCCCTGGGTGATGTTGACCGCGATGGCCACACCCACGGCACTCTCGCCGGTGGTCCAGTTAACCGCACCCCCCGCAGCCCAGTTGCCCATCTGGTGGTCGGCAACGATCACCAAATCATCGGCAGTAACGAACGCGCGATTGCTCAGCGAGGCATGAGTCAGAGCTTCAGAATTCAGTACGGAAATCGCGCCGTTGAAACCAGTACCGGCACCCCAACCGGAAGAAGGGGTAACCACAAAGTGGCGCTCGTCGGTTTCTGCGGTAATGGAAATATCACCGGCCGCGGTAATGGTCGACTCGCCGATACCCGCGACCGCGTCCGCATTTTGCTGAACGAATACGATAGAGCCACCAACGGATTTACCTTCCTGGTTGGTACCGTTGGCGTTAGGGATCAGGCCGAGACTACCAATGTTGCCCGCGACGTTGGCGCTTTCGATTAAGTTGAAAGCGCGCACCGAGACTGACTCATCAAAGTCGAAGGTATAGGTTACCGTCTTGAACGGCTCGAAATCGTCGAGAATACCCGGCGTGCCGCTATTGGTTTCTACCTTGCGCTCAGCGCTCCAACTGCCGGTTCCGGTGGTGATAACAGTGGCGTTGTCACCGATCCAGGCTTTGGTGTCGATATCATTCCACACCACATTGACGGTGCCACCGTAGGCTTCCTTATCGGCACTCGCACCGGAGTTGGCAAAGGTAGTCAGGATATTACTTTCCAGCCCGCCGGTACTGCTGAATTTGTTCTTGATGTCGGACATGGTGTCCCACCGATCGTAGGTGGAAACGATCGGCATTTTCTGCTCGGCCACCACACCGAGATTTTGCGCGTTGACGGTAACGTAGTCACCGACTTCGGCAACGGCCTCGCCCTCATTGATTGCGAAGTTAAACGCGAGCGCGGCACTTTTTTCTGCATTGGCAACAACGTTGCCGCGCTTTTTCGGCGAGGAAATACTGGATTGCGCCGTGGTGCGATAGCCACCCTGGTCACCACCCACCGCACCGCGGCCATCACCGCCACCGATGGCATCGTTGTCGGTACCGAGATCGGTACCCGCCGCTACCAGTACATCGCCACTGGCGTTAATAGTGGGCGCTTCATCCGCGCCGGAAACATTGTTGCCGAGATAGGCGTAGGCTTCGTGATCAGACAGGTTGAGAGACAGCGCAAGGCCACCCTTCCACTCAACCTCACCTGGCTTGCCGTTATCTTCCGGAGATTCAGTACTTTCCGGCAAGTACTTGGTGAGCAGCCCGGATGCGCCGGACTGCACTTTGCTGGCGCCCTTGATCAACCGGGAACCGAACATCCGCAGGAGTTTGCCCGCACCAATTTTCACACCGGAATGCACGCGCTGCTCTACGGTGCGATCCAGTGCGGTCACGGTTACATTGCCGACCTTGTCGCCGATGCTACCAATATCCGCGCCCATTTCTGCGGTTGCGTTGGTATTAAAATCGCCCACGGCAACCGCGATACCGTAGCGGGTACCGGTGAGGCCATAAACACTGGATGAGGAGTAGAAACGGTTCAGGTTCTCTGCCGAGAGCACCAGGTTGGCCGCATCCAAGTCTGCGCCATTTTCAATGCGAGCGGTGGCATTAACATCACCCTCGGCCACTGACGCGGCAACCACGGCCTTGTTCGAGTTTTGCGCCTGGATAACAAAGGCGGAGGCTGCCACATAGGCCTCATTGTGCGCGGTAACGCTGAGGTCCTGCCCCGCATGCACAATTGCCCCGGATTGAATTTCGGTGGTACTGGTCGCATCGGAATGGCTGTAAATACCGGCCAGGGCAACGCCCGCAGGTGCGCCGCCAAGTACGGCCGCCAGCGATTCACTCATGGCATGGGATTCAGAAGCCAGGGTGATGTCATCGGTCGCATTGAGGTCGGCAGTGCCGGTCACGGTTACGGTGGCATCCGCCAGCGCTTCCATATAGTTAAATTCAACACCCAGCAGTTGGGCTACGGTCTTAACACCGAGCGTAGTGCCCAACTCAGCATACATGGAGCTAATGGCGATGCTTTCGGCCTTGGCGGTAATGTTCGCCGCATCGATCTCACCAGACAGGGTAATACTGGTGGTGGCACTCGCGGTGCCATAGCCAACTTCGCTCTTGTCGCTGGCAGTAATGGTGACATCACCATCCTTAGCCACCCCGGTTGCGTCCAGGTGGCTACCATCTTCCAGCGTGATCTCGCGACCATCGATGGTGATATCGCCACCGCCGGTGGACAAACTGCCCGCTACATTGATGGTGTCACCGTCCAGAGCGATATTCGCCGCGGTAATATCGGTAGCCGAAGAAACCGTGATGGTATCCGCAATCAGTTCGAGGTCGCCGCCGTATACCAGCGACTTGGTCCAGGTCAGGTCATCGGAATCCAGGGTAAGCTTCGCCGCATTCAGTCCGCTCAGGTCGAGACTGTCGTCGATCGATGAGCGCAGGATGATGTCGCCAGTGGCGTTGAGCGTGCCGCTGGTATCGAAGGTATCGACTTCCAGAGTAATGTTATCGGCAGAGACCGAAGTATCCGTGGTCAGCGTCAGGGTGCCGGCGCTAAAGCTGATGTCGGAACCACTGAAATCGAAATCGCCACTGTCTACCCAGACAATATCGCTCGCTGCAGCGCCGGTAACCGCACTGTCAGAGGCGTTATCGGAAAGCACAATGGTCGCGTCGGTAACCAGCGCCAGCTCGGAATAGCTGAGGTTACCCAGGTCGGCATAGCGCGCGCTTTGCTCCAGTGTAATGGTGCCAAAAGTCGCGCTGTCGCTATCGCCGGCATCGGCAATGGCGCTGCCATTGATTTGCGTGTCGGCAGAATCGAAGGAAATATTGTCTGCGGTAATCGAATTGCCGCTGGTTACGGAGATCGCGCCGGCGGAAAGCTTCAGCTCGCCATCGAAGTCGACCGCCCCCACCAGTTTGAAGTCATCGGCCCCTGCTGCCACGTATTCGCTGTCGGTGGCCGCGGCCGCAAATACCATGTGATTGCTGGTCACCAGCGACAGTATGTCGGCGCTGATTTGAGAAAAATCGAAATCGAGCGTGTTACCGCTCAGGCGGATTTCGCCCGTCGCGGCCAGCTGATCGCCTACCGAAAGGGCATTGCCCGCGGTCAGTACAATTTCCTCGGCGGAAATCGTGAGGCCGGATGTGGTTTCCAGTTTTTGCGCCTCAAGCTCCAGCGCATAATCCAGGTCGATCGCGCCGGAGGATTCCTCCCACACAAGATCGCCGCTGCTGCTGGATACCGAGCTGGCATCGCTGGTGAGGTAAAAATCGTTGGTGGTGACGACTTTGACACGGCTCGCGGAGATGTTGCCCAGGTCATCGTAGTTGGCATCTCCATCCAGCAATACCTGCCCGAGGCTGTCCGCGGCAGTGGCGTCAGCAGTCAGGCTGCCACTAATCTGGATATCACTCGCGTGCAGCGCCACATCGGAGCCGGACACGACGTTATCCGTGGTGATCTCGATTGAGCCCGCGCTCGCATCCAGAGAATCAAACGCATCCAATTCACCGACGATCACCATGTCACTGGCACCGGCAGAAGTCACCGCACTTTCGTCAATGGTGGCGGCCAGAATCAGCGCATCGCTGCCTGCATCGAGATTGAATTGCGGAGCATCCACATCAACGATACCGACCACGTACTCGTTCTCGTCATCTTCGGTGCCGATGCTACCCAGCGCGGTAAGGTTACTGGTTACGGTAACCGTTTGATCCGCGATGATACTGATATCACTTGCCAGTACATCACCGGCGAGAGAGACATTGTCCCCCACGAACATCGCGGTTGTCGCGGCTTCGGAGGCAACCGAGTCATCCCGCGCATCGATGGTCGCACCACTCTCAACAGCAATATCCGCCGCGCTGATGGTGATACCACCATCGGCCATCAGGTCTCCACCAACGGTCGTATCGCCCTCCGCCACAATCGTGATTGTGCCGCCCTCGACCTGCAGCGCCGTGGGCGCGGTGAAATCGCCCACGTTTACCATAGCGGCATCAACGTAGATCGCCTGAATGGCATTGCCCGCGGTCATCACCGCGCCGGCATCCACAACAACCTCATTTGCGAGGATATCGATACCGTCAGCGGTATTAACTTTGCCCGAAATCGTCACCAGACCACTGGCGGACACGCTGTAGTCGTCGTTGGCAAGTGCAGTGATGCCCTCGTCGGAAAAGTCCGGAGTGCCCACATCCAGCCAGCTATCGATCTCAGTTTGTGAGGGTGTTCTTACGGAAAGCTGACCGACATTGATTACCCCTGACGCCCCCACAAGAAAACCGTAGGAGCTGGCAAATACAACGTTGCCACCCAGTGTTCCGTCCTGATAGCTGTTCAGCACACCGTGAACTTCCGGACGGCTGTTGCGCACGATATTTACGAGCTGATCAACATCGCTATCCAGCTCAAGGTTGACCGTGTTGAGATCGCCTACCACGAAATCATTGAAGACGTTGACCCCGACCGATCCCTTCTTGTACTTGCTTTTGACTCTTTCGACGTTGCCGCCGAGATCTTCCACATCGGTAAACGCATCCACTGCGTCAACATTGTGCGTCGCCGCCAGCAGGTTGACCGCACCACCGGAGAGCAGCGCCCCCAGGGTCAGCTGCTTGCCCCTATGCGTACGATTACTGCGATTCAATTCGGCTCCGTTGCCGCGAACGGCATGGCGAATTGCACGAGCAAGCATATGGTGACGGAAGGGTTTCATGCTTTGGTCCTTGAAAACGGTAGGGGTTTTCTTCGTCGTTCTAATTTTGTGTACGACCGTCAAATAAACGGCCTTTTTACGATCTTGCTAAAACAGCAAAGCAGCCGCGCCAACAATTCGGCTTACGACTGCTTTGAACCTGACCCAAAATACTGACCAGGTGTTTCTTTGCTGAAAATTTCAGCGAGTGCGATTAATTCAACGCGCCGGCCTCGGCTTTCTCTTTCGCTTCGGCAACTGCGTTGGCCTGCGCCTGCTGCTTGGAGAGCTGACGCAGCGCGCCAAGGGAATGCAGGTGCGCATAGATCCAGGCCAGCTGGCCACTCTTGAACCAGCGCTGCACCTGCTCAGGCTCAACTTCCAGCAGTTTGGCCTCGTCCACTACGTGCAAGCCTTCCAGGCGCACGGGCTTTCCATCCCCAGCCATAACCTGCATATCAAAGGACTTGAACAGCTGCTGCTCGGCAAGGGTTGCAGAGAACTCCTGAGTCGCTTTGTATGACTTATCGAAGTTGGTCAGGAACTGCAGAACATTATTCAGGGTTGTGCTGTTCTCACCCTGCTCGTCGAACAGCGGCTCTCCAACCTCTTCGGAAAATTGCTTGCAGCCCTCATCGAAGCAGACCGTCTGGTTGCCGGTCATCGCAAATGGATAGCGACGGATAAACGCGGGGACATAGCTACCCTGCCAGCTGCCATCTTCATCCACTAATGCGTGCTGATTGTTGCGCAGCGACAGCAGGGCTAGAGGGAAGTACTGGCCGGACTCATTGCGGCTGAAGAAAATCGGCAGGTCGCGACTGGCTTCGAAGAACTCAATCCCGGTAAGTGGGACCGAATTGATCTCACGGGAGAACAGGAACTTGCTATCCGGAGAAAATTTGAGATTGCGGTGATTTTCCCGGTTAAGGGCTACCGGCTTACGGTAAAAAAGCAGTTCGCTCATCGGTAATGTCTCGAAACCATTGTGGATATCTCACGAGATATCTCTGTTTTTAATTCCTACTCGCTGCTGCCAGCGTAGAGGCGATCAATATGCGCAATTTAACGAATTTGGTGTGACGCGGTTAGCATTATTTTCGCCATTATTAGTGTTTTGTCACTTAAGACAGGTTTAAGTTGACGTGTACACCTAACTTCAATCACATCACTTTTCCGGCACTTATGGCGGTAGCCAGTTCGCCCCTCTACAGAGGCCAATATCCCACTCAACGGCTGGCCCCGACCTCGGTAGCGCCCCCTGGATTCGTCGAAATTCCTGGACGATCGACCACTTCTGACCGAGCACTCAGAATCACCAACAAAAACACCGAAATACCCAGCAGCCCCGCCACGAAATACTGTTTTGACATGCAGTGAGTCCCGCAAATTGCCAGGCCGACGGTCGAAGTCGAACCCGGGCAAAAAAAGATCCTTGAAATGAGTTACGTAAACGTGAAGCACTTTCCCTCAACTTGAGTCACCTTTTTTGAAAATTTTTGTTGATCCAATTTGCGACAAGATCTAAAACGGGCGTACTAGCGCAAACGCAAGCAGAACAACAAGCAGAACAACAAGCCATGCCCCAGCACGAGCAGTTACCCGAATTGACCGGACAACTCTATGAAGAGCTCCGGCGCTGTGCGCGGCGTATCCTGGCGAACCAGTCCGCAGAGCTGACCCTGCAGACCACCGATGTGGTGCACGAAGCGTGTCTGCGCCTGATTGAATCTCCGGCGCAATTTGAAAGCCGCACCCACCTGTATCGCTGCGCCGCCAAAGCCATGCGGCATTTACTGGTGGACCACGCCCGCGCAAAATCTGCGCAGAAGCGCAATGGAGTGCACATGCGCACGGTCTGGATGGACAACCTGCTGGGTGATATCGATGTGAACCTCGGCCTGCTCACCATCGACCACACGCTGACCGAGATGTCACAAATCGGTGAGCGACTGGAGAGCATTGCCGAGCTGCATTACCTCGCCGGCTTCACCCAGGCCCGAGTTGCTGAAATTTTGAACATTAGCGTGGCGACTGTTGAGCGCGAATTGAAATTTGCCCGGGCGTTCCTGACCGATCGCCTGCAAGAGCTCCACCACCCCACACCAGCCTGAATCCGTTATGCCCAACCGCAAAATCCGTCTGAAAACGGTTAAAGACCTGTTCGACCGCTGCGCTGAAGCGGCTATCAGCGAACGCGATGCGCTCCTCGCCTCGGCGGAGGCCAGCCCTGAAGAACTGCGCGAAGTAAAACGACTTCTGTCGTTTCACGATACGGTCGATGTCAGTGCACAGCAGACGCATATTATCGGCCAGCAATTACGGACGCTCAGTCAGAGCATTCCCTCCGGGCAGCAGCTGGGCCCGTTCGCAATCGAAGAAGAAATTGGCCACGGCGGCATGGGCATCGTGTTTCGTGCACGCAGGGCCGATGGCAGCTATGAGCAGCAGGTGGCAATCAAGGTAGCCCCAAGCTTTGCCAGCGCTGAAGAGTTAAAGCACTTCCATCAGGAACGGCAGATCCTGGCCAAGCTGCAGCACCCGAATATCGCGACACTGCTGGACGGCGGCGCTACCGACGATAACCGCCCCTACCTAGTCATGGAGTATGTATCTGGCAAGGCGATTCACGAACACTGCCTTACCCACAAGCTGCCGCTCAAGGCACGGCTTCAACTATTTATTGAAGTCTGCAAGGCGGTCAGCTATGCCCACAATCACCTGATTATTCACCGGGATATCAAGCCTGAAAATGTACTAGTCAACGAGCAAGGCCAGGTAAAGCTATTGGATTTTGGCATTGGCAAAGCTCTGCAAGGCGAGGCGGACCGCACTAATGCGACCGCCCTGCAAGGCATGACCCTGGCCTATGCCAGCCCGGAACAGATACGTGGTGAACGCACAACCATGGCCACCGATGTGTATGGGCTCGGAGCACTACTGTATTGCCTGCTTACCGGGCGGTCTCCCCACGGGCTGGGAAACAACTGTGCGGAGCAGGCGGTGGAAGCCATCTGCCGTACGGAGACAACCCCACCCAGTCGGATACGAGTGGAGAACGGGGGAATCCAAGACCGGAAATCACTCCGCGGCGACCTGGACAATATTGTCAGCAAGGCACTGCGTAAGGAGCCCGAAAGACGCTACGACAGTGCCCGTGATCTGCAGCGGGATATTGAGCGCTACCTGAACCGAGAGCCGGTGCAGGCAACCCCTTCGAGCTTGTTTTACCGCGCGGGCCGCGTACTAGCCCGGCACCCTGTCGCCAGCGGCCTCGCCGCCTCTGTGGTGGTTGCGATTAATCTCGGGCTCGCCGCATCTTTGTACCTGGCAGACCAGCTGCGCATGGAACGCGACAGCCTGCTCGACGCACAACGGGAAATCAAACGGCAGATGTACACCGCGGAACGCACAACGGCGCTACTAACGGACATGTTTGAAGCAGCGTCGCCTGCACGCGCCCAGGGCCGCACCGTCAACGTCGATCAGATCCTGGAAGACGGCGCACGCAAGATTCGCGAGACTCTGGACAATGACCCCGCCGTGAAATCACAACTGTTGAAATCGCTGGCGCAGTTAAATTACAACGTCGGCAAGTACCACGAAGCCGCGACACTTCAGCAGGAAGCACTGCAACAACTCGACACCGCCGCACTACTGCCGGCGGGTATCAGTGCAACGGAAGCCGCCCATATGCGCGCCGAACTATTAATCGGCCTCGGACGCTACCAGCGGGAATCCGGCGCGGTGAATGGCGCTGCAGCGGCTCTTGAGGAGGCGTTCACCCTGCTGGAGCAGTATCCCGACAAGCGCCTGCAGGCACAGGCGCTGCACCGACAGGGGCAGCTGATTTCCCGTGTTGGTTCACCGGATGACGCCATCGAAGTACTGAACGCGGCAAAAGGTATCTGGCAGCAAATGCCCGATCAGGGCGGCGCTCTGGGCTTGGCTAACAACCACAGCCTGTCCAATGCTTACTTCAACAAACCAGATTTCCCGATGGCCGCGCAAACCGAATCCGCAGTACTTGCCGAGCGCATAAAACTATTGGGGGAGTCCCACCCGGACACGCTCAATAGTTATCGTTTTGTCGCGCGGAGCTATATGCGTGTGGGGCGCTGGCAGGAAGCCCGTGAGCTCGCGCAGCGCGCCTATCAGGTGAGCGGTAAAATTTTCAGCACCGAAAATAAGATCTTTCGGCACAGCGCGATCACCTATGCGCGACTACTGGGCCGTCTGGGTGACTTTCAAGGGGCTGCCGAGGTACTGAACCCTTTTCTCGCAGGCGAGGTGCGCGAGCTGGAAACCACAGCGGAACTCTTCCACCATCGCGGCTACTTCAATTTCCACCTAGGCCACGTGGCACTGGCGCGCGCCGATCTGGAAAGGGCCGTGAAAATACTTGGCAAGATTTATCCACACAACTCCGATTCCACTTTTTTGCCGCGCGCCAATCTCGGTGAAGCTCTGGCGATAACCGGGGATGTCGCCGCCGGTATTGAGCTGATTAACCAGGTTAAGCAGGAAAACATCGTGCAATACGGGGCCGATGACTACGGGGTGGCGAGCTGGAACTTGCGTCTTGCACGTATCGCATTGCATGAGGGCAAACTGGAAGAGGCGAGAGAACTAAATCAGCTGTCGCACACCATTAACTTAAAGACCTTTAGCCACGACCACCCCATCGTATTGCAAAACGATGAAACAGAAATGCACATTGCCCTTGCGCAAAACGACAAATCAAAAGCGATACAAATCTGTAAACGGCTAATAGAAACCTACGAAAGTATTTTCCCCGAGGATGCGCCGATCATCGCCCGCCATCGACAATTACTAGAGCAGCTCACCAAGTCTGCCTGATTCGTGTTTATCCGGCACACGACCAATCCCCTCTGTCAGTTCAAAAACGCCGTTCATATCGCGGATAGACATATACAACGATGGACATGTCCCTTTAAGACCGGCGGCGGCAAACTAAACTGTCAGTAGAGGCAGTCATACATTAAACAGGAGGGATACGTCATGACCATGGCACCCACTGTCAGTCGATATCTTGATAACCATTCCGTCCACTACCGGGTGATTCCCCATGAACACAGCGCGACCAGCCGTGAAAGCGCGCACAAAGCGGATGTTCGTGAAGACCGGGTGGCAAAAGCGATCCTGCTAAAGGACGAGCAGGGCATGGTAATGGTGGTCATACCCGCAAGCAGCGGGTTGGATATGCGCGCGGTGCGCGATGAAACGGGACGCAACCAGCTGGAAATGGTGAGTGAATCAGAATTCGGCAACATCTTCAGCGACTGCGAACTCGGCGCTCTGCCACCACTCGGTCAGGCATACGGACTGACAACATTGGTTGATACTGGACTCGACAGTCGCGACACAATCTATCTGGAATCGGGCGATCATGAATCACTGGTGGCACTGGATGGAGAGGACTTCGACCGTCTTATGGCGACCAGTCGCCATTGCAACTTAAGCCGGGACTGGTGGTAAACCCGGTTACACAAAAATGAGAGACAAAAAAAGCCGCGGCATTTCTGCCGCGGCTTTTTTGCTTTCGATCAAGAGTAAATATTACTCGATGATCTTAGCTACAACGCCAGCACCAACGGTACGGCCACCTTCGCGGATCGCGAAGCGCAGACCATCTTCCATTGCGATCGGCGCAATCAGGGTAACGGTCATCTGAACGTTATCGCCTGGCATTACCATCTCGGTACCTTCTGGCAGTTCACACGCACCAGTTACGTCAGTGGTACGGAAGTAGAACTGAGGACGGTAGCCTTTGAAGAACGGGGTGTGACGACCACCTTCGTCCTTGGACAGTACGTACACTTCTGCTTCGAACTTGGTGTGCGGGGTGATGGAGCCCGGCTTAGCCAGAACCTGACCACGCTCAACTTCGTCACGCTTGGTACCACGCAGCAGCGCACCAATGTTCTCACCAGCACGGCCTTCGTCCAGCAGCTTGCGGAACATTTCTACACCAGTACAGGTAGTAGTGGTGGTTTCTTTGATACCAACGATCTCGATCTCGTCACCAGTGTTGATAACACCACGCTCAACACGACCGGTAACTACGGTACCACGACCGGAGATGGAGAATACGTCTTCGATCGGCATCAGGAACGGCTGGTCTACCGCACGCTCCGGCTCCGGAATGTACTCGTCCAGGGTTTCAACCAGCTTCTTAACAGCGGTAGTACCCATTTCGTTGCTGTCGTCGCCGTTCAGGGCCATCAGAGCAGAACCAACGATGATCGGAGTGTCGTCACCCGGGAACTCGTACTGGTCCAGAAGTTCACGAACTTCCATCTCTACCAGTTCCAGCAGCTCTTCGTCGTCAACCATGTCGGCTTTGTTCAGGAATACCACGATGTAAGGTACACCTACCTGACGAGACAGCAGGATGTGCTCACGAGTCTGCGGCATGGGGCCGTCAGCTGCGGAACATACCAGGATAGCGCCGTCCATCTGAGCAGCACCGGTGATCATGTTCTTAACGTAGTCGGCGTGTCCCGGGCAATCTACGTGCGCGTAGTGACGGGTCGGGGACTCGTATTCAACGTGAGAGGTTGCGATGGTGATACCACGCTCACGCTCTTCCGGAGCGTTGTCGATACCGTCGAAAGCAACAGCGTCGCCGCCCCATACTTCTGCACATACGCGAGTCAGTGCAGCAGTCAGAGTGGTTTTACCGTGGTCAACGTGACCGATGGTGCCCACGTTTACGTGGGGCTTGGAACGTTCAAACTTTTCTTTTCCCATTTTCAGGATCCTCTAACTAAAAAGTTTTAAAGGGACTAAGCCTTAAGCTTTGTTCTTTGCAATGATTTCGTCAGCGACGTTTTTCGGCGCTTCCGCATACTTCAGGAATTCCATGGTGTAAGTAGCACGGCCCTGGGTAGCAGAACGCAGGTCGGTGGCGTAACCGAACATTTCGGCCAGCGGCACTTCCGCGTTTACAACTTTACCGGACGCATTTTCGTCCATGCCCTGGATCAGACCGCGACGACGGTTCAGGTCGCCTACTACGTCACCCATGTTCTCTTCCGGAGTAACCACTTCTACCTTCATTACCGGCTCGAGCAGTACAGCACCGCCCACGTCTGCCAGCTTCTTGGTAGCCATGGAGCCCGCGATCTTGAACGCCATTTCATTGGAGTCCACATCGTGGAAAGAGCCATCGTACAGGGTAGCCTTCAGGCCCAGCAGCGGGTAGCCAGCCAGAACACCGTTCTGCATCTGCTCTTCAATACCCTTGTTTACTGCGGGGATGTATTCCTTCGGTACTACACCACCAACGATCTCGTTGACGAATTCCAGACCTTCAGCGGACTCGTCCTCTGCCGGCTCGAATTTCACCCAAACGTGACCATACTGACCGCGACCACCGGACTGACGAACGAACTTGCCTTCGATCTCAGAGGTGTTGCGGATAGTTTCACGGTAGGCAACCTGAGGCTTACCGATGTTGGCTTCAACGTTGAACTCACGACGCATGCGGTCAACGATGATGTCCAGGTGCAGCTCACCCATACCGGAGATGATGGTCTGGCCGGTCTCTTCGTCGGTCTTAACGCGGAAAGACGGATCTTCCTGAGCCAGCTTGCCCAGTGCGATACCCATTTTTTCCTGGTCCGGTTTGGACTTCGGCTCTACCGCTACGGAGATTACCGGCTCCGGGAACTCCATACGCTCGAGGACGATCTTGGCGTCTTCAGAACACAGGGTGTCACCAGTGGTCACATCTTTCAGGCCGATGGCCGCAGCGATGTCACCTGCCAGTACTTCTTTGATTTCCTGACGGTCGTTGGAGTGCATCTGTACCATACGGCCGACACGCTCTTTCTTCTGCTTCACGGAGTTGTATACCGCGGTGCCGCTTTCCAGCTTACCGGAGTAAACACGGAAGAAGGTCAGAGTACCAACGAAGGGGTCGGTCGCGATTTTGAACGCCAGTGCAGCGAACGGCGCATTGTCGTCAGCTTCACGGGTTTCAACAGTCTCAGCCGCGTCGAGCAGAGTACCTTCGATTGCCTTAACCTGGTTCGGCGCTGGCAGGAACTCGATAACCGCGTCCAGCATGGCCTGTACGCCCTTGTTCTTGAACGCAGAGCCGCCCAGAACCGGTACGATTTCGTTAGCCAGAGTACGCTGACGGATTGCTGCCTTGATCTCTTCTTCGGTCAGCTCACCTTCTTCCAGGTACTTTTCCATCAGCTCTTCGGTCGCTTCCGCAGCCGCTTCAACCAGGAACTCGCGCATTTCTTCGCACTCGTCCTGCATATCGGCCGGGATGTCGCCGTATTCGAAAGTCATGCCCATGTCATCTTCATTCCACAGGATGGCTTTCATTTTGATCAGGTCTACAACGCCCTTGAACTCATCTTCAGAGCCAATGGTCATTTGCAGAGGTACAGCGTTCGCATTCAGGCGATCTTTCAGCTGGTCCACTACCATGCGGAAGTCCGCACCGGCACGGTCCATTTTGTTTACGAATACCATGCGCGGTACTTCGTACTTGTTCGCCTGGCGCCATACGGTTTCGGTCTGAGGCTGAACGCCTGAAGAGCCGCACAGTACAACGACCGCGCCATCGAGAACACGCAGGGAGCGCTCTACTTCAATGGTGAAGTCAACGTGTCCTGGGGTGTCGATGATGTTTACGCGATGCTGCGGAAACTGCTGCTGCATACCAGCCCAGAAACAGGTGGTTGCTGCAGAGGTAATGGTAATACCGCGCTCTTGCTCCTGCTCCATCCAGTCCATGGTTGCGGCGCCTTCGTGCACCTCACCAATTTTGTGGGACAGACCGGTGTAGAACAGTACGCGCTCGGTAGTCGTGGTTTTACCGGCGTCTACGTGGGCGCAGATACCGATATTACGATAGCGTTCGATAGGCGTTTTACGTGCCACAGTTGTATCCTCGATATAACGGCAAAAGGCAGCTAGGCCCCAAGTTAAAAAACTGGCCCTGCTGCCTTTCGGTTTTAATTTCCGATGTGTGTATTCATCAGACTTAGAAGCGCCACTATCTTAGAAACGATAGTGAGAGAACGCCTTGTTGGCTTCCGCCATACGGTGCACGTCTTCACGCTTCTTGACCGCGCCGCCCTTGTTCTGGGAAGCATCGATCATTTCATTGGCCAGACGCTGGGCCATAGACTTCTCGCCGCGCTTACGGGAGAAATCTACCAGCCAGCGCATTGCCAGCGCGGTACGACGTGCAGGACGCACTTCTACCGGTACCTGGTAAGTAGCACCACCAACACGACGGGACTTTACTTCCACCATCGGGGCGATGTTTTCCAGGGACTCTTCAAAAATTTCAATCGGATCTTTGTTCAGCTTTTCTGAAACCAGATCCAGTGCACCGTATACGATGCTCTCTGCCACAGACTTCTTACCAGAGATCATGACATGGTTCATGAACTTGGCCAGAGTCACGTTCCCAAACTTGGGATCGGGCAGTACTTCGCGCTTGGCGACTACTCGTCTTCTTGGCATGGAATTGCCTCTCTTCAGGGTTACTCTGAGATGCCGCCGCATTCGCTAATAAATAGCATCTACAAATCGGCGAGCTCAGCCTTACTCCGGTTATTCGTTAAACCGAAACGCAAATTAACCTAAGGTTTATGCCTTAGGACGCTTGGCACCGTACTTAGAACGGCCCTGCTTGCGATCGTTTACGCCGGCACAGTCAAGTGCACCGCGTACAGTGTGGTAGCGCACACCCGGCAAGTCTTTAACACGACCGCCGCGAATCAGTACCACGCTGTGCTCCTGCAGGTTGTGGCCTTCACCGCCGATGTACGAAGTTACTTCGAAACCGTTGGTCAGGCGCACACGACAAACTTTACGCAGTGCGGAGTTCGGCTTCTTCGGTGTAGTGGTATACACACGAGTACAAACTCCACGGCGCTGCGGGCAAGCTTGCAGTGCAGGCACGTCGCTTTTTTCAACTTTGCGTTTTCTCGGCTTACGAACCAACTGGTTGATCGTTGCCATTAAAAATCACTCCAAAATAAAACGCCCCCACCAGTTACAGCAGTGAGGGCCTATCGTCAGTGCGCGATATTCCGGCGAACCCGAGGGTCGTCAGGCAATCGCACCCCATTAGCGGGGGCCGCATTCTATAAACGCCGCATCCCCGAGTCAACCACCAAGCGAAGTAAACACTCACATTCCTTGATGTTTGCGATCCGGAACTGACCGAAAGACGCCTTACAGGCAGAACTTTGCGGTCAGACTACTCCGTTCCGTTGACCTTATTCCCCGGAAGATTTCAGGGCTTCGGTCAGCGCCGCTTCCACCTCTTCTGCAGAAGGACCTTCGGCGAAGCCTTGAGTCTGCTGCTGGGTGCGCTTGCGCTTGCGCTCAGCGTGGTAGGCAAGGCCAGTACCGGCCGGGATCAGACGACCCACTACCACGTTTTCTTTCAGGCCGCGCAGGTTGTCACCCTTACCGGTTACCGCCGCTTCGGTCAGTACGCGGGTGGTCTCCTGGAAGGAGGCCGCGGACAGGAAGGACTCGGTCGCCAGAGACGCTTTGGTGATACCCAGCAGCAGGCGCTCGTACTGAGCTGGCTGCTTGCCTTCGGCACGCAGACGCTCGTTCTCTTCCACCACGCGCTGGTATTCCACCTGGTCGCCTTTGATGAACTCGGAGTCGCCCATCTCGAGGATTTCAACCTTACGCAGCATCTGACGCACAATGGTTTCAATGTGCTTGTCGTTAATGCCTACACCCTGGAGGCGGTAAACCTCCTGGATCTCATTGGTGATGTAGCGCGCCAACTCTTCCACGCCCTTCAGACGCAGAATATCGTGCGGGTTGGACGGGCCATCGGAGATAACCTCACCCTTCGCTACGGTTTCACCTTCAAACACGGTCAGCTGACGGTGCTTCGGAATCAGTACTTCGTAGTGATCCTTGCCATTGGCCAGCGGCTTGCCGTCCTGCGGGGTAATCTGCAAACGAACCTTGCCTTTGGTCTCTTTACCGAAGGAAACGGTACCGGAGATTTCCGCCAGGATGGACGGCTCTTTCGGCTTACGCGCTTCGAACAAGTCGGCAACGCGCGGCAGACCACCGGTGATGTCCTTGGTACCGCCGGATTCCTGCGGAATACGTGCGATTACATCACCAACGTTCACCTTGTCGCTGTCTTTCAGGCTCAGGATCGCGCGCGGCGGCAGTGCGTAGTGCGCCGGTGCGTTGGAGTTGGCCAGAGTCAGCTCTTCACCGTTCTCGTCCACCAGGGTCACAGCCGGACGCAGGTCTTTACCCGCCGCCGGGCGCTCAGCCGGATCGATCACTTCAATGGAAGACAGGCCGGTGATTTCATCAGTCTGCTTGCGAATAGACAGACCGTCTTCCATGCCGGACAACTTCACCCAACCGGCAACCTCGGTGATGATCGGGTGAGTATGCGGATCCCACTTGGCCACGATCTGGCCACCGTCGATGCTGGAACCTTCGTCAACGCTGATGATCGCACCATAAGGCAGCTTGTAGCGCTCACGTTCACGACCGGCAGGGTCGGCAACCGCCAGCTCACCGGAACGAGATACCGCAACCAGGTTGCCCGCTTCGGTTTTCACGGTCTTCAGGTTGTGCAGGCGTACGGTACCGCCCTGTTTCACCTGGATACTGTCCGCCGCAGAAGCACGGCTAGCCGCACCACCGATGTGGAAGGTACGCATGGTCAGCTGGGTACCCGGCTCACCAATGGACTGTGCGGCAACAACGCCCACAGACTCACCCGGGTTCGCGCGGTGACCGCGCGCCAGGTCACGGCCGTAACACTGTGCACAGATACCGTGAGCCGTCTCACAGGTAATGGCGGAACGCACCATAACCTCATCGATGCCCATGCCCTCGATACGCTCTACCCAGGCTTCGTCGATCATGGTGCCGGCCGGCACAGCGATTTCTTCACTGCCAGGCTTGGCTACGTCGCGCGCAACCACTCGGCCCAGGATACGGTCACCCAGGGATTCAATAACGTCACCACCCTCGATCACCGGCGTCATGGTCAGACCTTCGTCGGTACCACAATCGATTTCGGTGATTACCACATCCTGCGCCACGTCTACCAGACGACGGGTCAGGTAACCGGAGTTCGCGGTTTTCAGTGCGGTATCCGCCAGACCTTTACGAGCACCGTGGGTCGAGATGAAGTACTGCAGTACGCTCAGACCTTCACGGAAGTTCGCGGTAATGGCGTTTTCGATAATCGAGCCATCTGGACGCGCCATCAGGCCACGCATACCGGCCAGCTGACGAATCTGCGCTTCAGAGCCCCGTGCGCCTGAGTCAGCGTACATATATACGGAGTTGAAGGAGTCCTGCTCGGTATCCTTACCCTCGCGATCCACAACCGGCTCTTTCTTGATACCGGCCATCATCGCCTGGGTAACTTTGTCGTTGGTACGAGACCAAACGTCGATTACCTTGTTGTATTTCTCACCCGCGGTTACAAGACCGGAGGCAAACTGGCTTTCGATCTCTTTTACTTCCGCTTCTGCAGTCGCAATCAGGTCAGCCTTGGCTGCCGGGATCTCGAAGTCGTTCACACCAATGGAAGAACCGGACTTGGTGGAGAAGTCGAAGCCGGTGTACATCAGCTGGTCAGCGAAGATAACGGTGGCCTTCAGACCAACCTTACGGTAACACTCGTTCAGTACGCGGGAGATCGCCTTCTTTTTCATCGGCTGGTTAACCAGCTCAAATGGCAGGCCTTCCGGTACGATGTTCCACAGCAGCGCGCGGCCGACAGTGGTGTCGTATACGGTACGGGTTACTTGTTTCTCGCCGTCTTCACCGATCACGGTCTCGTCGATACGAACCTTGATCTTCGCCTGCAGGCCAACCTGCTTGGCGTAGAAGGCACGGCTGACTTCCTTGATATCAGAGAAGGACATGCCTTCGCCTTTATCGTTTACACGCTCACGGGTCATCCAGTACAGACCCAGTACCACGTCCTGAGACGGGACGATGATCGGCTCACCGTTTGCCGGTGACAGGATGTTGTTGGTAGACATCATCAGCGCGCGGGATTCCAGCTGCGCTTCAATGGTCAGCGGTACGTGTACCGCCATCTGGTCACCGTCGAAGTCGGCGTTGTACGCCGCACACACCAGCGGGTGCAGCTGGATCGCTTTACCTTCAATCAGTACCGGCTCAAATGCCTGGATGCCCAGACGGTGAAGAGTCGGTGCACGGTTCAGCAGTACCGGGTGCTCGCGAATGACTTCGTCGAGAATGTCCCATACCACCGCTTCTTCGCGCTCGACCATTTTCTTGGCCGCTTTGATGGTGGTTGCCAGGCCGCGAGCTTCCAGCTTGCCGAAAATAAACGGCTTGAATAGCTCGAGGGCCATTTTCTTCGGCAGACCACACTGGTGCAGACGCAGGGTCGGACCTACCACGATCACGGAACGACCGGAGTAATCCACACGCTTACCGAGCAGGTTCTGACGGAAACGGCCCTGCTTACCTTTGATCATGTCTGCCAGAGACTTCAGCGGGCGCTTGTTGGAGCCAGTAATGGCGCGGCCGCGACGGCCGTTATCCAGCAGTGCGTCCACAGACTCCTGCAGCATACGCTTTTCGTTGCGCACGATGATGTCCGGCGCGTTCAGCTCGAGCAGACGCTTCAGACGGTTGTTACGGTTGATCACGCGACGGTACAGGTCGTTCAGGTCAGAGGTCGCGAAGCGGCCACCGTCCAGAGGTACCAGCGGGCGCAGATCCGGCGGCAGAACCGGCAGAGCCTGCATGATCATCCACTCCGGCTTGTTGCCGGACTTGTAGAAGGCTTCCAGCAGCTTGAGGCGCTTGGACAGCTTCTTGATCTTGGTTTCAGAGTTGGTTGCCGGAATCTCTTCGCGCAGACGCTGAATTTCCTGAGGCAGGTCGATGTCGTTCATCAGCTCCTGGATGGCTTCCGCACCCATTTTTGCTTCGAACTCATCGGCGAACTCTTCCATCGCTTCGAAGTACTGCTCATCGTTCAGCAGCTGGCCACGCTCCAGGGTAGTCATACCCGGATCGGTCACAACGTAAGATTCGAAGTACAGTACGCGCTCGATGTCGCGCAGGGTCATGTCCAGCAGCAGGCCGATACGGGACGGCAGGGACTTCAGGAACCAGATGTGCGCAACCGGGCTGGCCAGCTCGATGTGGCCCATACGCTCACGGCGTACTTTCGCCTTGGTTACTTCAACGCCGCACTTCTCACAGATGATGCCGCGGTGCTTCATGCGCTTGTACTTGCCGCACAGGCACTCGTAGTCCTTTACCGGGCCAAAAATCTTGGCACAGAACAGACCTTCACGCTCTGGCTTGAACGTACGGTAGTTGATGGTCTCCGGCTTTTTCACTTCGCCGTAGGACCAGGAGCGAATCGTGTCCGGGGATGCCAGACCGATACGGATAGCGTCAAATTCTTCGAGCTGATCCTGGGCTTTCACCAGGTTTAACAAATCTTTCAAGGCCTTTCCTCCACTAGGGGGTAGTCTTCCCGGCCAACTGCCTCTGGGGCCGGGAGGGCCGGTGGTGGCCATTGCTGCGGGCCACCACCGGTCTCTGTCTACTAAATCCGATTAATACCAGTGTTATTCGTTTTCCAGCTCGAAGTTCATGCCGAGCGAGCGGATTTCTTTAACCAGTACGTTGAAGGATTCGGGCATGCCCGGTTCCATGCGGTGGTCACCATCCACGATGTTCTTATACATCTTGGTACGACCTTCAACGTCATCGGATTTGACCGTGAGCATTTCCTGCAGGGTGTAAGCAGCACCGTATGCTTCCAGTGCCCACACCTCCATCTCACCGAAGCGCTGACCACCGAACTGCGCCTTACCACCCAGCGGCTGCTGGGTAACCAGGCTGTAAGAACCGGTAGAACGCGCGTGCATCTTGTCGTCTACCAGGTGGTTCAGCTTCAGCATGTACATGTAGCCAACGGTTACCGGACGCTCGAAGGCATCACCGGTACGGCCATCGTACAGAGTGATCTGGCCGGAATCCGGGATGTCAGCCAGACGCAGCAGCTTCTTGATCTCGGGCTCTGCGGCACCGTCGAATACCGGAGTCGCCATGGGTACACCGCGACGCAGGTTTTCGGACATGGACAGCACTTCTTCATCAGACAGCTCGTCCAGCTCTTCCTTGCGGCCGCCGGTGGAGTTGTAGACGTCTTCCAGGAAACCACGGATCTTCGCCGCTTCCTGTTTCTCTTTGATCATGCGATCAATTTTCACGCCCAGGCCTTTCGCCGCCATGCCCAGGTGCATTTCCAGAACCTGACCAACGTTCATACGAGACGGAACACCCAGCGGGTTCAGAACCACGTCTACCGGCTCACCGTTCTCGTCGTACGGCATGTCTTCCACCGGCTTGATCACGGAGATAACACCTTTGTTACCGTGACGACCGGCCATCTTGTCACCAGGCTGGATGCGACGTTTGATCGCCAGGTATACCTTGACGATTTTCAGTACGCCCGGCGCCAGATCGTCGCCAGATTCCAGTTTCTTCTTCTTGTCTTCGAACTGCTCGTCCAGCAGCTTACGGCGATCGCTCAGCTGAGCTTCCGCTTTTTCCAGCTGCTCGTTCAGGCTCTCTTCTGCCATACGCAGTTTGAACCAGTCTTCGCGCGGCAGTTCGGACAGGATCTCAGCGTTCAGAACGTCGCCTTTCTTGACGCCTTTGCCACCAGCAACTTTCTCGCCTTCCAGAGCAGCCGCCAGACGCTCGAAGGTCGCGCCTTCAACAATGCGATACTCTTCGTTCAGATCCTTGCGTACTTCGTCCAGCTGCGCCTTCTCGATAGCGAGAGAGCGCTGGTCTTTCTGCAGACCGTCGCGGGTGAAGACCTGTACGTCGATCACAGTACCGCGGGTGCCGGAAGGTGCACGCAGGGAAGTGTCTTTAACGTCAGAGGCTTTCTCACCGAAGATCGCACGCAGCAGTTTTTCTTCCGGGGTCAGCTGGGCTTCACCTTTCGGCGTCACCTTACCAACCAGGATGTCACCAGCGCCCACTTCCGCACCGATGTACACGATGCCGGACTCATCCAGTTTGTTCAGCGCAGACTCGCCCACATTGGGAATATCCGCGGTGATCTCTTCGCTGCCCAGCTTGGTGTCACGGGCAATACAGGTCAGTTCCTGAATGTGGATGGTGGTGAAGCGGTCTTCCTGTACCACGCGCTCGGATACCAGAATGGAATCCTCAAAGTTGTAACCGTTCCAGGGCATGAACGCGATGCGCATGTTCTGGCCCAGCGCCAGCTCACCCAGGTCGACAGAAGGACCGTCGGCAAGGATATCGCCGCGCGCAACCACGTCACCGGTCTTCACGATCGGGCGCTGGTTGATGCAGGTGTTCTGGTTAGAGCGGGTGTACTTGGTCAGACCATACAGATCCACACCCGCATCACCGGCTTCTACTTCGTCGTTGTGTACACGTACAACTACACGGCTGGCATCCACACGCTCAATCACACCACCGCGTTTGGCAACGATACATACGCCGGAGTCGCGCGCTACGGTGCGCTCCATGCCAGTACCTACCAGCGGCTTGTCGGCGCGCAGAGTCGGCACCGCCTGACGCTGCATGTTGGAACCCATGAGTGCACGGTTCGCATCATCGTGTTCCAGGAAAGGAATCATTGCCGCAGCCACAGACACAACCTGACGGGCGGAAACGTCCATGTACTGGATCTCTTCCGGCGCTTTCAGGGTGAATTCGTACTGGTGACGCACGCTTACCAGGTCATCGGTGAAGCGACCGTTCTCATCTACTTCTGCGGAAGCCTGTGCAACGACGTAGTTGGCTTCGTTAATCGCAGACAGGTATTCGATCTCGTCAGTTACCTTGCCGTCGACAACCTTGCGGTACGGGCTTTCCAGGAAGCCGTAGTGGTTGGCACGGGCATAGGTCGCCAGGGAGTTAATCAGACCAATGTTCGGACCTTCCGGCGTCTCAATCGGACATACGCGACCGTAGTGGGTCGGGTGTACGTCTCGCACCTCGAAGCCCGCACGCTCACGGGTCAGACCACCCGGGCCCAGTGCAGAAACACGGCGCTTGTGGGTCACTTCCGACAGCGGGTTGTTCTGGTCCATAAACTGAGACAGCTGGGAGGAACCGAAGAATTCCTTAACCGCAGCGGCAACCGGCTTGGCGTTGATCAGATCCTGCGGCATCAGGCCTTCGGATTCCGCCATGGACAGACGCTCTTTCACCGCGCGCTCAACACGTACCAGACCAACACGGAACTGGTTTTCGGCCATTTCGCCCACGGAACGCACGCGACGGTTACCCAGGTGGTCGATATCGTCGACCATGCCGCGACCGTTACGGATCTCGATCAGAGTTTTCAGAACATCAACGATGTCGTCTTTGCTCAGGGTGCCCTCACCGGTCTCGTCCGCACGACCCAAACGGCGATTGAACTTCATGCGGCCTACCGCAGACAGGTCGTAACGCTCGTCGGAGAAGAACAGGTTCTCGAACAGGGATTCTGCAGACTCTTTGGTGGGCGGCTCGCCCGGGCGCATCATGCGGTAGATTTCTACCAGCGCTTCCAGCTCGGTGCGGGAAGGATCGGCGCGCAGAGTGTCAGAAATGAACGGACCGCAGTCCAGATCATTTGTATAGAGAGTGTTGAAGCTGTCAACATTCATCAGGCGCAGCTTGGTGATCACTTCTTCAGTGATCTCGGCATTAGCCTCGACAACCACTTCACCGGTCGCTTCATCGATGACGTCGTGGGCCAACACGCGGCCGTAGGCGTAGGAAATCGGCGCTTCCAGCTTTTCTACACCGGCTTTTTCCAGCTGGCGGATGTGACGCGGTGTAATACGACGACCTTCTTCAACGATCACCTTGCCGCTGCCGTCTTTAATGTCGAAGGACGCAACATCACCACGCAGGCGAGAAGGAATCAGTTCGAGACTGACAGTCTCATCGTTGAGATTGAACGTGCTGGATTCGAAGAACATTTCCAGCATTTCTTGCGAGCTGTAACCCAGTGCGCGTAGCAGAATAGTCGCCGGCAGTTTACGACGACGATCGATACGTACATACACAAGATCTTTCGGGTCGAACTCGAAGTCGAGCCATGAGCCACGGTAAGGAATTACCCGCGCGGCGTACAGCAGTTTACCGGAAGAGTGTGTCTTACCTTTATCGTGGTCGAAGAATACACCCGGGGAGCGGTGCAACTGAGACACGATGACACGCTCGGTACCGTTGATTACGAAGGTACCGTTTTCAGTCATGAGCGGAATCTCGCCCATGTACACTTCCTGCTCTTTAATGTCCTTAATGGACTTATTCGCAGATTCTTTATCGTAAATAATCAGACGAACGCGCACACGCAGCGGGCACGCGTAAGTAACGCCACGCAGGGTACACTCTTTTACATCAAAGGCAGGCTTGCCGAGGGTGTAGCTCACATATTCCAGTGCGGCATTGCCAGAATAGCTGACAATTGGAAATACAGACTTGAACGCCGCCTGCAGGCCGATATCCAGACGCTCATCCGGGCGCGTGTCGGCCTGCGTAAATTTGCGATACGAGTCCAGCTGTATCGCAAGCAGGAAAGGCACGTCCATGACCTTAGGCAGTTTGCCAAAATCCTTGCGGATACGTTTTTTCTCAGTGTATGAGTAAGCCATTCATATTCCCCAGCTTGATCGGTGACAAGACTTCATCAGAGCTACGGTCAGCAACCTGACGTTACGCAGCCCATCCGGGCGAGAAGTCTCTGCACATTGCGCTACGCTTTAAGGGCTGACCAAAAAACATACCACTCTGTGCACAAACCTCTCGGTTTGTTTGCCGTTTACTCTGCGACCTGCTCCTCACCAGTGGCGGGAAAAGCCCCATGCCGCAAACGGCAAAAAGGCCGGCGGACAAAAGTCCACCAGCCTTTCCGCCGGCAACCGACTAATCGGCCCCAGCGGTATTGTGTAAAACCGAATTACTTCAGTTCTACGGTAGCGCCAGCTTCTTCCAGCTCTTTCTTCGCTGCTTCGGCTTCTTCTTTGGAAACGCCTTCTTTCAGCGGGCTCGGAGCACCGTCTACCAGACCTTTGGCTTCTTTCAGGCCAAGACCGGTGATGCCGCGAACAGCCTTGATCACGTTTACTTTCTTGTCGCCAGCAGAGGTCAGAATTACGTCGAATTCAGTCTTTTCTTCTGCAGCAGCGTCGCCGCCAGCAGCGCCACCAGCAACAACAGCAGCCGCTGCGGTTACGCCGAACTTTTCTTCCATAGCTTCGATCAGCTCAACAACGTCCTTAACGGACATTTCGGCGATCGCATTGATGATATCTTCTTTAGTCAGAGACATGAGTTAGTACCTGATTTCGTGTGAGCAGCAAACTGCTCGTAATTTCTATAAAAGTGGATAACTGCCATTTCGCTTTTGCGAAACTATTAAGCAGCTTCCTGCTCTTTCTGGTCGCGAACGGCCGCAATAGTGCGAACCAGTTTGCCAGCAGATGCTTCTTTCATGCAGCTCATCAGCTTAGCGATTGCTTCATCGTAAGTCGGCAGGCTTGCCAACAGAGCGATGTCAGTCGCTACGCCTTCAAAGGCGGCACCTTTCAGCTCCAGCTTTTCATTGTCTTTTGCGAACGCCTTGAGGATGCGCGCGCCGGCACCCGGGTGTTCGTTAGAGAAAGCAATGATGCTGGGACCTACGAACGTCTCGATCAGACATTCGAATTCGGTACCGGCCAGAGCGCGACGCGCCAGAGTATTGCGGACGACTTTCAACCAAACGCCGTTCTCGCGAGCCTCTTTGCGCAGGGCAGTCATGTCATTCACGGTTACGCCACGGGAATCCGCAACAACCGCAGACAGAGCACCCTCAGCAGCCTGCTGGACTTCCGCGACAATCGCTTTCTTGTCTACGAGTCCAATAGCCATAGTGTCACTCCTGGATTTGAAAAAAGATTGGGATCTTCTGACCCCAATCCGTTCCGGTGCAAAAAGCTCAAATCCAGTAAAAATACTGGTTTGGGCAACACCGTCTGCGTAGGCTCGCACTCACTGTTGGCCAACCTGGCCGGAGCGCGGATTAAGCGGAGAGCATTTAAACCTCAAACACCCACCGCACCTACGGTCTTTGACGGCCCGCCGCGCTGCCTAAGCGACGCGGCGAACCCCAAAGTTCTTTTACAATCTGGCGCAGTAATTACTGTATGTAAATTACTTAACGTCCAGAGTAGCTTGATCAAGGATCAGACCCGGGCCCATGGTGGTGCTCAGGGTGATCTTCTTCAGATATACGCCCTTGGCAGAAGCCGGCTTGGCCTTTTTCAGGTCAGCAACCAGAGCTTCCAGGTTTTCTTTCAGCGCATTCGCATCGAAAGACACCTTGCCGATACCGCCGTGCACGATGCCGCCTTTATCAGCGCGGAAACGTACCTGACCAGCTTTTGCGTTTTTAACCGCAGTCGCTACATCCGGGGTAACGGTGCCAGTTTTCGGGTTCGGCATCAGGCCACGCGGGCCGAGGATCTGGCCCAGCTGACCAACAACGCGCATAGCGTCCGGGGAGGCCACAACTACGTCGAAATCCATCTTGCCAGCTTTAACTTCTGCTGCCAGTTCGTCCATACCAACGATGTCAGCGCCAGCTTCTTTCGCAGCGTCGGCGTTGGCACCCTGGGTGAATACAGCAACACGTACTTCTTTACCGGTACCATGCGGCAGGGTGGTCGCGCCACGAACAGCCTGGTCGGATTTACGCGGATCAATACCCAGATTGATCGCTGCGTCCACGGTTTCGGAGAACTTAACCTTGGAGAATTCTTTCAGCAGCGCTACTGCTTCTTCGATACCGTAAGCCTTGCCAGCTTCCAGTTTTTCAGCCATTGCGCGCTGACGCTTGGTCAATTTAGCCACTTACAGACCCTCCACTTCGATACCGGCACTGCGAGCAGAACCAGCGATGGTGCGCACCGCTGCATCCATATCGGAGGCAGTCAGGTCTGCTTTTTTCATTTCAACGATTTCTTCGATCTGAGCGCGGGTCACTTTACCGACTTTCTCGGTGTTCGGACGGCCGGAACCACTCTTGATCTTGGCAGCCTTGCGCAGCAGAACCGACGCGGGCGGCGACTTCATGATGAAGGTGAAGGAGCGATCGTTGTAAACGGAGATCACTACCGGTACCGGCAGACCTGGTTCCAAGCTCTGGGTCTGTGCGTTAAACGCTTTACAGAATTCCATGATGTTCACGCCGTGCTGACCCAGTGCAGGACCAACGGGAGGGCTTGGGTTGGCCTGACCGGCCTTAACTTGCAGCTTGATGTAAGCTTCTACTTTCTTAGCCATTACAGCTTCCTCTTTAACTGGGTATTAGCGCCTGCGCTGTACACTTATACAAACGTGCAACGCTCAGCTCCCCTGTTTTCCCATCCAGCCAGAGCATTTTCAGCACTGGGTTTTCAGGGACGCGAAAGCCCTCTTCCGCCGAAACGAAAGAGGGCCGAATCCTTTCAGCTCGAAATCAGCTCTTTTCTACCTGGCTGAATTCCAGCTCTACTGGCGTGGAGCGACCGAAGATCAACACCGCCACCCGCAGGCGGCTCTTCTCGTAGTTGACTTCCTCAACCACACCATTGAAATCATTAAACGGACCGTCGATAACACGCACCATTTCACCCGGCTCGAACAGCGTTTTGGGCTTGGGCTTATCAACAGAATCGTCAATGCGATTCAGAATCGCTTGAGCTTCACGATCGGTGATTGGCGCCGGCTTGTCTGCCTTGCCGCCAATAAAGCCCAGCACACGAGGGGTCTCTTTAACCAGGTGCCAGGTGTCGTCGTTCAACTCCATTTCCACCAGTACATAACCGGGGAAGAATTTACGCTCACTCTTGCGCTTTTGGCCGGCACGCATTTCCACCACTTCCTCGGTGGGCACCAGCACCTCACCAAAGAGGTGGTCCATTTCGTGCAGCTCAATGCGCTCCTTCAGAGAAGTCTTTACACGCTTCTCATAGCCGGAGTAGGCCTGAACCACATACCAATGCTTTGCCATGGATTAACCTTTAGCCAATGATCTTGGAAGCAATCCAGCCAAGACCGGAGTCCAACGCCCAGAGAATGACCGCCATCAGCAGCACAAACACAACCACGATTAGGGTGGTCTGGGTTGCTTCTTGACGGGTCGGCCATACTACGCGGCGCACTTCATTTTGCGCTTCCCGCAGCAGATTCCAGAAGGCATTACCCTTCTCGGTCTGCACTGCAACAAATACCGCAACCAAGCAAAGCGCAACGATTGCCAGCACACGATACAACAGGGGAATTTCGGCGTAGTAGGAATTACCGGCAACAGCAGCGCCAATCAACGCCACGACTACCAGCCACTTGAGGCCGTCAAGACGAAAGGTTTTCGCCTCTACTTTTGCATTCATACAAAGAAGCCTTTAGTGCGCCCAGATACTGCAAGGCGCCTTTATTGCCTACGACCACAAAGAGCGACAGCAGTACAGGATAGCCCAACTGCAGGCCCCTTGCGGGCATCTGAAAGTTGGCAGGCCAGGAGGGACTCGAACCCCCAACAGTCGGTTTTGGAGACCGATGCTCTACCAATTGAACTACTGGCCTGAAACACTTCCGGAGGCAGACTGCGCCATCTCCGGAAAAAATGAGGGGCGGATCATACCACCGACCCCAGCATTTGCAAGCGCGACTACAGATTCACATTGTAGTCGCGCTTTTCACCGATTACTCGATGATCTTAGCTACAACGCCAGCACCAACGGTACGGCCACCTTCGCGGATCGCGAAGCGCAGACCATCTTCCATTGCGATCGGCGCAATCAGGGTAACGGTCATCTGAACGTTATCGCCTGGCATTACCATCTCGGTACCTTCTGGCAGTTCACACGCACCAGTTACGTCAGTGGTACGGAAGTAGAACTGAGGACGGTAGCCTTTGAAGAACGGGGTGTGACGACCACCTTCGTCCTTGGACAGTACGTACACTTCTGCTTCGAACTTGGTGTGCGGGGTGATGGAGCCCGGCTTAGCCAGAACCTGACCACGCTCAACTTCGTCACGCTTGGTACCACGCAGCAGCGCACCAATGTTCTCACCAGCACGGCCTTCGTCCAGCAGCTTGCGGAACATTTCTACACCAGTACAGGTAGTAGTGGTGGTTTCTTTGATACCAACGATCTCGATCTCGTCACCAGTGTTGATAACACCACGCTCAACACGACCGGTAACTACGGTACCACGACCGGAGATGGAGAATACGTCTTCGATCGGCATCAGGAACGGCTGGTCTACCGCACGCTCCGGCTCCGGAATGTACTCGTCCAGGGTTTCAACCAGCTTCTTAACAGCGGTAGTACCCATTTCGTTGCTGTCGTCGCCGTTCAGGGCCATCAGAGCAGAACCAACGATGATCGGAGTGTCGTCACCCGGGAACTCGTACTGGTCCAGAAGTTCACGAACTTCCATCTCTACCAGTTCCAGCAGCTCTTCGTCGTCAACCATGTCGGCTTTGTTCAGGAATACCACGATGTAAGGTACACCTACCTGACGAGACAGCAGGATGTGCTCACGAGTCTGCGGCATGGGGCCGTCAGCTGCGGAACATACCAGGATAGCGCCGTCCATCTGAGCAGCACCGGTGATCATGTTCTTAACGTAGTCGGCGTGTCCCGGGCAATCTACGTGCGCGTAGTGACGGGTCGGGGACTCGTATTCAACGTGAGAGGTTGCGATGGTGATACCACGCTCACGCTCTTCCGGAGCGTTGTCGATACCGTCGAAAGCAACAGCGTCGCCGCCCCATACTTCTGCACATACGCGAGTCAGTGCAGCAGTCAGAGTGGTTTTACCGTGGTCAACGTGACCGATGGTGCCCACGTTTACGTGGGGCTTGGAACGTTCAAACTTTTCTTTTCCCATTGCGGGCCTCCCAATATAAGCGTGAGCCGCACTCGCGGCCTTACCAAGAACAACCCCCGGAAATCCGCTCGGGAGCCTTTTGCACCCAGGCCGCAACAACGCAAAACCCGGATACAAATAACCGCGGAGACACAGGCCACCGCGGTTACGAATAATGGAGCTCATGGGCGGATTTGAACCGCCGACCTCACCCTTACCAAGGGTGTGCTCTACCCCTGAGCTACATGAGCTTACTCCAACTACCGGCAATCCAGCCGGCGCAGGCGGGGCCGCCTGCTTTCTTGCAACCTAAGCTGCAACTTCCAAATGCCTTTCCAAACAGGTCCCACACAAAGGATTGGAGCGGGCAGCGGGGATCGAACCCGCATCATCAGCTTGGAAGGCTGAGGTTCTACCATTGAACTATGCCCGCGCTATCGCGTGCGAAAACCTCCAACCAAAAGAGCAACAACCTCTTCCGGCCTCGATGCCAGCACACAGGCATCTAAATAATGGTGCAGGGGGGTGGATTCGAACCACCGAAGCTTGCGCGTCAGATTTACAGTCTGATCCCTTTGGCCACTCGGGAACCCCTGCTCGAAAGCGGTGCGTATTTTCTACAGCGACCCATTCGATGTCAACAAGTTTTTCCTTAAAATTCACACACTTAACTGAACTTCTTCAGCATCCTGCGGAACAGGATAGAGATGGAGCTGACGAGAGGAGTCGAACCCCCGACCGGCTGATTACAAGTCAGCTGCTCTACCAACTGAGCTACGTCAGCATCTCCAAAATGAAGCCTTGCGACTTCTCCGTGAAGCCCGAGGGCTCACGCACTTCAAAGGTTGTTGATCCCCCCTGAAGTGGAGGCGGGATTCTAGGGGAAGTGATGGCGACAAGCAACAGCCTGTTGTCGTTTTTCTTCACCCCAGGCAGACATTTCACTGTTACTGCTCGGCACTGGCCTCACGGATCTCGCTACACACATTTTGGCGACGTCCGATATCCGGGTAATCCAACTGTAGCTGCTGCCAAAACTCCTCGCCCACAAGCTCTTGCGCGCCACCATCCACAGCAGGCCCAGCACTGCTGAGCACGACCCAGCGCTCCAAATACGTTTGTGGTTCTTCGCGATATTCTGCATCAAAGCCGCGCGCACGTAACTCCTCGGTTAACGACTGCGCACGGTCAATCTCGGAAAAAATACCAAAGGAAATACCATTCTCCAGTGAGCCCTTGGGGATAACATAACTATCCACCCCCGCAGCCTGGAGCTCGCGCAGCTTGCGGAAGGCATCTTTGGAAGAGTTCAGTGGTGCCAGATACACCCAGTAGCGCATTTGCCCCTGCATCTCTATGTCGCGCAAATCCGCCTCGACCTGCAGCGCCTGCAGACGGCGCACCACATCCACCCCCTGATAGGCCTCATCAAACGGCCCGACCATGGTGCACAAGGGGTCGGTAACCGTACCGGTTGCAGGCTCCGGAGGCGCAGGCGGCTGCGCCTCAGCGACAGGTGCCCGCGCCGCAAGCTCTTCAGGGTCCAATTCGCTAACCAGAGATATGGTGTCAGCACCGCGGTCTGCCTGCGACACCACTACTGCCTTTGCTGGCGTGCGCTCGGTGGTCATAAACCAGCCGAACAAACCCAGATTCACAACTACCAATAAGAAAAATATCCAGCGCATAGAGACTTCGTTGTTCTATTCCACGTAATTAATTCAAACGCGCCCGCAGCAGTGCCACTCCGGATTCGCGCGTTGCCGCCCGAAAGAGCGTCGTGCCGAAGCGAAAAAGCAGAGCGCTAGACCTCTTCGAGATCCGCAAATGCCAACCCTTCCATCACCAGTTCATCCAGAACCTCAACCGCACCCCGATCGTAAGACTGCGGCAACGAGGCAATAAAAGGCCCATCACCACCGGTAAACAGCAACCTGGGGGCCGCTACCTCTGCGCCCTGGGCAGAGGGCAACTGGCGCAGTAACTCACGCTGTGCCATCTCAATGGCGCCCAGCGCCATTAAAGGCAAGCCGTGATTGACCGCCTGCTCGGTATTCATGCCCGGGGCAAGCGACATGCCGCGGGAGAATACCTCATCAACCTTCACCGCGTCGGTGTCGCTGTAGAGGGCGCGCCGCATCAGCCCCAAGCCCGGCACAATGTAGCCGCCCAGATGCTGACCACCCTCGCCCAGCAAATCCAGGGTGATCGCACTGCCGCAATCTACCACCAGCGCCGGGGAGTTATCGCGCGCGTAAGCCGCCAGTATGGCCAACCAACGATCCACCCCCAGGCGGCCAACCTCCTGATATGCGCAGGTTACACCGGCACACGCGGGCGAAACCTGGGCAAAGGCCACAGGAGCGGCAAATTCTTGCTTTAGTCGCGTAGCGATCTGATGCGCCACCTGCGCCCCGGCAACATTGCCACAGCGAACTTGCACTGGTCTGTGCTGAAACCAGGCATCCGGCAGGTGTTCGGCGGACCACCAGGGACCTGGGGCAAATGCTCCACGCGCAACCACCTGAGAGGCACCAGCGGGGGCGACGCGCAGCAAACGCCACTTGCCGCGGGTATTCCCCTGATCCAATTCCAGAATCATCTCGGCCAAATTTTCACTCTCAACAGGGAAACTTCAAAGGCCCCCAAGCATGCAGAGGTCCACTTAGATAGACAATCACGACGCTGGGCGCAGGGAGACCTCACCACCGTGAAACACCTGTGGCTGGCCATCCACTTCCAGCACCAATGCGCCACTGTCATTCACTCCGCGCGCCACACCACACCAGCGCTGCTGCGCGGATTGTACGCACACTTCGGCACCAGAAAATTGATCCAGTGCCGACCAGGCCTCCCGCCATGGTTCGAAACCACTCTGAGGGTAGGCCGCCAGCATCGGCAACAGCTCATCCAACATGGCTGCCACCAGCGCATTGCGTGAAATCCCGGGCTGAACCTCCTGCAGGTCTATCCACGGCTGACCAATCGCATCCGACACCGACTCGGGCAAGCGCATATTCAGGCCAATGCCGACCACCACACCACAGCGGTCGGTCAGGTCACCACTCAACTCCAGCAGTACGCCCGCAAGCTTGCGGCCACGACACCAGACGTCATTCGGCCACTTGAGCCGCACATCCGGCACATCAAAGCGCGACAACGCTCTGGCCAGCGCAACACCCACCGCGAGGCTCAACCCCTCCAGCAACTGCACACCACCATTGAACTGCCAACCGATGGAAAGACTGACCCCGGCCGCGAACGGACTCTGCCACTGCCGCCCACGACGTCCGCGCCCGGCAGACTGCTGCTCGGCGAGCATCACCATGCCGTGGCCGCGACCGCCTTCCAGCGCGGACAGTACCCGCGCATTGGTCGAATCCACCAAATCGAGTACATGCAGCTCGGATAGCAGGGTCTCCGCATGTGGCGCCAGGCCACTGTGGATATGCTCCTCAACCAACAAGTCCAAGCCGCCCGGCAGGCAATACCCACGCCCTTTTACCGACTCCACGAGTAGACCGAAGGCCTCGAGCTTCTGCAACTGCTTCCACACTGCCGCGCGGCTTACGCCCAGCGCTTCACCCAGCGCCTCTCCAGAGTGCACATTGCCGTCTGCCAGCAACTCGAGCAACGGACGCAGGGCACCGAGCGCTTCATTTTTTGGGGACACCGGTGAGCCAGAGGTATCAGGGGAACTCAAACGTTTTACTCCAACAGGTAAATTGGCCAAGTGTAATTAGCCGTAGACACGACAGTAGCGGCGCCCCAGAGACGTGAGGATCTCATAGCCAATGGTATCTGCGGCCACCCCCATCTGGTCCACGGTCAGGGATTCATTCAGAACCTCGATGATTTCCAGTCGCGTCCGCTGTTTTGCAGTAAGGACGGAAATATCGAACACCGAAGTGTCCATGGAGACACGCCCTATCATGGGCACTTCAATACGCCGATCGCCAATGATCGCGCAACCGCGGCCGCGACCGCTTTGCGCGCGCAATATTCCGTCGGCGTAGCCCCCTCTCACCACCGCCAGCCAGCTACCGGCTGCAACAGTTTCGGTGGCACCGTAGCCCACCGCACTATCGGCAAAAATTTCCCGCTGCTGCAGCACCGGCAAGCGCAAATTGACCACCGCATCCATAGGGTTAATCGCCGCAGGTGTTGGATTAACCCCATACAGCGCGGAACCCGGGCGCACCAGATCGAAATGATATTCCTCACCGAGATATATGCCGGAAGAATTGGCAAAGCTGGCACGCACCTGTGGATGCAAACTGCGCAGCTTTATCAGCAGATCCTTAAATAAGTTCAACTGCTGTCGATTCTGCGGATGCGCAGCCTCATCAGCACAGGCCAGATGACTCAGGAATAACTGAACATTGGCGCCGGCCAACAGCTGCTTATGCTGCAGCAGCTGATGAAATTCAACGGTGGTCATGCCCAGCCGGGTCATGCCGGTATCCACCTTGAGCGCGCAGGGAGCCGCGATACCATTTGCATCTGCGGTAGCCTGACACCACCGGAGCATCTGCTCCACACTGACCAGCACAGGTATCAGTCCCGCTGCCGCACACTCCGCCTCGCACCCGGGACGCAAACCGGTCAACAGGTAGATGTGCACGGCCTCGCGTGTAGTATCTGGATCCGCTAACTCTTCCGCAGAAGCCTCGGCAAGACTCTCCGCAAAAACAGACTCCAGCACTGCCCGCAATTGCTTGCCCTCGGCGAGGGTGGCAACAAAAAACTCGCGACATCCGGCGCGGTAGAGAGCCGGGGCAACCTGTTCGATACCCAAACCATAGGCGTCAGCCTTGACCACAGCACCGCACCGGCTGCGATCGACAAGCCGGGAGCGCAGCGCGCGATAGTTGGACGCAACTGCCCCCAGGTCAATTCGCAGCAGCCCTTCGCATTCCTGTTCCGATATCGTCACCGATTACCCCAACACACTCTTTTCACACCCGCACAATGGGAAATACCTAGGCTGCCGACAGCAGCGATTCCCGCCGCAGCGCCCTGGCCCCCAGCAAGACTGCAGCCACCACACACAGTAGCGTGACCGCGGAACCCGCCAGCACCACCGGCAGAGAAACCACTTCGCCGACCAACAAATCTTTCAACCACTGCTGATGACTTACCAGTGGTACCAGCTGCCAACTCCCCTCGAGGCTTACCTGCGCCATATCCAGCGCCATCAGCAGCATCAGCGGGGCTATCTGTAAAATACTGAGCTGAGTCTGCGCATCTTTGAATGACTGCGAGCGCAGGGCCAACAGAATCTGCAGCACGGCCACCAGCAGCGCCAGCGGCAACAGCAATAGCCCCATACTGAAAACACCAGACAGTGTGGTCGCCTGCTGGATACCGAGCTCTGCCAGTGGCATCAACGGCATTAATAGTACCAATGCGGTGATGGACATCAGTGAACCGAGCCACCCCAAACTCGCCACTGCCAACATTTTCGCCGTGATGACCTGCCACGCCGGCAGTGGTTGTAACAACAGCGTCTCCAGACTGAGGCGCTCACGCTCTCCCGCAGAAGTATCCACGGAGGTGGCGAGGCTTGCGACAAACAAGGTGAGAATCAAAATCCCGGGAACCATAGCAAGCAGCAACGCCCCTCGCGCGGACGGGCTACTGACATCCCGCATCTCAAGTTTCCACGGTGCCAGCACCTGTGCAGCCACTCCGCGCGCCACAAGGCGCTGGGTGACGACTAATTGCTGCAGCGATGCGAGTCGCTCCTGCAACTGTCGCTGTGCACGGCCACTGCTGGTATTGGTCGAGTCCACATACAGGTACAACGACGGGGCCAAGAAGTCGCGATAGCGCTGATCAAACTCGTCACCAATAACCAGTACCAGATGATACCCCTGACCAAGCAGACTGCGTGGCTCGCCGTCCTCAAGACTGGCAACCTCCATTCCGGGGCCACCTAATTTTTCAGCCAGCAACGGAGCCTGAGCGCTACCGAGTACCGCGACGCGGGTTACCTCCTCGGCTTTTTTCTTGATCATGAAGGTAGAGCCCCCCGCAATCATCACCGGAAACAGCAACGCAAAGCTCACCGCCATAATCAGGGCGCGCCGATCGCGCCAGGCTTCTAAAAACTCTTTGCGCAACAGCGGCAACATAAGCTTGAGTTGCAGCATCGTGTATGAACTCGCTGTAGCACCGCGTTTCGGATTAGCACCCTGCATCACACCACCTCCCCGGCAACCGGTGTGCGCTCACCGTAGGCCAGCGCCACAAAACTGTCCTCGAGATTTCCACAGCCGGTCTCTGCAATCAGCTCATCCGGTGAACCGCGGCCGACAATCCTGCCCTGCGACATCACCAGCACCCGGTCCGACAGCTCTGCCACTTCCGGCATCACATGACTGGAAAACAGGATCGCAGTACCCGCGGATCGCAGGCGCAACAGCGTGCGCCGCAGCAGGCGCACCGCCAGCACATCCAGCCCCCGCGTGGGTTCGTCGAGAATAAGATGTTTGGGCTGGTGCACCAGCGCCCGTGCCAGCGACACCTTCATCCGCTCGCCCTGGGAAAACCCGCCCATACGTCGCTTCCACAAACTCTGCAGCTCAAGCTCCTCGCACACCGATGCCAGCGCGGACTTGAGCGCGCCCCCGGAAAGTCCCTGCATGCGGGCAAAAATATCCAGGTACTCGGCCACGGTGAGACGCTCGTAGAGCCCCTCGCGATCACCGACCACCCCCAGCTGGCGACGCACGCCCTGTGGATCAAGCGCCGGGTCCACACCGCCCACCAACACCTGCCCGCCTTCCGCACGCAGCAACCCACACAGGATGCGCAAACAGCTGGTTTTGCCGGCGCCGTTGGCACCAAGCAAGGCCGTGATACGCGCATCGGGCACCTCAAAACTCAGTTCCCGCAGAACCCGCTGGCCGGCGAACGACTTACTGATACCTTGCACCTGTATCATGGCTGCGCCTCCTCTGTTGAGGCCGCAACCTCGCTCTCCGGATTATTCTGGGGCTGTATTTCTTGTCTCAACTCTTGCCTCAGCTCTTCCTTCAAAGAGGGCCCAAACATGCCGGCCATAAACGGCGGGCGCTGAATATCGGCGACACACGCCTGGTCCAGTGTCTGACCACCGCTATTTAAGAATTCTTCCATCAAATCAGGAATACAGCCGCGCGCGCTATTGATATGCCCGCCGCCCTGCACAATCAGGTGCTGGCGATTTTCCAGGTGATCGAGGGTCTGCTCGGCATAAATGGGCGGCGTGATGGGATCTGCGCTGCCGGATATCAGCAACACGGGATGTGATCGAGGCTCGCTCACCGGGTACTCGCGCGAAGGAACCGGCCATTGCGCACAGCCGCGCACAAATGGCTGCACAAACGCCTCCCCGAGGAAGGTACCTGCGGCATCTGCGAGAATTTCATCGCGCTGCATGCGGCTCAGTTCTTCGGCACAGGCCACAGAGAAGGTGAGGCCCATCGCCATACTACCCTCCAACCTGGCAAACAGCCCGACGATACCGGACAGTGGCAACAGATTACCCTTGGCTGCCTGGTCGATCGCGAACGGCAGCTGCGCGGCGACACTGGGATCATACAAAGCGGTGCGCACCGCATTGGCCAGCATCCAGCTCTCGACCGGCTCTTCAGACGGGAGGCCAGTGAATGGATCCGGGAAACTAACTGCGCTGGCTTTATCCCAGTTTGCCAATATCAGATCCAGTGCACTGCGCCAGTCGCCGAAACCGCGACACACCGGGTCCGCAGAACAGGCTTGCTGCAATTCCACCAGCGCGGCTTCCGCGGCCTGCGCAGTGAGGAAAACCTTGCTATCGATGGGGGCAACCCCGTCCAACACCAGGCTTTGCAAGGACTGCGGATACCATTGCTGATACAGGAGCGCAGTGCGTGTACCCCAGGAGCCGCCCCACAGGCTGATCTTTTCGTGCCCCAGCGCCGTGCGCACCTGCTCAAGGTCTTCCACTGTCTGGCGACTATTAAGCGCCAGCGGACGCTCGGGGTTCGCTTGATAGCAATCGGCCAGCAGCTCGACAAAACGCTCGATATCCGCCGGGGGCGAGTCGCTCAGGCCACAATCGAACACCTGCGAACGCCCGGCGCCGCGCCGGTCGACAAACACCAAATCCCTCTCGCGGTTGATCTTGCGCAGAGGATTGAGCAACTTCACCAGATCGGAGGATGCCTGCCCCGGCCCCCCGGCGAGCAGGTACAACGGCTCGCGCTGGGCCTCGCTCAGCGCGGGAGCCACCAGCACAGTCAGCTCCGTCGCTTGCCCGGCCTGCAAACCGGTAACCGGTATTGCGTAGCAGCGCAGCGCATCCGCCCAGCCACTGCCATGGCATAAAGTCGGTTGCAGTGCGGCGGCACTTGTGGGGCCTTCGTTGTCGGCGCGTGTCCCGGTCGGCTGGGCAAACGCCGCTGCCCCGGCGAACAGGCACAGGGCCGCCGCCGCTATTCGTCGTTTCATTTCGCTAGTCATTCGCTGCAGCTTCATCCCTGATTGGCTTTGCGGTACCGATGCATCAATATTCATTGCCGCAGTCTACCGAAGTTTTTGTCCCATCGCTGCGCTATGACCCCACAAGGCCGTAGCGTCAATTGGCCCCGAATGGTATTGTTTGCGGTCGCTTGATTACAGAACAACCACCGCGAACCCGCCGAAATGAGCTTTTCAGACAGAGAGAAACAACTGGTACGGGCTGCTTTTGCCTGGGGCCAGATCACCCAGAAAGAAGGCTATACCCTGTCTGACCTGGAAATTGAAAAATCGGTACTATTCCGCCGCCTGCTTGCAGGCCGGCCGCCCCTCGCCTTCCCCCCACCCCTGCGCCACGGTTTCCCCTGGTACGACGTGATTGAAGGCCGCAGCGAACACGTGGTCAGCGCCTCCGAAGCCTCTCCCGAACACAGTTTTATTGCCCCCGGCAGCAAGCCGGGTGATACCTATATTCTGATCGACGGCGCTTTCTGGCGCGTTGCGGAAACCCTGCGCGAGCGCGAAGACTACCTGGTGGAATGGGGTGAGTACCCGATGCAGTGGCGCCTGCAGAAGCAGTGGGAGGTCAACTATGAAATGACCCAGCAACTGCACAACTTCCGCCAGCAAAACCCGGATGCCAACGTGGACCTTGCGCCCGGCAATGGCCAGCGCGAATACAGCGAATTCCGCGTGGACGACGATCAGACGGTATGGCTCTCTGAATGGCACCTGACCCGTATCGGCCTGCCTGGCTGGGTGTGGGTTGGCAAGGCGGTGGATGCTGACCCGGCGATCCTCGAGCTGGCTCCCATTTGCCAGGATCAAGGCGGCCCTCTGGTACTGGGTGTTGCCGGTGCCGAGCGCGGCCCGGGCTGGCTGCGCATCGAACAGGCCGATGGCGATTCGCGCTACATTAAGTTGGGGGAAGACCTGGAATACAAACAGGTGATTGCTTCTGCGGTCACTGAGTTCGACCGCCTGTTACAAGGTGTGCGCGGTGAAGTGCTGGAAGTAATGGATCGCCGCGGCGACGATGTGCTGCGCTGCTATCAGGTACCCATGCACCTGGCACCGCTGGAGCACTTTGATTTTGCGGATGTAAATTACGATCTGGTACCGGATAACGCCTACAACGGGTAACTCAGGCCAGATGAGACCTCGTAGCACTCTCCCTGGCGGCACTGCCGTTGGGGAAGCTTGCGAGACACGCCGTGAACCCATCCCTGGGGGCTCTTCTAAAACATCCCTGTTTTAGAAGGTCTCGCAAACTTCCCCAACGTCAGCGCCTTCATTCTCCCCCTCTAATCTTCGACCAACCTTCACGTCGAAGTGCTTAACTCCAAATTGAAGCTGGAGTATCGGGGTGTTGTTTTTGGAAGCGTCGCAAACAGGGATGTTTGCGACGCAGCGTACAGGGACGTATTCACAGCGGTTCCAAAAACAACACCCCGGTGCTACAGCGCCACTACAGGGTCGAAAGAAAAGCGGAGTTGAGAATCAGCACTAAAGCTGAATCAATCCACATCTCGTCCGCGCCCCGCGCGCAATAGTTCAAACCACTCTTCCCGATCCAGCTCAAGCTCCAAAGCAGACAGCGCCGCTTCCAGTCGCTGTGGGTTACCGCTACCCAATACCGGAATCATGTTAGAGGGATGCTTCAGCAACCATGCCAGTGCCAGCTGCATAGGCCCATCTTCAGCATTCAGGCCGCGTGCCGCGCTCAAGTGTTTGAGTTCCTGCTGCACGCGCACTGCATCTTCATCGGTTCCGCTAAACAGGCGACCACCGGCAAACGGTGACCAGGCCATGGGGATAACACGGTGCTGCTGGCAGTGGTCCAGCTGGCCATCGAACATGGCCACCGAGTGCAGCAGTGACGCTTCGATTTGATTGGCCACCAGCGGCGACGACAAGCGCGATTGCAGCAGGTCAAACTGATGGGGCAGGAAGTTGGATACGCCCAGCTGTTTTACCTTGCCCTCTTGCACCAAGGTTTCCAGCACCTTGGCCAGCGCGTCGGCATCCATTAATGGGTCCGGGCGGTGCAGCAGCAACAGGTCCATTTGCTCCACGCCCATATCGCGCAGGCTGGTTTCAACGGCCATGCGCACGTGGGCGGCACCAGTGTCGTAATGGTTGATGCGCGCACCAGAGGCTTCACCGGCAAGCCGGATACTGCACTTGCTTACAAGCTCTATGCGCTCGCGCAGCTGTGGTTTCAGGCGCAGCGCTTCGCCGAAAAACTGCTCGCAGCGGTAGTCACCGTAGATATCCGCAAGATCAAACGTGGTCACGCCCAGATCCAGCATGCGCTCGAACAGGGAAACACGCTCGGCCGGTGAATAGCCCCAGTCGGTGAGACGCCATAAACCGAAAGCAATGCGGGAAAGAGAAAACTCGGGAGCGAGAGAGGAAGAAACGCGCTGCATAAAAAAATCCGCTGGATCAAATAGATTCCAGCGGATTTTCACATAAATTGCGGGGCGAATGGTCCTCCCCCGCTGAGGCTTACCCTGGCCTAGGGCAGCTGCAGGGTTTCCGCGATATCGGCCCAGGAAACCAGCTTGAAGTTCTGGCTCGCACTGGGCATACGATTGCGGCCGTCTTGCACCACCAACAATCCCTGTGGATATTGAGCGCCAAGCGCCGCACTGGAAACTTCCAGGCCGTCAGTTTCAGAGCTGCCATCCAATCCCTTGTCCAGATTGATATCTACCTTGAAATGGCCCACAAACTCACTGCCATCGCGGTTAAACAAGGCATAGCTGTTGTTGCCCTGACTGGACACCACCAGGTAGCTCTTGTCCGCGGCGTGATAGAAACCCATACCTTCCACATCTGCCGCCAAGCGCTCGCCATCCACCGGAGCAATCAGCTGCGGCTTGGCCTCGCCAGCGAGGTATGCGGCAATGTCCAACCGCCAGATACCACCGTCTTCTTCGCCGAAGAACAGCATCTGCATTTCGTCATCCACCACACAGCCTTCCACCTGGCTGGCCACTTCCAGTGAAGCCACCTTGCGCAGGCTCCAATCCACATTGCCGGTGCCCGGAACAATCTGCAGTAGCTGCACGGCACCTTCCTTATCAGACACCCAGGTCATCAGGTCGGCACCTTTGCGGTACACACACAGGCCGTAGGGGTCTTCCATTTCCAGGTTGCGCAGCCCCAGGTATTCCACCGCACCCGCAGCGGTAATGCCGAACAGGCTGACGCCCGGATCGGTGCGATTGGTGGCCGCAGCGATAGCGACAAACTTGCCGTGCTGCATCGGACGCAGGTCCACGTTGTTTACCCGGCCGACCTCAAAGTGCTCCACCAGCTTGCCGCTCAGGTCGTACACACTGAGACCACTCTTCTTGTCGGTACCCAGGATCAGGCTGGCGCTGGGCTTGGCCGGGTTGACCCAGATTGCCGGGTCGTCGGCGGCATCGCCACCGGAAGCGACCGGCGCGGTCTGGCCGCTGGCGCGCACGCGCGGGATCTCGACCGGGCCACGGAACGCCTGCATTTCTGCGGGAGGCTGCGGCAGGGACACCGCAAAGCGGTGCACCTGATCACTCTCTTCCTCCAAGGCCAGCAGCGCTTCACCCTGCACCGCTGCAGATACCGGCTCTATGTCGGCAAGCGTTTCCACAAACAGCGGCCCCTTGGCGGGATCGTTGATATCAAAGGCCATGACTTTTTCTGCAACGGTCAGCCACAGGTTGCCGTTGACCTCATCCAGCCACAGGCCACCGAATTCACCCGCAGGCAAATCGCTCGCCGCAATAAAAACCTGGCGCGCCTCATCCATTTCCGCATCGGCGTTCAGGCTCCAGATACCCAAAGGTGGCTGGGCAACCAGCAACTTGCCCCTGCGATCATCGACGACGCAGGAAGAAACCTGCTCACCAAAATATAGTGGCCGCAAACCGGTAAACGTCCAGGCCTGTTCACGGGGGTGTACCACATACTCGTGACCAAGACCGGTTTCATCAATCGCAAACAAATGCGTGCGCCCCGCCTGCGAGGAAAAACACATGGCTACTTGTGGGGCGTCCGTCGCCATCGCCGCGAGGTAGCGGATCCGCGGGCTACCCTCTTCCACATCCAGCAGGCGCAGCTGCAGTTCACCACTGTCTTCGTCGTAGACGGCAATCAGCCAGCTGCCCTGCTCCAGTGGATGTAAGGCGAAGCGCTCTACGGTACCGCCATCCAACGCCAGCTTCTCATTTCCTTCCTTGTCCACCAGAACCAGGCCGCGCTTCTCGCTGGCCAGCAACAGGTACTCATTCCCGCCGAGGGATAGCGGCGCCAATTGGCTCGATACAACATCGGTGAGTGCCAACTGGTGCTCCGCGGCGATACCTTTGGGTGTCGCCGCCTCTTTGCCTATCTGCGGTCCACACGCGCTAATCAAGGCCGCGGCGGCCAATGTGCTGAACAGTTTTAACAAGGTTTTACACGCCATAATTCTTTCGTTTCGCAGGTTCTTAATGTGCAGGCCCGGTCTAATTTCCTGACAGACCACGCCAGTGCATCGGCCAAAATACGCCGCTCCCGTGACAGGAATGTGGCAAACAGATGACCAATGAATCCCATGTAAAAAAATAGCAGAAAGCCCGGGCGCACCAGGTACTCCTGCTGCGCTCAGGCTTGCTGCTGTGACCTCCCGCACTAACTCTCCGCGGAGCAGTTAGCACAAAGAGATCGCGAATAGCCCTTTATTAGAAAGTGCTATAGGTCACACCCAGTACATAGGCGGGACCGTACTCTTCGTACTGGCCGTTGTAGCCGCGACGATTGGCGTAGAAAGGTTCATCGGTCAGGTTGACCGCGTTGAAGAAGACCTGCATACCGTTTTCAAAACGGTATTTGGCGGACAGGTCCACCTGCATGTGAGTGTCTTCGTAGAGGTCGAAGGCCTCATCTTCCAGATCCACTTCCAACAAGCGCTCGCCCTTGTAGGCGGTGGACAGACGCAGGCTCAACGCATCGCGTTCATAGCCAACGATAAAGTTGGCAACCAGATCCGCTTGCGAGGGCAAGGCAACTTTGCTGCCGCGCTCGGCACCGGCACCTAGTCCCAGGTCCGCTTCCGAATCGGTCAGGGTAGCGTTGGCACGCAGCAGGAAGCCATTGTCAAAACCGCGGGTCCAGGAAAGTTCAGCACCGCTCAGAGTGGCCTTGTCGCCATTCATTGGCTGGAAGATTTCCGCTTCATCCACGGTCAGGCTGCCCACATACACGCTGTAGTCTGCAACGCTGGACACATCTGCCGTCACTACAAAGTTGTCGATCTGCTTGTAGAAGGCACCCACGGAGAACATACCCAGGGCATCCGCGTAATACTCGAAGGAGGCATCGAAGTTACGCGCTTCATAAGGATCCAGCAGCGGGTTACCGGCTTCCACCTTCAACTCGCCTTCGTCGTACTCGATCTCTGCCGGGGAGGGGTTCAGCGCGCCGAAGGACGGGCGGGACAGGGATTCGGTGTAGGCTGCGCGCAGTACAATGTTATCGCTGTAGTCGAACTTAACGTTCACGCTCGGGAACAGCTTGCTGTAGTCGTTCGCGTGTTCCACTTCAGACACGTAAACGTCTTCAGCAATCTCTACGGCACCTGGGATCGCTTCGCCAGCTTCAACCACGCGGTAGCCCTGGCCGGAGAATTCGGTGGCTTCATAGCGCACGCCGTAGACCAGATTGGTACGACCGAAATCGATGTCGTTCATTACGTAAATCGCGGAGATGTCTTCACTCATCACGTAGTCGCGCGCGGAATCCAGCGCCGTGCTGGTCTCATCAATTTCAAAGCTGGCCAGGTTCGCATTGATAAACGCGTTGATAGCGCTTTTGCTGACGCTCGGGCCAAAGCTACCCAGGCCATAGTCGATGCTGTTGGCGGCGAAATCGGCGAGGGTGTAGTCGCCACTGAAGCCATCGTAGATGGTAGCGTTCAGGTCGCCGGTTTTTTCGCGACGGCGCTCGTGTAGACCCAGCTTCAGTTCAGAAGGGTTACCAGCTACTTCGATATCGCGACGGAAGTCGATACGCAGGCTGACCTCTTCGTCGTCGGTGTAGTTATCCTCGATCACCAGCTCGTCGAGTTCGTAGCTGGCCGCATCCACGGCACTGGCATCCGCAGCAAACATTTGCGGGATTTTGCCCGCGCTGGAGTAGCCCAGTTCCAGACCTTCCTGAACAAAGGTGGTGTCGCGGCGATGGGGTTCAGACTCTTCCGCGTGGGAATAGCCCAGTGCGTACTCCACGCCCCAGCTATCCATGTCGTGTGAACCACCGGCAACCAGTGAAAGGATTTCCTGCGCCTCGTAACGGTCTTTCAGCTCCTTCTCTAGGGCTGCATCGGACCAGGTGGCGGAGTTGGCAGAAACACTGGAAGGAGTGTCATTTTCTTCATCCAGCTTGAAAGAGTTGCGCTGGCGCTGCTCGTCATCGGAAAAATCGGAATACAGGCTGTGCAGATACACTTGTTGGCCTTCACCAATTTCCAGATCGAAATTTGCCGCGAGACCGGTCCGCTCCCGGGTCACGGTGTAGTCGCGCTGCTCGATTTCCGCAGCGGTGATGCCCTCGCTGCCGTCCAGCGCGGTAAATTCTTCCCACACACCATCGGTTTCGATGTTCTCGGAGCCGAAGTTACGCTCCTGATGCGACGCGGCAATGGCAACGCCCAAAGTGCGACCATTCACGTCAAATTTATTGGTGTAGGTACCGGCGAACTTCGGGCTGTTTTCGCCCTGCAATTCGCTGTAGCCATTCTCGATGGTCACCTTATAGGTCTGACCGTCGTAATCCAGCGCATTGATGCTCTTGATTTCAATGGCACCACCGATGGAATCGGCGCTCATATCGGGAGTCAGGGTTTTGAACACTTCCAGGCTGGCGAGAAGGTCTGCCGGGATAACATCGAGAGCCACCGCGCGGCTATCGGTTTCCGGCGCCGGCAGGCTCATGCCATTGATGGTGGAAGCATTCAGGTTCGGGTCGATACCGCGCACACCGACAAAGCGGCCTTCACCCTGGTCACGGGAAATAAATACACCCGCCATACGCTGTAGCGCTTCCGTGACGTTGGCATCTGGCAGCTCGCCAATTGCTTCAGAAGTTTGCACGGCAACAACTTTATTGGAATCACGCTGACGCTCGATATCACTGCGTGCGTTAGCGGCCTGGGCGGTGACCACAATGGTCTCCATCAGTTCGCCTTGTTTCTCTGTGCCCGTATTCGACACTTCCTGTGCGCCTGCATTGACACTGATTACCGCGGCCGCAAGCGGCGCCAGCATTTTCAAATTAAATACCGTCTTAGTCATAGTCCCCATTCCCGTTGGAGGTGGTGTTGTAAACAGAAGCCGTTGAGCGACCGGTAATCTGGCGTGTAAATCCAAGTCCGATCTTTTGATTTGCGAGCGCAGGCTAGACTCGGGATGTGAATCTTCCGTTACGTTTTTTTTAAATTTGTCATATTGCGCCGCTAGGCTTGGTTCCGAACGTGTCACATGCCAGAAGAATCTAGCGACAAGTCAGCTTCTGGCGCCGCGCTAGACCAACGATTGGGCCCGCGAAGAAAGCAAAATAATTTTTGGTGAAGAATTTATGACAGACCACGAACACGACGACCTGGCACCATGTAACGCGCAGCGCAGGACGTTGCTGAAAACAATCGGTGCCACCGCAGCGGCCACCGCCGGTGCGAGCTTCTTGCACGGCTGCAGCGACAAAAACAGTGCCAAAAGAACAGCGCAAGGTGTACAAAACCTCAGCTTCGCGGAAATTCCTCACGGGCTGGATTTCAAACATCACCTGCCAGATGGCTATAGTGCGGACCTGCTGCTGCGCTGGGGTGATTCCCTGGATGCCTTTGCCGGCGCCTTCTCCCCAGACACCCTCGACGCCGGCGAACAATCCCGTCGCTTTGGTTACAACAACGACTTTCTTGCGTTTATGCCACTGGACCCAGACGCCGCACCCGGCGAGGGCAACCGGCATCACTTGAGCAATAACAGCAATCGCGGCCTGCTCTGTGTAAACCACGAATACACCCAGCCGCATTTAATGTTTAGCGGCTACACCGAAGCAAGCTCGAATCGCGGCACCAGTCATGCGCATATCGCGGTGGAACAACAAGCCTGCGGGCATAGCATTGTAGAAATTGAGCACACGGTAGAGGGATGGCAGGCGGTACTGGGGAGTCCCTATAACCGGCGTATTTCTCTCACCACCGAGATGGCTATTGTCGGCGATGCTGCCGGCGATCAACGCCTGCAAACCAGCGAAGACCCCACTGGAAAAAAGGTACTCGGCACTGTGGGTAATTGCGCTGGCGGCAAGACCCCGTGGGGAACGGTATTGATCGCCGAAGAAGGCTTTGGCGGCGCATTCCAGGGTGACCCGGACAATGTTGCCGACGAGGTCGAAGCACGCAATCACCACGCATTTGGCATCGAACCGGAAAACCGCAACTGGGGTGATTACGATCGCCGCTTTGACATCACCGTAGAGCCGAACGAGCCCAATCGTTTTGGCTGGATGGTGGAGTTTGACCCCTACGACCCGAAATCCACGCCGCGCAAACTCACCGGGCTCGGCCGCTTCGAGCACGAGGGGTTCACCGTGGTCAGCAAGCCGAATGCACCGGTGGTGGCCTATGGCGGCGATGACGACGAGCACCAGTTTGTGTATCGCTTCGTATCGAAAAAGAACTACCTGCCCCGCAACAACGCCCACAACCGCGATCTGCTCACGGAAGGAACCCTGTATGCGGGCCAGTTCCGCGAAGGCGGAGGTGGAACCTGGTTGCCGCTAATATTCGGGCGGGGCCCGCTGACGCCGCAGAATGGGTTTCGCAATCAGGCAGATGTCCTGATCGACTGTCGACGCGCAGCGAAGCTTGTTGGCGCCACGCCCATGGACCGTCCGGAAGATGTGGAAACCAACCCGGTGAACGACTGCACCTATGTGATGCTGACCAAGAACAAGAAGCGCAAGGCCGGACAGGAAAATGCCGCCAATCCACGTGCGCGCAATACCACCGGGCATGTACTGGAGATTGTTCCCCCCGGACGAAACGGCCAGCGCGATCACACAAGCGACACTTTCCGCTGGAATACGTTTTTGCTCGGCGGCAACCCCAACGCAGAAGAGCCGGCCGAGCGCGGCGCCTACGGGCAACAGCCGGGCAACATATCGCCACATGGCTGGTTTGCGAACCCGGATAATGTCGCCTTCGACGCCACAGGCAATATGTGGATAGCCACCGATGGCTGCGAGGACTTCGGCTTCCACGATGGTCTCTGGGCCATGGCTACCGAAGGCGAACTGCGCGCAGCGCCCAAGCACTTCTTCGGCTGCCCTGAGGGCGCAGAAATCTGCGGGCCGGAATTTACCCCGGATGGCAAAACCCTGTTTGTCGCGGTGCAGCACCCGGCGGATGTGGATAACTCCACCTTCGATAACCCGCGGCACCGCTGGCCCGACAACGACCCGGGCCTGCCACCGCGGCCATCGGTACTGGCCATTCGGCGGGATGACGGCGGCACTATTGGCAGTTGATGGGATAACTTCGTGCCCAGCGTTTGGCTAGTATTTTTCTGAGACCTGTACAGGGCAGGTGCTCGACACTCAACGCATCAAAGGGCTCACCAAGATGTTTTTGCTGACAATATGGAAATGCATAAACCGCACACTTGGCAAAGGAGTGTTGTTGCCGCTCACAGCAATCCTTATCAGCGCATGCTCCGATGGGTCCCGCAATGAAAAGATAAGTACCAATTCCCTCGCTCCAGATACTGACGCACAGATCCAGCTCAATGGGTCTGGCGCCAGTTTTCCGTTTCCAATCTACGCCAAATGGTTCAGGGATTTTTCCCGTTCAGAAACCGGTGTGCAGGTGGATTACCAGGCGGTAGGCAGTAGCGCGGGTATCCAGGATTTCATCGCTGGCGCGGTGGATTTCGCAGCCTCCGATGCGGCGATGAGCGACGACGAAATCGCCGAGGTAAAGCAGGGGGTGGTGCTATTGCCGGTGACGGCGGGAGAGGTAGTTCTGGCTTATAACCTCGAGGGCGTGGACGAATTGAAACTGCCGCGAGATGTTTATCCGGAAATATTCCTGGGTAACATTGACCACTGGCAAGATCCAAGAATCATTGCGGCGAATCCCAATGTTGTATTGCCAGACAGTGAAATTACCGTGGTCACCCGGGCAGACGCATCCGGCACCTCTTATGTATTTACCGGCCATCTGAGCGCCATCAATGACAATTTCCAGTCTGCGGTTGGGCAGTCGACTACGCCAATTTGGCCGGGCGGCGCCAATTTTGTATCGGCCCCGAAAAACGACGGTATCGCCGCAGAAATCAAACAGACCCCGGGTGCCATAGGTTACGTAACCTATGGTGTCGCCAAACTGACCAACTTGCCGGCGGCACGACTGGAAAACAAGGTGGGCAACTTCGTCTCGCCGGGTCCAGCGGCCGGCGGTGCAGCGTTGGCCAGTGCGCAATTCCCTTCCGGCACCCTGCCGGGCAGCACAGTGCCAAACCTGATCGCATGGGTACCAGACCCCAGCGGTAACAACGCCTACCCAATAGTCAGCTTCACCTGGCTACTGGTGTACGTGGATCAAGACAATGACAAGGCGGCCGCCATGCGCAGACTGGTGGACTATGTACTGACCGATGAAGCGCAGGCAGAGGCGGATGCGCTTGGCTACATCCCTCTGCCGCAGAACGTGCGCGAGAAAGTGCGCGAAGCCACGCAGTACATCAAGTAGCGCCGCAGGCTAGGGCAAATAGTGCCGCGTGCTAGGGGAAAGAGCACCGCGGGCTAGGGACACCTCAAAAACTTTTGATCCATCGCAGCAGCGCCTGGCGGCGCCACAGTAATAGACCAACGGCAATCGCTGCGTAAATCGCCGGCTCGATCCAGCCACTTTTTACCGACCACCAGAAATGCCAGCACACCAAACCAGTCACGACGTACAGCAGGCCGTGCAGTTTTTTCCAGTTGCGCCCCATCTTTCGCAACAGCAACGGAAGCGATGTGATCGCGAGCAGCAATAGAATCAACCAGGCGCTAAAGCCCAGCAAGATATAGGTACGCTTGACGATCTCCTCGCCGATCAGCGACCAATCCAGGCCGAGTTCCAACACCAGCCAGACGCTGAAATGCAGCGTTGCCCAGGCAAAACACCAGAGCCCCAGGGGCCGGCGCAGCCGGTTCAGCTGGCCGAAGTTCAGGCTTTTTGCCAGCGGTGAAATCAGCAGTGTGAGCAACAACAGGCGTATGGCGCCCATGCCCAGGTAGTGGATCAGTTCTTTAACCGGATCGCCGCCCAGGCGCCCCTGGTTAATGGCCACAAACAGCCACAGCAGTGGCAGCAAGGCACCGAGATGCACCGCCACCTGCAGCAGAATGGCAAGCGGCTTTTTCCACCGTGCCGCCACTAGTAAAACTTCCTGAGATCCATATTGCGGTACAGGGACGCGACCTCTTCCCCGTAGCCATTAAAGGGCAAGGTAGGCTCGCGCTTCACCGCAAACAGGCCGCCGGGGCCGATAAACCGTTCACTGGCCTGGGACCAGCGCGGGTGATCCACCTCCGGGTTCACGTTGGCATAAAAGCCGTATTCCTGCGGCAGCATCTTGTTCCAGCTGGTGGGCGGCATCTGCTCCACCAGTTTGATCTTGACGATCGATTTGATGCCCTTGAAACCGTATTTCCACGGCACCACTAAACGAATCGGCGCACCGTTCTGTGGGGGTAGCGTCTTGCCATAGAGGCCAACGGAGAGAATGGTCAGCGGGTGCATGGCCTCATCCATACGCAATCCTTCCACGTAGGGGTAATCGACACCACCGCCGATATAGCGATTGCGCTGCCCCGGCATCTGCTCAGGGTCGTAGAGCGTCTGAAAGGCCACATATTTGGCACGGCTGGTCGGCTGAAAACGCTTGAGGAACTTGCCCAGCTCGAACCCTACCCAGGGGATTACCATGGACCAGGCCTCCACACAGCGCATACGATAAATACGCTCCTCCAGGCCGATCTCATTCATCAGCTGCCACACATCCACCGTCGCCGGCTTTTCAACTTCCCCACCCACTTCGATAGTCCAGGGCTCGGTACGCAACCCCTGGCTGTTTTTGGCGGGATCGGTTTTACCGGTGCCAAATTCATAGAAATTGTTGTAGTTGCCCACCTTGTCTTCCGGGGTGAGCACCAGATCAGGGACCGGTTTTTGCGGAGTAAACTCCAGCGGTTTAAGCGGCGCCTGCTTCGCTTCATCTTTGCCACCAAACAGGTCCAGTCCCATGGCCTTTTCGCCCACACCGGCGCTGGCCAGTACGCCACTGGCAGCCAGCCCCTTGATCACGCTACGGCGGGAAACGTAGGCGGATTCCGACGTAGTTTGGGCTTCGCTCAAATCGCTGCGGGCGGGCTTCTTGATCAGCACGGTGGCATCCTCGGGTTGGCAATTCGGGTTTTTGCTGTTGTTCTGTCGCGCACAGGGGGGAATTCTTACAGTGCACAGTGAATTCAATGACCGTATACGCAATACAAGCCAGATCAGCTCATGAAGAATTGCTGAATACCCAGCAGCACGTTGGTGGTCGCAACCGATGCCAGAATCAGCCCCATCACGCGACTGACAATACTCGCGCCGGCATCGCCGATCCAGCGGTAAATCCAGTTCGCGGTGAGTAACAGCAGCAAGACAATACCCAGTACCGCGAGCATTGCGGTTGCGGTATTCACCTGGTGAATAGGGTCAAAACGATGGTTATCGGTCAGCACAACCGCCGACAACATGGCGCCGGGGGAGGCAATGGATGGTACGGCCAGGGGAAATATCGCGGTCTCGTGGCCCTCGCGGATGATATCGACTTCCTGCTCTGGCTTACTCTCACCAAAGATCATGGTGAGCGCGAACAGGAACAATACAATACCGCCGGCCACCTGAAACGCGGACAGCGGCACACCGATGGCTTCAAGCAGGTACTGACCGGCCAGTAAAAAGAACAACAGGATGCCTGTGGCCACTGCCACCGCAAGCAGGGCAATCTTGCGCCGCTGCCATTCGCTGTGGCGACTGGTCACGGCAATAAACACCGGCAGGGTACCTACCGGGTCGATCACCGCAAAGAAAAAGACAAAGCTACTGAGCCAATCGTCCAAGTGATCTCCTGCAAGCCCGTGCTAGTATCGGAAAAATATGGGAGAGGCTTCCAACAGAGTTTAGTGCATGACAAACCATTCCCCGACCGCGCGCCGCATCGCCAAAACCATCCTCAATGGCTTTGACGCCTATTTCGCGGATTTCCAGAATATGACCCTCGGGGCAAAAGCCCGGTTTGAAAAGGCCGCGTGGGACGCGGTCCACGAGACCAACAAGGAACGTATCGACCTGTACAAGACCAAGGCCAACCAGGTGCTCAAACTGGTGCATTCGGTCACCAGTAAAGACACCACGCAGCTGGAACTGTGGGGTCAGGCCAAAGCTACTTACAGCCAGCTGATTGCCAACAACAACAATTACGAGATTGCCGAAACCTTCTTTAACTCGGTGTTCTGCAGCCAGTTCCAGCACGCACACATTCACGACAGCCATATCTTCGTGAAATCCTCGCGCGCACCGGACGAAAAACCACTGCGCGATTACAGCATTTACATCAGCTACAACGGTCAACATGGCCTCGAGGCCATGATTGAAGACATTCTGGCGGATTACAGCTTCTCCATTCCCTGGGAGGATACCGCGCGCGATCTGCGCAATGTCTGCGATGCGCTGCGCAGTGGGCCGCTGGCGGGAAAGCTGGAATCGCTTGATGATGAACACCAGCTGCGCGTGGACATGCTGGAATCGGTTTTCTACCGCAACAAGGCCGCCTATCTGGTAGGACGACTGATGTTTGGCGGTGAGGTAATCCCACTGATCCTGCCGTGTTTAAACAATGGCCGTGGCGGCATCTTTGTCGACACCCTGATCTACGACAACGACTCCACCAGTATCATTTTCAGTTTCACCCGCTCCTACTTTATGGTGGACGCGCCGATTCCCTCACGCTTCGTGCGCTTTCTGTCCACCATTATGCCGCTCAAGGAAAAGTCGGAGCTGTATAACTCCATCGGCTTCCACAAGCACGGCAAAACCGAGTTCTATCGCCATGTCATTGCTCACATGAAGACGAGCAACGACAAGTTTGTGATTGCGCCGGGCATCAAGGGCATGGTGATGAGTGTATTCACGCTGCCGTCCTACCCGGTGGTGTTCAAGGTGATCAAAGACAAATTCGACAACCCGAAGACGGTGACCGAAGCCATCGTCAAAGAGAAATACAAATTTGTATCCCGCGCGGACCGTGTGGGACGCATGGCGGACACCCAGGAATACACCAACTTTATTTTTTACCGCAACCGCTTCAGCGAGGAACTGCTGGCGGAGTTGCAGGAACTGGCACCGTCAAAGCTGCAGGTGGATGACAAGTGGATCATCATCAAACACCTGTATGTGGAGCGGCGCATGGAACCGCTCAACCTGTATCTCGACGACGCGAACGACCAGCAGACCATCGAGGCCATGGAGGAATACGGCAACGCCATCAAACAGCTGGCGGCGGCGAATATTTTCCCCGGCGATATGCTGCTGAAAAACTTTGGTGTGACCCGTCACGGACGCGTCGTGTTTTACGATTACGACGAACTGTGTCCGCTTACCGAGTGCAATTTTCGCAAGATTCCCGAGCCTCAGACCGCCGAGCAGGAGCTGGCCGACCGCCCCTGGTATACGGTCGACGAGGCCGATGTATTTCCCGAGGAGTTCCGCCTGTTCTTCTCTGGCAACCCGGTGGCGCGCAAGGCCTTCGAGGACCAGCACAGTGACCTGTATGACTATCGCTACTGGCAGGGCCTGCAGGAGCGTATTCGCGCCGGACGCGTGGAGAGCACCTTCCCGTATCGCCGCAAGATTCGCTTCAAGCGTCCCTCGCGCAAATCGAACCACTGACTTCAAAGTCGCTGTTTGTCCGGTCTCCCGGTGCACGCACAGATGGGAAAAAAGCCCGCTAACAGCGACTATAGTTAGAGGAGCGGATTGATACCGAGGAGGTAGGAAGTGCGGTATTTCAGCAGTAGCGCACTGTGCGCGGGCCTGGCTTTGTGGGGCGTGACATTAACCGGTTGTGGCCACCTCCCCAGCGAAATGGACGGCAAGCCGAAAGCCGCCGAGGCCAAGCCCCAGCAAGCCACCTCTGAGGTGTTCAACCATGTCGCCAGCTGTGGCACCCGCGCCAAGGGCTACAAGCTACTCCCCTTCAACGACCTGTATGTCACCACCAACGATCCGCGTTTCCCCTTCCAGCGCGCCAGCAACCTGCCCGGCAACTTTGATGTCCGCGCCTATGTGTGGGGCTTCCAGAGCTGTGAAAGCCTCAGCGATTGCGATGGTGGTGACCACTACTGGCTGATTGGACGCGGACCCGGCGATGACTTTTCTACCTGGGTAGTCACGCCCCAATTCCCGCGCATTACCATCAGTTCTGCCTGCCGCAACAAGCTCAAGGTCGGCGAACGCTACCGATTTTCCTTCAGCAACGGCCAACTCACAGGATTTAGCAGGAACTAAACTGCACGATTCTTGAGATAGCGGTAAATCGCATCCTGAGAGCGCACATTACGCTTACTGTCGCGGTTGGCGATGCGACTATTGGTCTGCTCCGCATCGAGCACCCGCGCCTTCTGATTATCCTGCCACTGCAGTTCCAGAATGTTCATCACCGTTTCCCGGTGCTCCGCCGCCAGTAACGGGAAGGTCACTTCCACCCGGTGATCGAGATTGCGGGTCATCAAATCCGCCGACGATAGATACACTTGCAGGTCACCACCATTGTGGAAGGCATAAACCCGTGCGTGCTCGAGGTACTTGTCCACCAGGCTAATCACCTGAATATTTTCGGATAGCCCCTTCTGTTCACACTGCAGCGCACACATACTGCGCACAATGATCCGCACCCGCACCCCCGCCAGATTGGCGCGATACAGGTAGTCCACCACTTCGCGATCCACCAGGTTGTTACATTTGATGAATATTTCCGCCGGCATGCCCGCTTCGGCCGCGGCGATCTCACGGTCTATCGCCGCGAGAATATTCGGCCGATTGCTGTGGGGGGAACTCCAAATATAGTGGTAGTCCGGCTGCAGATGTGGCTGCTTGATAAAGTCGAACACCCGGTAGGCGTCCTGCCCCATTTGCGTATCGCTGGTAAGCAGGCTGAAATCGCAATAAAAGCGCGCGGTACTTTCGTTAAAGTTGCCGGTGCCGAAATGGCTGTAATAGCGATCGCTGCCGTCTTCTTCGCGCACAATGGAAATCAGCTTGCAGTGTACCTTGAGGCCGGGCACCCCGTAGATCACCTCCACGCCCGCATCACTCAACTCATTGGACCAGTGAATATTGGCCTGCTCGTCGAAGCGCGCCTGTAGTTCCACCACAGCGGTCACCTGTTTCTGGTTGCGCACCGCGTTGATCAGTGCAGCGACGACCCGCGAGTTTTTTGCCACGCGATACAGGTTGATGCGAATTTCGCGCACCTTGGGATCAATGGCCGCCGATGCCAGCAGCTTCGTAATCACACGAAAGTCGTGATACGGGTAATAACACAGGCGATCGCGTTCGTTCAGCCAGTCAAAGATATTGGCACTGTCCGGCAAGGTGGGCAGCGGCTTGATCGCCCGATAGGTATGCTGTTTGCTGTCCGCCGGAAAGCTCATAAAGTCTTTTGAGTTGTGGTAGCGCCCACCCGGGGTGTAGCTGTCGTAGCGCCCCATCTTCAATTTCTTCTTGATCAGCTGCAGCAACACTTCCGGCATGGTGGAGTCGTAAACCAGCCGCACCGGCTCCGCCTGCTTGCGTTTTTTCAGGGATTTCGCCACACGATCGAGGATGTTCTGCGTTACATGTTCACCCAGTTCCAGATCGGCATCACGACTGATTTTGAAGGTAAAGGCGGCCGCTCTTTCGATCGGCAACACGTAGCGGAATACTTCCACAAGACAGGCGCGAATCACATTATCCAGGACGATATAGACCTTCTCCTGCTTGTCTTCCCGGTGCGGAATCGCAATAAAGCGCGGCAGGATATCCGTGGGGATTTCCAGTGCGGCAAAGCGCAGGCTGCCGTCTTCCAGCTCCAGGTAAATACCGAAGTAAATACTCGCCTCGTTCAACAGCGGCATGGTATCGCGATCATCGATAAAGAAGGGTTCCAGCTCCGGTAATACTTCGCGATGGAAATACTCCTCCACATATGCGCTCTGTTTAGGCGTAAGCTGGCGCTCACTGATCAGGTGGATATGGTTCTTGCCAAGGTCCTTCAGCACTTTGTTGTAGGCGTTGCCAAAGCGCGCATGCAGACGCGCCGCCATTTCATTGATATTGATCAGCAGTTCGGAAAAACTCTCTTTCTTTTTACTGCCCTTGGTAAAAGTGGCCAGGCGGCGGACATCCGCTACGCGAACCCGGTAGAATTCGTCCAGATTGTTGGAGAAGATGCCAAGAAAACGCACCCGCTCAATCATTGGCACACTTTCATCTTCTACCTCCTGCAGCACACGTGCATTGAAGGAAAGCCAGCTGAGCTCTTTGGGATATAAAGGGGTGTCGTTTGCCATACTCTTTACTGCATTTGCCGGGGAAGGCGCATCTGCACAGGGCTCACGAGCGGTCGCAACGCCGGGCGACAGTGCAAGATTATTGGGTTTCAAAACAGTACCTTCCATTGAAGCCATAGTTCATTGACCAACAGTTTGCTACATTTTTATTGCAACCATTTGACAACGATAACCATGATTGACCCCGTCGACGCCGCCAGCCAAGACGTCGCCCATGAGCGTTTCGCGGCACTGGATCTTGGCTCCAATAGCTTCCATTTACTGCTCGCTGAATTTCGCGATCAGCGCATGGTACGACTGCACACCGACCGCGCCATGGTACGTCTGGCGGAGGGCTTGGGTGCCGATCGCAGTCTCGATTCGGTCGTGGCGGAGCGCGCTCTGGAAGCCCTGCGGCGTTTTGCGCCGGTGATCCAGGATCTGCCTCAGGACAAAGTGCGTGTAGTGGGCACTAACACACTGCGTGCGGCCAGCACGCACGCCGACGGTTTCCTCGAAGAGGCCGAATCTATCCTCGGCGCTCCCATCGAAATCATCTCCGGTATTGAGGAGGCGCGCCTTATTTACGCCGGGGTTATGGCCGCCGCTGAAGGGCCGCCCTGTTTGCGCTGTGTTGTCGATATTGGCGGCGGCTCCACCGAACTGGTGCGGGGCATGGAGGTCCCGCGGCAACTGCAAAGCGTCAACATGGGCTGCGTGGCCTTCAACCGTCGCTTTTTCAGCGACGGTAAAATCGATAGCGGCAAACACAACAATTTCATCCGCGCGCGACGTGCCGCCCAGGCGGAACTGCAGGAGCTGCAACATATTGCCGACGATGCTCTGGTGATGGGCGCATCCGGCACCGTGAAGTCGGTCTCGCGGGTACTAAACGACGGCGAACTACTGCCAATCTTGCGCGAGGATATTGACGCGCTGGCGGATAAAGTGGCCAGATGTAAAACCGTCGAAAAAATCGACCTGCCCAATCTCGACCCGCAGCGCCGCCCGGTATTTGCCGCCGGCCTTGCCATACTCCACGGCATATTTCGCGAACTGAATATTCAGGAAATGCATATATCGCCCTACGCCATTCGCGAAGGTATCGTCTACGACCTGGCCGGCCGCACCCACGGCGGTGACCACCGCGCGGATACCGTCGATAACCTGATGGAGCGCGGCGAGATTGATCGCGACCAAGCAAAGCGCGTAGCCAATACTGCACTGCAATTTTTCGGCCAGCTCAATCCTCACGCACAGGTCAACCAACGGCGCCTACTGCACTGGGCCGCCGACCTGCATGAACTCGGTCTGGCACTGTCGCACAGTAGCTTCCGCAAGCTCGGCTCCTACATGATTGAGCATGCGGACATGGCCGGGTTCAGTAAAAGCGAACAGGAGAACCTGGCCTACCTGGTGCGCAACCAGCGCGGCGATATTAAAGCCGTGCGCGAGCACTACGGGTTCCACCCCGACAATGATTTATTGTTGTGCCTGCGCCTCGCCTGTATCGTGCACCGGGATCATGTTGACCGCACCATTGATGGCCTGCAACTCTCCGTGGATGGCCCCGGCTATCGACTACAGGCCCCTGAAGACTGGTTATACGCACACCCGGCCATCGAGGATCTCCTGCATATGGAAGTCGAATGCTGGGAAGAAAAATCGATAAAAGTGAAACTGATTTCCTCGTGAGTACCGACATCGCAAACACACTCAAGCTACAGCACCAATACTCGGACCTGGGGCCGGTATTTGGCACCCCGACACCGCCAACACCGCTGGAAAAACCCCGCACCATCCACGTAAACCCATCGGTAATCGCGCTGCTGGGATTGCCGCCGGTAAGTGTTGGAGATACCGCCTGGGCAGAACTCACCAGTGGCGCCAAGCTGTTTCCGGGCAGCGTGCCATTCGCCATGAAATATACCGGCCACCAGTTCGGCAGTTACAACCCGGACCTCGGCGACGGCCGCGCGCTACTGCTGGGTGAAGTGGAACATCAGGGACAGCGCTGGGACCTGCATTTAAAGGGTGCGGGGCAGACACCCTACTCCCGGTTTGGCGATGGTCGCGCAGTTTTGCGTTCAACCATTCGCGAATATCTCGCCGGCGAGGCACTTACCGCACTGGGAATCCGCAGTACCCGTGCACTGAGTATCGTTGCCAGTAGTGAACCGGTCGCGCGGGAAAAAATGGAAGCCGGTGCGGCGCTGATCCGGGTGGCCGAGAGTCATATCCGCTTCGGCCATTTTGAATATTTGTTCTACACCCGCCAGCTCGAAGCGCAACACAAACTGGTGGAGCATGTGTGTGCTCAGTTTTTACCGGAAGTGAGCGGGCATCCGGTGCAGGAACAGGCGGAAGCGTTGCTGCGCTTTACCGTGCGGCGCAGTGCAGAACTGGTGGCGGGCTGGCAGTCCGTGGGCTTCGCCCACGGCGTTTTGAATACCGATAATATGTCGATTATCGGCGACACCTTCGATTTCGGCCCCTACGGTTTTCTGGACGATTACGAACCCGGGTTTATCTGCAATCATTCCGACCACACCGGGCGCTATGCGTTTGATGCGCAACCCGGTGTAGTGCTGTGGAACCTGAATGCGCTGGCCCATGCATTTTCCAGCTTGCTGGATACCGAAACCCTGAAGGATTGCCTGGGCCAGTACCAGCCACTGCTGGTCGATTGCTTTGCCGAGCGCATGCGACGCAAACTGGGGCTTGCGCTTGAAGACGATGGCGACCAGCAGCTGTGTGCGGATCTGTTGCAGATTCTGGAATCGGGGCAGGTGGATTTCACACTGTTCTTCCGCACCCTCAGCCACTACTGCGGTGAACGGCCGGCAGCGAGCTTGCACGCACTGGTTGCCCCGGCGCAGCATCAGGCTCTGGACACCTGGCTTTCCCGTTACGACCAGCGCCTGCAAAAGGAACAGAGATCGGCAACCGAACGCAGCCACGACATGCTGCGTACCAATCCCAAGTTTGTGCTGCGCAATTATCTTGCCCAGCAGGTGATCGAGGCCGCCGAGGCGGAAGACTACGGGCCACTGGAAACCCTGTTCACCCTGCTGCAGTCGCCATTTGACGAACACACTTCGCACGAAGAGTGGGCCGCACCGCCACCGGAGTCCGGCAAACATCTGCCGATCAGCTGCTCCTCCTGAGAAAAATAAATTTGCGCCAAACAACGCGCACGCGGAAGCCGCGTGCCAGGGGATAGGTTCTACACTCTCTACAACAAGGTAAATATCCCAATGCGGAGCGTGACCTGAAAACATGTTATGGTCAGCTTTGATTACTTGCGATGGAAGCTCTTATGAAAAAACATTTCCTGGCCATGACCGCCGTATTCACCGCCCTGCTGCTCAGCACCCAGCTGGCTTTTGCCGATGTGGTGGGACGCTGGAAAACCGTTGACGATGAAACCGGACAAGCCAAGTCCATCGTGGAAATCTACGAGAAGGGCGGCAAATACTACGGCCGCGTGGTGGACCTGTTGATGAAGCCGGACGATACCGTGTGTGAAGCCTGCCCCGGCGCCAACAAGGGCAAGAAAGTTGTCGGCATGGACATCATTACCAACATGGTGAAGAAAGGTAATGTGTACGAAGGCGGCCAGATTCTCGACCCCGTCAAAGGCAAGGTATACGACTGTAAGATGTGGGAAGAAGGCGGCAACCTGATGGTGCGCGGCTACCTGGGCTTCTTCTACCGCACCCAGACCTGGTACCCTGCGGACTGATAAACACGGTGTAAACACCAAATAAAAAAGGAGGGCCTGAGCCCTCCTTTTTTTGTGTGTAGATCGATGGGTGTGACGCTGGATACGATTTATCCGCTAGGCATCGCGGGTCCTTTCTGACAGCGTTAATTAACTAGAATCGCAGCTGTACCCGTACCGCCCCAACCGTGGCATTGTCACGACTGGTTTCATGCGGATGCACTCGCTGCAAGTCCGCGGTGATACGCAGCCAGGGTGTCACAAACAGGTTATAAAAGGCTTCTAACCCCTCTTCATCTTCAATGAAAAATGTCGGGTCGAAGGGCATAGACGCGCCAACTTTTGCCAGACCGCGGACCAGGTCGTCACTCAGGCCGTATTTAAAATAGCCAATACCCCAGTGATCCTGTGTACGGCTCGGAAACAGCCCCTGCCCGCCGAGGCCGGCGATAAAGTGCCATTTCAATGGGTTGGGGTTACCATCGGAAATGGCCCCTTCCGCAAATAATCCCCAGCCGATATCCGGGCTTTCTGGATAGTGATAAAGGTATTGCTGCACCCGCGTACTCAGGTACCAGTAACCATCTTTCGTCAGGATCGATTCAGCGGCCTCTGGGAGATCGATGAGCGCCGGAATAGTGGCGAGGTCGAGCCCTTGTTTTGAACTGTATACACCACGTACGCCATAAAACGCTTTTTGACCTGAAATGGTCACCGGAAAAGTTACCGAGAGGCTGGTGGTGGTGCCATCGCGAAACGGATGACGGATAACGTCGTAATCCTGAGCATTGCGTGGGTCATATACCATCAGGGTAAAACCCGCGTGCTCGGCTTTCAGCTTGCCAATTACCCCAAACAGGTAAGGTGGAGTGACCCCAGTAATGGGCGCCGCGAGTGCGGTATTCAAAAAGGTATTGAGGCCACCCCCGCCGGTGAGCGGCTTCTTGGCCGCAGCGTCGAGCATATTGAATTTGCCAATGGAAATCCCCCCACGCTCGCCGAAACTCTGCGAAAGCGTCAGTGTCAGCTCCTGATCACCCCCTCCGAGCCTGGGGAAGGCCATTGCGGTATTGAACGGAAATAGCGCCCCACTCTCCGGGTCGTTCGCATCCTCGCCATAGAGCCATTCCTGATGCGCATTGAGTGAAAGTCCTCGCCACAATCCGGCCTTGGCCAGATCCACATTGATGATAAGATCGCCCTTGCCGCCATACTGCCAACTCTTGTGTCCGCCCCCCGCGGTGATGCCTTGGGAGAACTGGGTCAGCCAAAGATCAAGGTCTACCCCACCCTCACGTGCGGCCTGCCGTCTGCCGCCGGGGCAGTCAAATAGTGATGGGCGCTCGCAATATGTGGTGCTGCCGGTCGCCTGCTTGCTCGGTTGCGCGAACCCTAGAGGAGCAGTAACGCACCCCATCAATACGAATGTGATAAACGCATGTTCCAGCCAATACCTCATGCGGATAGATATCGCAGTTGTCAACTTTCAGGAGAGCAAGGAAACACGCTTAGAGCCCATCACGAAATGTGAACCTGCCGTCCATCATAGTACCCACCACTTTGGTATCGGCAATCTCTGAAGGTTTCACGTCGAAAATATTCTTTTCCAAGATGACAAGGTCAGCGTACTTTCCAACTTCGATACTGCCTACCTTGTCTTCCATGCGTGCCTCATAGGCGCCACCCAAAGTTACCGCCTGCAGGCACTGTTCAAGCGTGATTGCCTGGCTCATTGGCGGGAACACACGCTGGTCGTTTGGGTTTGACGGGTCCCTCCGGGTTATGGCCGCCTCGCACTGGGTTAATGCCCCCATGTTTTCTCGATTTGTGCTGGGTACATCGGCAGAGATACTTACGTTGGTGCCGCCATCGATGGCGGTCCTGATTTGCTGAAAATACTTGAGAGTCCGCTCTTCCCCGATGGCCGCAGACGTTGCTTCCATCCCCCCACTCCAAGTTGTCGCCCAGATGGGCGTGATATTTACCGGAATTTTGTTTTCCAGCACGCGCTTCATGTCATCCGGATGCACAACAGTAAAATGCTGCAAGGTGTTACGCGCATCGACATTGCCGTTTTTCTTTGAGGCAAGGAAGGAGTCGATGGTGTCACGCACCGTCTGGGAGCCATCCACATGCACCGAAACATCTAAACCAGCCTGATTCGCGGCTTTAATTACTTCATCTGTTCGCTGTGCCGATACACCACGTTTCACCTTCTTGCTTGGTTTATCAGAGAAAGGTTCAATCATAACGGAGGCATGACTGGTATGTACTCCCTCCGGGTGTATCTTGATACCGGTAACACGAATCAAATTCGTGTCATACATGCCTTTTAAAGTTCTGGCATTTTCTACCAACTGATCGACTGATTGCGCATCTGTTTTGTACAGAACCTGCATAAAAGTACGAAGTTTTAGCGAGCCTTGTTTCCGCTGTTCATCCAATAGCTTCAGCGCAGTCTTGTGATCATCAAAATGTCTTGTAAGACTCTTGATATTGGGCGTGATCAGCCCCTGGTTTATATAACCTGTGTAGCCGAAGCTTGCAGCTAAGTCGTATAGTTCGCGCTGACTTTCCTCAATCATCTTGTCTGCCTGCCAGGCACCAGAATCGATAAAGGCGTCCATCCATGCAAACTCTTTTGCGTAACCCGTAGGGTTACCTTTCTCATCACGCACCCATTCAATTAGCCCGGGAACGGGATCTTCGGTATCTTTATTGACGCCACCCATATCCATGGCTTTGCTGTTCATCCACATATCATGCATGGTGTAATCAAGGAGTATCACCGGACGATCGGGAACAATAGCGTCGAGATCCTTGGCCGTCGGCAGTTCATCCATCAGCGCGGGATTCCAGCCGGACCCTCGAATAAATTTTTCATCAGGATTGTCTTCTGCATACTTCGAAATAATTTCCAAGTAGTCAGATTTTGATTTGGCCTCGCCTAGCTTTGCGCCCAGCGCCATCCAACCCGATGCAATCAAATGTTCATGGGCACTAAAAAAGCCCGGCAGCAACATTTTACCTTTTAGATCGATCTGCTTGGTTTTCTCGCCAACAAATTTGGACGCACCCTCTACATCACCCACGTAGGTGATTTTGTTTCCAGTAATGGCGACTGACTCCGCCCAGGGCTGCGCCGGATTCATTGTGTAAACTTTGCCGTTAGTGAAGAGGATATCAGCATGCTGTGGCGCGGCACTTGTGAGTGTGCCAAACAAAAAGATCCAGCTAATAAACGAGAGTTTGAGGAAGTAAGTAGAGCAGCTTTGGCGTATCTTGGATCTCATGACAGTGGCACACTTTATGTTAACAGTCACCGAATTACCGGCTCGAATAGCATGTGACATTAAACGTACAGACAGGAGCGAACACATGCCTTGCGGGCGTCGAAATTCTCTTCACGAGTTTGTTCCGACCTGAAGTGCCCTAAATATAGTGGAAGATTTTTTTGGAGCGTGCAGGTACAAAAAAGCCCCACCGGTTAGGGCAGGGCTTTTTGTATTCACTACGTCAGGCAGAAGTTTTCACACCGGCCAACCAGTGCGCGAAGGCTCACTTTTCAACCACTTCCACCTTATCGACTTTCTGGAAACCGCGCGGCAGTTTGTTGCCGCGGCGGCCCCGCTCACCCTGGTAGTGCTCAAGCTCGGAAACCTTGATACGGGTGTGGCGTTTACCGGCGTGAACCAACAGCTGATCCTTGCCTTCGAGCACCGCAATTCCCACCACAGTTTCTTCGCCACTGGCAGCGCGCGCAGCGGGGATATTGATGATCTTATTACCCTTGCCTTTGGACAGTTCCGGCAACTCAGATACCGGGAACACCAGCATACGTCCTTCGCTGGTCACTGCCGCGAGCAGCGCCGCGTCGGGGTTTTCGATCTCCTGTGGCGGCAACACACTGGCGCCCTTGGGCAGGGTCAACATGGCCTTACCGGCCTTGTTGCGCGATTGCAGGTCTGCGTACTTGGCGATAAAGCCGTAGCCTGCATTACTCGCCAGCAGGACTTTCTGATCGTCCGCCCCCATCAACAGGCCTTCAAAGGTGGCGCCGGAGGGTGGGTTAATGCGCCCGGATACCGGCTCACCCTGCCCCCGCGCAGACGGCAACGTGTGTGCGGCAATGGCGTAACTGCGCCCGCTGCTGTCGAGTAACAGCGCCGGCTGGTTACTCTTGCCACGGGCGGCAAAACGGAAGCCGTCGCCGGCCTTGTAGCTGAGCGATTCCGGATCGATTTCATGACCTTTGGCCTGGCGAATCCAGCCCTTGGCCGACAGCACCACGGTAATCGGATCGGAAGACAGCAACTCGGTCTCGCTGAAGGCCTTGGCTTCGGCGCGCTCGACGATGGGCGAGCGGCGGTCGTCGCCAAACTCTTTGGCGGCTTCCAGCAATTCTTTCTTGATCAGGGTCTTGAGGCGACGCGCGCTGTCCAGGGTCTTGGTCAGCATATCGCGTTCTTTCTCGAGTTCCGCCTGCTCACCGCGGATCTTCATTTCCTCGAGGCGCGCCAACTGACGCAACTTGGTATCGAGCACGTATTCCGCCTGCACCTCGGACAGCTCGAAGCGGCGCATCAGCTCCTGCTTCGGCTCCTCGTGGGTGCGGATAATCTCGATCACTTCGTCGATATTGAGGAAGGCGATCAACAAGCCATCCAACAGGTGCAGACGCTTCTCGACCTTTTCCAGGCGGAACTGCAGGCGGCGACGAGTGGTAACGGTACGGAAGCTCAGCCACTCGGACAGGATCTTGTCGAGGGATTTAACCTGCGGGCGACCGTCGACGCCGATCATGTTCAGATTGACCCGGTAGCTCTTTTCCAGGTCGGTGGTGGCAAACAGGTGATTCATCACCTGCTCCAGGTCCACGCGGTTGGACTTGGGCACAATCACCAGGCGGGTCGGGTTTTCATGGTCTGACTCGTCGCGCAGGTCACCCACCATCGGCAGTTTCTTCGCCTGCATCTGCGCGGCGATCTGCTCCAGTACCTTGGAGCCACTGGCCTGGTGCGGCAGCGCGGTGATTACGATATCGCCGTCTTCCTTGGTCCACACCGCACGCATTTTCACCGAGCCCTTGCCGGTCTCGTACATCTTGTGGATATCTGCGCGCGGCGAAATGATCTCTGCCTCGGTGGGCATATCCGGACCGTGGATAAACTCGCACAGGTCACTCACCGTGGCCTTGGGGTTTTCCAGCATGTGTATGGTGGCATTAACCACTTCACGCAGGTTGTGTGGCGGAATGTCTGTAGCCATACCCACCGCAATACCGGTGGTACCGTTCAACAGGATGTTCGGCACCCGTGCCGGCAACACCGTCGGTTCGTCCATGGTGCCGTCAAAGTTCGGCTGCCAGTCCACGGTGCCCTGACCCAGCTCGGACAGCAGCACCTCAGAGTATTTGCCCATGCGCGATTCGGTGTAACGCATGGCAGCGAAGGACTTGGGATCGTCCGGGGAGCCCCAGTTACCCTGGCCATCCACCAGCGGATAGCGGTAGCTAAACGGCTGCGCCATCAGCACCATGGCTTCGTATACGGCGCTGTCCCCGTGCGGGTGGTACTTACCGATCACGTCACCCACGGTACGGGCAGATTTCTTGTATTTGGCGCTGGCTTTGAGGCCCAGCTCGCTCATGGCGTAGACGATACGGCGCTGTACCGGCTTCAAACCATCACCGATATTCGGCAGGGCGCGGTCCAGAATCACGTACATGGAGTAGTCCAGATACGCCTTTTCCGTATAGTCCGCCAGGTGTTGGCGCTCGGAAGCTTCGTAGACTGAGGGCTCGGTCATACTGCGAGAGTCTCGTTATTCTGTGGGGACAGGTAAATATAAGAGGGGGATTATGGCCGACACAGACGAGCGGTTCAAAGATCCTGTCCACATCTGCACCAGTTTGCAGGTCGCAGGGGAATACGGCTAAATACGCAGCGACGCCCAAACTAGACCCAAACTAGACCCAAATCAGGCTCAGATTAGGCCCAAACAACCGCGGTCACTGGCGCCGCCACCGGTATGGAAACCACTTATGCCCGCGCTCTTCGCCTTCCTGCACCACCTTGCGTTCCTGGCCCTCGCTGTCACCCTGACGGTACAGCTGGTGGTCCTGGGGCAACCTCTTACTGTGCAGAGCGCGCGCAAATTAGGGATTGTGGACCGAATCGTGGGGGCGTCCGCCGTGGCCCTGCTGATTGTCGGCCTGCTGCGCGTGTATCACTTTGAAAAGGGCGCTGACTACTATTTCCACAATGCGGCGTTTCACGCGAAGCTGGCACTGTTCGCCCTCGCCGCCACGCTGTCGGCCGTCCCCACCCTGCAATTTCTCGCCTGGCGCCGGGAAATTGCCCGCGGGCAGCAGCCACAACTGCCGGAACGGCGCCGCCGCTGGCTACGTATTATCGTGCACACCGAGCTAACGGCATTGGTGGGCATGGCCCTGTGCGGTGCGCTTATGGCCAAGGGTATCGGCTACTTTGGCTGAGGCCGCCTGTGCCCGCTGAGAGCCATACGCCGCCCAGAAGGCATCCAAACCCCACAATTTTCGTACCAGAGCAAAACACCAACTATTCTGACCTCAGATATTGCTCACAGGTGCACGGGTGAAAAGACTCCGACTGGTTCTCGGTGACCAGCTCAATCACAACCACTCCTGGTACCGCGATGATGATGCTGAGACCTGGTACTTCATTGCGGAAATGCGCCAGGAAACGGACTACGCCAGCCACCATATCCAAAAAGTGGTGGCGTTCTTTGAAGCGATGGCCGAGTTTGCCGCATGGCTTAAAGTGCGCGGTAAAAATGTTATCCACTACACCCTGGATCACCCCGAGAATTCACAGAACCTCGGCACCAATATCGCCGGGCTCGTTGCCAAGCATCAATTCGCCTGTTTCCAGTACCAGCTGCCCGACGAATACCGGCTCGACCAGCAACTTGCGCAGCTGGCCGACGACCTGAGCATTCCCACCGAGGTGTTTGACAGCGAACATTTCCTCACCGAACGCAATGCACTTAGCAAATTCTTCGAAGGCAAGAAAACCCTGCTGATGGAGAGCTTCTATCGCCATATGCGCAAGCAGCATGACATCTTGCTGACCAGCGCGGGCGAACCGGAGGGCGGGCAGTGGAACTTCGACCAAAGCAACCGCAAGAAGTGGACCGGCTCACCGGAAATCCCGCACGCGCGCGGCTTCCGCAAAAACGTAACCGCAACTGTCGCGCGCTTGGAACATTGCGGGGTTAAAACCATCGGCGCTATCGACCCACAGCAATTCAGCTGGCCCACCTCACGGGAAGATGCACTGGCGGTGCTGCGGCATTTTTGTAGCGCGCTACTACCCCACTTTGGTGATTATCAGGATGCCATGCACGATCGCGAGGTATACCTGTTCCACAGCCGCCTCAGTTTCGCGCTAAATAGTAAGCTGCTGCACCCACAGGAAGTGATCGATAAAGCCATCGCGCACTGGCGTGCACACCAATCTGAAATCGATATCAGTCAAATCGAGGGGTTCGTTCGGCAGATTCTCGGCTGGCGAGAATATATGCGGGGCATCTACTGGAAAGCGATGCCCGACTATCGCCGCTGCAATCGCCTGCACAACCACAGGCCGCTACCCGAGTTTTACTGGAGCGGTAACACGCAAATGAACTGCCTGCACCACGCCATCCGCAACAGCCTGGACAATGCCTACGCCCACCACATTCAGCGATTGATGATTACCGGCAACTTCGCGCTGCTGGCACAGGTGCACCCAGACCAGGTAGAGGCCTGGTACCTGGGTATTTACATCGATGCTATCGAGTGGGTGGAGATGCCCAACACCCGGGGTATGAGCCAGTTTGCCGATGGCGGTTTGGTTGCCACCAAACCCTATGTGAGCAGCGGCAGTTATATTCACAAGATGAGTAATTACTGCGAGTCGTGCCGGTACAATGTAAAAGAACGCACCTCCGATGAGGCCTGCCCATTTAACAGTCTGTATTGGCACTTTATCGAAGAGAAGCGCGAACGACTGGCCCACAACCCGCGTATGTCGATGATGTTGCATCAACTGGACAAGATGTCAGATGCCGATCGCAAAGCCCTGCGCACGCGCGCCAGGCAGATCATTCAGAATCCGGATAAGTTCTAGGCGGCGCGTGGACCGTGCCGCCCGGCAGGTGAGTCCTTTTATCGATTCCAGTTCACCTGAAACTGAACCGAATTATCCACACCTTCGTCACCGCCATAGCGATACATGGACAGGGTGCCGCTAACGCGGTCAGTAAACGCCAGTTTTACAAACGGCTTGAGGTAGGTGTCGCCACTAATAGCGATATCTTCGCTGTAACAGTTGCTGCAACCCGCGATCTGCCGGCTCATATCCAGATGACGATAACCCAGATTCAGGCCAACCAAGAATTTGCGGCTCTCGCTCAGTGGATATTGCACGCCGGCATCTACATTCAGATTCCATGCAACGATTGAAGAATCTTCTGTGGAACGATCCCCACTCCACTCATTCTCTACGTACTGCGAAAATTCGGCCTTGTCGTCTACCAGAATCGCACCGGCACCGATATTGAAATTAAACAGGCCATATTCACCAGAATAACCCGCTCCCAGACCAAAACCGGAATCGCTTACGCCGTCAACACGAGCTACATCGGCGTCGAAGTTAAATATTTCGCCATGCAGGCTCCAGCTGCCCTGATAGTAGTTTTCAGATACCTCGGCCATCGGCATCTCTTCCGCACTGGCATTCACCGCCATTACCGAGGCCAACACGCCAGCTAACCAATGCCACTTATATTTGGTCATATTTCCCCCAAAACAGTTTTATATTGCTATTAGACCCGCAAACTGCGGGGTAGCAATTAGACGGGCGAATGACCAAAAACGCAAGATTGGTTCCACTTTCAACCAGTGCTTGATCGGCCCATTAATTCGAGAACTCTACACGCGGGGCTTTGCTGTTGGTGCCGATATAGTCCGGAGCACACTGGATAAAGTCTTGCTGACTGAGCCCGGCCTCAATCAAAAACAGCTGCACATTGCGACTGCGACGATTGGCCAGTTCCAATAGCTCTTCGCGCATGCCGCGCGGAGGATCGCGGAAAAATTCGCGAGCGGTTTCGCGCGATGCACCCATCACCTGTGTCTCGTGGGGGAACATCGCGTGCAAGTCCTGCATCGTGGCCACACCACAAATGCCCGGTCGCGCTTTCGGGTTATCTTTCATTGTGCCCACCATACTGTTTAACTCGGCCATCGCTTCGCTACTAAGCTGGTCACTCCCGGGGGCAAACAGCAGGTCATCGAAGCGTTCGGCGCGGAAACGGTCCCAGGCCAATTTAGCCAGGCTGTAGAATCCGATGGGGGTAAAGTAAGCGAACAGAGACTCGAGAATCGCCCGCTGTAACAGTTCGCTGAAGACAAACTGGAAGTTAAAGTCCGGATCGTAGAGATCACCGGTCACCGGCATTTTGATACGCACATCGCCATTGCCGTCTTTCAGCAAAGCGAGGGCAAAGCTGAGAGGAATAAAGCTTCTTTTCATTTCGAGGTGATCGGTATCTTTTACCCGGCGTATTTTTATTTTTTCCAAACCCATTTTCGCCAGCGCATCGAGTTTGTTATCCGCGACCGATAGTGTGAGCACAGCATCCAGCTGACCCTGCAAAATTTTGTAACCTAGCAGGCGTGCGATATACGGTGTAGCCGGAATCAGGTTCGCCCCCTCGACATATCCCAACAAGCCACCATCCCAGTGATTATTCTCAAGTAGATTGATATGACCAGCTAGGTGCATTTCACTAAAGCCGCCGGGGCTGGCCCTCAGGATGAGAGTTGCCGCTTCATCTTCGTAATAGTTGCTCGCGCCACGCAACAATACATTGATGTGCCGGACCGGTAATTTCGCGTGATAGCGCTCACTCTCGTCGAGCCACAGAAAGGTGCCCTGGTCTACATAGATTTCGCGAATGCGATAGCGAAAACGGTTCGCCTCACGGGCGATATCACCGCGTCGATACTGGTAACGATCCGCCTCGGGGGTGCGGTCGCGAAAGCGCTCCCAGGCACCGAGGTCGCCCTCGATATCGCGCGCCAATATACTGCGGGGCCTGAGTAGATTGATGCTATCAATCGCCAGATGTTTTTCTGCGGGCTGATATACGAACCGCGCGAGACTCAAGTGTTGAATTTGTGTATTCCACTGGTAATTCACAAACTCTGGCGCGCGCGGATTTCGCTGAAACAACTTGCTGTTGGCGACTTCGAGGGACAATACAGCCGTACGCTCTTTGGCATAGGTCACTTGCCGGGCTTCGGCGAACTCCAGCTCCAGTAGTCGGTCACCGCCGATGTCATTGATGCCCAGGCGGTGCGCCTGCGCCAGATCCAGAACCAGTTCGCGCCGGGTAAAATCAAATCGGCCAGACGCATTGAAGTCCTGCAGTTCCAGACAATAGCGCACACCGGGTACATAGCCCTTGGGGAGGCAGCCGTGCACATTGCCAAGGTGTAAGTTGTCGCTCACCAATTCCCCATCGCCAAACCCGATCAGGTCTGCCTGCAGTGTCTCCACCATCAACAGCGGCGCCGGTAGGTCTGCGGGGAAGTCCGACTGCGTAACCCGCAACCCGTCGACGGATACATGGCGAAGTTTCCGCATGGACTGTGGGTTGCGCAGGTCACTCAACTGCATACGATGCCCGCTATGCAGCACTATCGCACCCACGTCAAAACAGGGCGCCAGGGATTTTTCGGCAAAGCGCATTTCCGGCAGGCAGCCACTCAAGCCCGCGATTTCCCCCTCGGCAACCGACAGCGTACCCGCAGCCACTACCAGTTCGTCGACATCCAGATAATCAAAACCAACGCGCCGGGTCGCCCCCTGATTCAGTGAAAAATCACTGACGGTGATATGGCCAGTACTGCGAAAGGCGACATTTGCCTCACCCACCACCAGGGTTTGTTCACCGGGGACCTGCAGTCGCCCCACTCGAATGCAGGTTTTCGCACGGCCACCTTTACTGCTGTCTGAGGGCAGACAACCGGCGCCTCCCTGCGCATCAAGATCTGCGACCCGTAACCGTCCGCCACCGGGCCAGGCCAGGCCACGCCATTGCAAATACGCCAGTTCCAGCGACGGCTTTTGATTCAACGCCGGCAACAAGCGCAATTCATTCGCCTGTAGCGGCCCCAGCCGCAAACGCTCGTGTCCGCTGCCTGCGTTCGCCCCGCCGGCCAGTGAAATCAAGTTGTCGCCAGTCAGTGCAATCACGCCCCAGTCGAGACAGCCCGCCCAGAAAGCGCTGCGGTCGCCGCGCAACTGCGATGCCGCCAACCAATCTTTCGGCCCGCAACCGCGCAACGCGTTAAGTCGTAAATCCGTCAGGTTAAGCGCCAGCGAGCGTCGCCCACCCATCTGCACAAAGCCCACATTGGCTATTGATAGCTGCGCCAGGTCCAGCTGCGGTGGCCCTGACTGGTCGCCATACAACGCTACCTGCCCAACGGTGATGCCGTCGCCACGGGACGAAAGATCGCGGCTGCGCACACACTGGGGTAACCCCCGCTCGGGATCGGCATTGTGGGGCCAGCAAATGTTGATGCTCGATGCCTGCAATGCATCGAAGTTCCAGTCCGCCTGAGCAAAAGCGACAGGGGGCAAGTCCACACGCATGGAGAGACTGGACAACTCGCGAATATCCGCAGTGAAATCGCTGCTTTGGCCCGTGAGAGAAAAGCGCTCCAGCGCGAGCTGGTTCAAGTCGGCAAAAAAGCGATCGCCCCAATACTTCAATGTGAAGATGTCACCGGTACCCAGCGCCTGCAATTCCACACAACGCTCTGGCGAAAGACAAAAGGCCGCACCGGCGAGAGATGCCCCGGGCAAATTGAAATGTGCCATCGCAGGCTGCGACTGAAGCCGAATTTCCGCTTCCGGCAACGCAAGGCTGGCCAATGACAAAAGTGACTTGCCACTGGCACTGCGGACGATCGCGTGATCCAGATTCAGCGCTGCCGCATCCAGCTTGAAGCGAAAGGCACTGCCCTCTTGATCACCCTGTGGCATGCGCGAACGGCGTTCATATGCAATCTGCAACGGCTGCTGCTGTTGCAGATTGCGAATGTCAAAACAACTTGGGGTAAGCTGCCCGCCTGGCACTCCCCCTTTCACATCATGCCTAGCATCGTTCCTTGCATCTGCCTCTGCATCGCCCCTGGCATTTTCCGCAGCCACCAGTCGCTGCCAGGACCCAGGTAGGCAGCCCTGCAAGCTCTCCAGGGCGATCGCCTCCAGCTCCACCTGAGTACTACTGGTGCGCAGGTACTTGCCGATAGCGGCGGCTTCCCCGCGTGTTGCCGTGGACGAATCCGTACTTTGCCCCGCGTCATTCTGCAGTGCGCCTTTTTCGCGACCTTCGTCTCCGGCAATCACTTCCGTCGCGGCAAAGGTGCTGTCTTCACTGCCCCACCAGTATTCCTCACCGGCGGCGAAGTACTCGCCCGGCTCAAGCAGGTTGTTACCGCGCTTGAACAAGCCCGGCCCGGCACGCAAGTGTGTGAGAACCACACCGGTTTGCTGCTCACTCGTTGCAGCAAGATGATCGTCGAATACCAACTCTTCCAGGGAGAACTCGCCGAGGATGACATACGGGGACGCGGGTAGCGCATTTCCGCCATCCTGACGCAGCCCGCCTTCGTTCTGGGTATCGGCATCATCGACAGCGGAGTCCGCCCGAAAAATAAAATTACCCGCCCCGTTCAGCGCCACCAAGCGCGCGCACAGCGGCGAAAAGCGATCGGGCAACAAGCCATTGGGTGCGCAACCCGACAAAGACTGCAACGAAAAGTCGTCTGCAAGCACTTCTTTTTTGTCAGGGGTAATCTGTAGGCGCGCCCAGTCCAACTGGGTTAACTCGGCACCGTCTCCCAGCCGAGGGCCCGCACTTCCCATGGCGGCGGCCTGTGGCCTTTGTTCAAACTGAACATGCGCAAGAGACAGCGGACCGCTCTCTAGCGCCCAGGCTTGCGCTGGCCAACCGTTGTGCGCCACCTTGCGCGGAAACTGCATGGAGAAGGCTTCACCAATACTGAGCTGGGATAGATTCACGCACTGATCGGGGGTATCCCACAGCAGCCCCGGCAAACATCCTCTGGCCACATCCAATGACGCATCACTCAGGCCAAGGCGACGGCTTTTGTTGCGATACTGCAATGCGCCAATGTGCAGCTCATTGATTTTTAGTGGCTCTGGGTGGGGTGCTGTGCCGACCAGATCTTCGATCTCACCTTCCGACAGCACCCCGTTATTGATCTCCATGCCCAAGCCATCGCTCCAGGCAAAACGCGTAGCTTCCGGCAGGTTCAGCGTACCCGCGGTGACACAATAGTGTTGTTGGTCGTTGCGCCAGGCATTGGGGCACCATGAGAAGCGTTGCGCGGTACCACTCTGCCATGCCAGCGTTTTGTCTGGTCGCACAAAGTCAAAATTGCTGATGGCGATGGTTTCGGCGCGCCAGTTCGGCAGCTGTCGATTTTGATAGCGCAGGCGAACCTCTTCCCCGCTCAGACGATGCCAGGATATTTCACCCTCTTTGCCGAAAGAAAACTGCCCGCTTTCCTCAAGGTCCAGTCGACGTGCACTGCCGCAATGCCCACTGATCCGGTCAAGCGCGGGGATCGCTTCCGCCCAGCGTGCCGGTGAACAGCCTGCAAACTTGCGCGCGTGAGTATCGGCCATCGTGAAGTGATTCCCTGGCCGGTCAAAATGCACGTCATTGGTGTGCAAGTGCACCAGGGCAACCGTCGGATTTTCTTCTGCAGACGGTAGGCGCGCAGAGTCCTGCGCGGGAGGCTGGTAACCGAGACTGTATTGGGAAACATTGCCTGGCAGTTCATCCCACGCAAGCAGGTTGTCCACTATCATTTGCTCAGAGCCAATATCGAAATTCAGCGGCTCCTGCGCTTCGCGAAATGCGCTGACAAAGAATTCCTTGACCTGCATTTTTCCGATGCGGAAGCAGGTCGGGCTGGTCCATTCAGGCCGATGGAGATAGCAGACCACGCTGTCGTGTACCGTGGCATTGGCCCACTCCAGGCGCCAGTTTTTCGGTCGCTTGGGCCCTTCATCGAGCCACCAGCCACCAATCTCCCACACGCGCCCATGTATTTTCCCGGGGTGGGACTCCAGATCCATATAGGCGCCGTGCAGGTCCATCTGCCGCACGCGAATTTTGCCGCGTAACAGAGCCCACCAACTGAGCCCGAGGGACATTTCACGAACACGAAAGCCGCGCTCAAATTCATTGCGCATTTCTACATTGCGCAGATGCGCGTGGAGCCGTGGCAGCGACACATTCACATATTCAATACGCGCTTCGAGTCCTCTCGCCTGTAGCCAGCGCTGCACCATACCGGGCACAAAAATCGAGACAAAAAGATTCAATACCGCCACAACCACGAGCAGAATCACCAGCGTCCACAGCAGTCGGGGTATACCGCTGCCAGCAGGCTGCCGAGCCGGTGATACGGGCGGTGAATTGGACGTTGGTTTGGCCATCAAATCTCAGCGCAAGAAAGGATTCAGCGCACTGCCCACCATTTATTGGGGAGTTCTGGTGAAGCGTTGCGGGCTCTATACATTAAAGACCAGAGAGGCACCTGTGGATGTCGCATCAGGCAACCGAAAAAGCATTTCTTGCCGCTTTATTTTCCCTGCGATAAGCCAAACACCGGTGTCGCAAAAATTCCGGCGGCAAATGCTTCGCGGCAAAGTCCACAAAACGTGCTATTCCACACACGCCCATTACACTGTTTATATTTCAATCAAATTGGCACAAATGGTTGCAGCGCGGCGCACATACACCGATGTGCGATTGAATACGCAAGCGGCAACAGGGACGCGTCAGACCTATGCAAAAGCAAACTCACTGTCAGGATCTGGTATTGATTGGCGGCGGCCACAGCCACCTGGTGCTTTTGCAACAATGGGCCAAGCAGCCACTCCCGGGGGTACGCCTGACACTGGTCTCACCACAAGTACAAAGTCCCTATTCCCCCATGGTGCCCGGTTTGATTGCCGGCCATTACAGCCACAGCGATATTCATATTGATCTGCCACGCTTGTGCCGCGCCGCCGGCGCGCGTTTTATTCACGCGTGCGCGCACAATGTCGACCCACTGGAAAACCGGGTGTCGCTGCTGGGCCGTCCAGACCTGGCATTCGATTTTCTATCGCTGGCGGTAGGTGCATCGCCATGCCACGACATCCCCGGTTCGGAACTTGCGGTACCCGTAAAGCCGATCGGACAGTTTTATCGCTACTGGGAGCAGCTCAAGCAACAAGTACAGCGCAAACACCAGCCTCTGAAGCTTGGTGTCATTGGTGGTGGTGCCGGGGGCAGCGAACTGGCGATGGCAATCGCCTCCGCCTTGGAAGAGCCGATATATAGCGGTCGTGTAGAGCTGCACCTGGTGCAGTCCGGCAAAAAAATTCCCGCCGACTTTCCTTTGCTGGCGCGGCGTCTGGCGGCACGGGAACTGTCCCGGCTAAAAGTTCAAGCGCATACCAATTGGCGAGTTACCGAAATCACCTCGCGGGGAATCTATAGCGATGAAGGACGCTTCATCGCACTCGACAAGGTCCTGTTGTGCACGGAATCTTCTGCGCCACCATGGTTGGCACAATCTGGCCTGGCCATCGATCAGCGCGGGTTTGTTCAGGTGGACGATTATCTGCGCTCCATCAGCCACCCACATATTTTTGCCGCGGGTGATGTGGCCGGCATTAGCTCACCGCAGCCCAAGTCCTCGCAGGTAGCGCAGCAACAGGGCCCGACGCTGTTCCACAATGTGCGCGCAGCACTACAAGATACCCCACTAAAAGCCTACCGATCGCGACCCCGCTTGCTGCAACGCCTGAGTTGTGGCGGCCAACAGGCGATCACTGCATACCGTGGCTTGGCGGCGGTGAGCGCGCTATTTTGGCACGCAAAAGACCGTGCCGATCGCCACTTCGTCGACCAGGTTAATCACTTGCCGCTATCGCGATTTGTGCGCGGTAGCCAAGCCTGCGCACAAATTGTCTCGGAAGATAATGCGCTCGGAGACGGCGCCTTGGGTGTCGACTTATTTGAGCAGGCACTGGCGAAACTTGTGCAACCCGAACCAAAAAAGGCAAGTGAAGAAAATACGATTAATAGCGCGCGCAGCATTGCATTGAATACTGCCACCAGCGCACTCGAATTACCGGATGACAAACTGCTGGTGCAACACGCCGAGCAACTGTCCGCCCCCGTGCAAGACCCGTGGTTATTCGGCCGCCTGGCAGCACAGCACAGTCTCTCGCACCTATTTGCGGCGCAGGCAGAACCCTTCTCTGCCCAGGCACTGGTCACACTCCCGACCCAACTACCCAATGCGTCGCCTGCGCTCGCCAGTCGTGATTTGCAATTGATACTCGACGGCGCAGCGCGGGAACTCAACCAGTATGACTGTGCACTGACCGGCGGGCAGCTGTTGGAAGGCCCTGTGGCGCAAATAGGGCTTACCCTAAACGGTAGTGGCGATCGCGGCTCTGTTGCTGCACAGAACGGTGTGTGCGCTGGTGACTGTCTGATTCTTACCAAACCGCTAGGTAACGGTGCGCTATTTGCGGCGCAGGCACAGGGCAAGGCGCATGCGCGCTGGTTACAGCAGGCACTGGATACCATGCTGCAAAGCAACCTGACCGCAGCCAATATTTTTGTGCGCAACGGCGTGCGTTCCATGACAAGCGTCCATCGCGCCGGTCTGCTCGGACAAATACTGGAGATGCTGCACTGGCACCCCCAACCTCTGGATGGGGTTGTAAAACCTGCAGAGGTCTCCACTCTCGGCATCAGCGTGCTTACCGATGCGCTGCCATTCTTGACCGGCGCCACATACTGCGCCGAGCACGCAGTGCTGTCCTATCTGCATCAACACAACGCGCGCAGTTACAAAGCCGTGCAAAATCCGGGGTTCTGGCAAGAAAAACCCCATCTACCCATGCTGGTGGATCCGCAAATCTGTGGTGGCCTACTGGGAGCGGTACCAGCCGAACATGCGGAGCAATGTATTTCTGCGCTGCATGCAGCGGGTTGGCGACACGCGGCGGTGATCGGCTTTGCCGACACATTGACCGAGAAAACGGATGCATATGCGCAAACAATCTCACAACCCATTTACCTGGCAAGTGGCGATGACTGGAAGAAGCTTGCGGCGCACCGTGCGACGGTAGCGCTGTAAATTATCAGCTAAGAAAGCGCGTGCGCACACTCACACACATGGGCACTAGACCAGTTATTTCCTTTCACTCGAGACCATTTCGCCTGTAACCATAAATTGATTGCCAAACGCATACCGTGCGGGGATACTGGCTTCCTCTCAGGTCAGATAGTTATTACGCATCTTCCCTATCTGCCCTTTTACCGGGGCGCCCCCGGTGCATTAAAAATATTATAAAACGGGTCACACAGAGCGCTTCGAAGAGCCAGAATTAATAAGCTCTACAGGAAACTCTGTTATGAAAAAAATCGTCATTATTGGCGGCGGCGCCGGGGGACTACAGCTAGCCACCAGTCTTGGACGCCACTTCTCTTCACGTCGTTTTGGTCGCCGCAACAAATCGCCTGCGGCACAAATAACGCTGGTCGATAAAAACCGCACCCATATCTGGAAGCCACTGCTACACCAGGTCGCCACTGGTGCACTGGATTCAAGCCTCGACGCTCTCAATTATCAGGTTCACGGTCGCGCCCATGGCTACCAGTTTGAACTGGGCAGCCTGAAAGCACTCGATCGCAAAAACAAAACAGTGGAGCTGGCGGAAGTACACAACGCCGATGGCGCGCCACTGGTGCCAGCCCGCAAACTCGACTACGACTATCTGGTGATCGCCCTCGGTAGCCAGAGTAATGATTTCCATACCCCCGGTGTGCGCAAACACTGCCAGTTTCTCGACAGTGCCGAGCAGGCACAGAAATTTCACAGCCGCCTGCTCGATCAATTCCTGCTACTCGACAGTCAGGTGGAGAAGTCCGTGCATATCGCCATCGTCGGCGGCGGCGCCACCGGTGTGGAGCTGGCGGCGGAACTGGTGGATTCGGTACAGGAAATGGGTCACTACAGCCGCATCAAGAATGGCGACCTCAAGGTAACCCTGATTGAGGCCGGCCCGCACCTGTTGCCGGCGCTACCACCGCGCCTGGGTAACAGTTCGGAAAAGGAACTCACCAAAATTGGGGTGCGGGTGCTCACCGGTACCCAGGTTGCGGAAGCGACGAGCTCTGGTTTTGTGACAAAAGACGGTGAGGAAATTCCCGCTGCCATGCGCGTATGGGCTGCCGGCGTAAAAGCGCCGGACTTCCTGCAGCAACTGGACGAGCTAAAGCTAAACCGACAAAACCAGATCGAGGTTGAAGCCACCCTGCGCAGTGTCACCGACCCGGCGATCTTTGCACTGGGTGACTGCGCCGGCTGTATAGACGGCCACGGTGTAAAGGTGCCACCGCGGGCCCAGTCCGCACAACAGATGTCAAAGACCCTCAGTGATAACCTGATCCGGTTGGTGGAAGCCGATACCACTGGCGATACCGACAGCGAAGAAGTAGCCCTGCAACCGTTTGTTTACAAAGATCGCGGGTCACTGGTTTCCCTCTCAAAGTTCGATGCCGTCGGCAACCTGATGGGAGGGCTGGTGAAGGGCAGCCTCACCATTGAAGGCCGTCTGGCGGGTGTTGCCTACCGCTCCCTGTATCGCATGCATCTAGCGGCAATACACGGCTGGCCCAAAGCCATGCTTTTGTACATTATCGGCCAAGCTAACCGATTCGTAAGCCCGCGACTCAAGATGCACTAGTCCGCCTCTTTGCTGATCTCGTCGCTGCCGGTACCATGGCAGAAATCTCATCAGGTACCGGCGGCACGCGCAGCAATGACCACTTCCCCACCGACTGCATCAACCTTCACCAGCTCAACACTGATTGCCCTGTCCCTCGCAGTAGTAACGGGCTCCGCCCATTCCACTGCCGAAGAGCAAACCACGGGGCTCGAGCAGGTTTCCGTGACCGCTGCGCGGACTCCACAGCCACTGCTTTCACAGCCGGCTTCCGTCAGTATCGTGAACGGAGAATCACTCGCCGCAATCAGCGCGGTACACCCCAGCCAGGCCCTGTCCTCGGTACCGGGAGTGAATATCAATCGCGGCAACGGCCAGGAAAGCCTGATCGGCCTGCGCTCCCCGGTACTCACCGGCGCCGGTAGCTGCGGTGCTTTTGCCATAACCCAGGACGGTATTCCGGTGCGCGGCACCGGCTTTTGCAACGTCAACCAGCTGTTTGATACCCACTTCGAACAGGCCGGCCGTATCGAGGTATTGCGCGGCCCGGGCACGGTACTGTATGGCTCCGACGCGCAACACGGGGTGATCAACGTGCTGAGCGCGGCCCCGGCGCAGGGTAGCGAGTCCTCAATTGGTATCGAAGGCGGCGCCAACGACTATCAGCGCCTGAAGCTGACACACAGCCAGGGCGATGAGCAGGGTGGTACGCGTATCGACTTTACCGGTGCCCGCGACGGCGGCTACAAGGACGACTCCGGCTTTGACCAGCAAAAACTGCAACTGCGCAATGACCGAGAGTGGCAGGACTGGTCTATCTCTGCACTGCTCAATCTGAGTAACCTCAATCAGGAAACCGCCGGCTACGTGGTGGGTAAAGATGCCTACAAAGACGACGCGCGCAAACGGGAGAACCCCAACCCGGAAGCCTTTCGCGACAGCCAAGCGGCACGGGCACAGGTAAAAATGCAGCGCACGCTGAATAATGGCGATGAGCTACAGATCACGCCTTACGCACGCTACACCGACATGGCATTCCTGATGCACTTCCTGCCCGGCACTCCACTGGAGGAAAATGGCCAGAAAGGGCTCGGAGTACAGACCTCGCTGCGCCAGCAGATTGATCCGGCGCTGACACTGACCAGTGGTGTGGATCTCGAGTACACCGCGGGCTGGCTCAAGCAGACTCAGGAAGGCGGCTTCTCGGTATTTCCCGCTGGCAAGCACTATGACTATTCGGTATCCGCCGCGGTCGCGGCAATTTTTTCCCAGGCTGACTGGCAACTGGACGAGCGCACCACCGGCAGTATCGGCGCGCGCGGCGAATACCTGCGCTACGACTACGACAATCACATGATTGGCGGGGACACCCAGGACAACGGCGATATCTGTATCAGTGGATTTACCGGCGCCATTGGCTGCCGCTATTCCCGTCCTGACGATCGCGAAGATGACTTTGCCAATCTGTCACTAAACGCCAGCCTGACCCGGCAGCTGAGCGATCAGTTCAGCGGTATATTGCGCCTGGCAAGCGGCTTCCGCGCGCCACAGGCGACAGAGTTATACCGTCTGCAGAACGGCCAGACCCGCGCCGACCTGGATTCCGAATCCATCGACAGCCTGGAAGCCGGCATCCGCCACGCCGGAGAGACGCTGCGCTACAGCCTTACCGGGTTTTACATGGAAAAGTCGGACGTGGTGTTCCAGTCATCTGACCGGCTCAACCTGAGCGATGGCGAGAGCCGCCACTATGGGCTGGAATACGAACTGGATTGGCGCTTCAGTGAAACCTGGCAGCTGGCGGCCAGCGGCACCTTGGCCCGCCACCAGTACACCAGTGACCTGAGCGCGCCGGGGTCGGGCCCCATCGCCAGCGACGGCAACGACATCGATACCGCACCGCGCGCCATGCACAGTCTCAACCTGGCATGGCAGCCGGCCGACGCCACACAGGTCGCGCTGCAGTGGCAATACACCGGCGGCTACTTTACCGATATTGGAAACGCCCATCGCTACGGTGGTCACCAGCTATTGCACCTGCGCGCGCGGCAGGCGCTGAGTGACATTACATCGATTGGCTTGCGCATCGAAAACCTGGCGGATGTGGATTATGCGGCGCGCGCCGACTACTCCAGCCTGGGCGGTGGTGACCGCTACTTTATCGGCGAGCCACGCAGTGTTTACGCCGACGTAAAATTCCGCTTCTAACTGGATCAATAATCGCGGTGAGCTTCAGGGCCTGATCACCACAGGCCCGCCGCGGTTAATACCCGGCGCCTTCCAGGTTTCTTCCCAGAACAGTTTCCACTGCATCGGCCAACTGAGCCCGCAGCGCACCTCACCCTCGGCAAAGCGATAATCGATACACGGCACGTTGATTGCCGGGTTGCCCACCTCGGTAAATTGCGGCTGCCGGTAGCGATAGTGGTCGATTAAATAGCGCAGGCCGTCGTCGATTTCCCGATAACGGAAACGCAGCCGTGTGGGCGTGTTGGTCACGCCAGTAAAGCCCTCGCCCTCGCGATACCAGTCCACCAGCTGCCCGCGGGCGCCGTAGATACGGGTGGTGGTCAGCAGGCTCTGCTGTTCATCATTGCCATTGAAGGTCGCAATTTCGGTTTCACGCAGCTGGCCACGGGTGTTGTACCGATAATTAGTGACCGTGGTCGCCTCAGGGAATCCGTTGTCATCGTTGTCCAGATTCATTTCCACGCGCAGCAACAGGTCATCGATGGAATAGCGATAGGTGAAGGTACGACGGGATTCCACCACACCGTCGGCATCCAGATCGAAGGCCCAGCTTTCCTCGCGCAACCGCCCGCTGGTTTCATACAGAAATTCATAGGTGTTGATGCGGTCCACCTGGCCGTCGTCGTTATCGTCGAAACGCACCGTCTCGCGCAGCAAGCGGGCGCCCACACCGTACACATAGAGCACCTGCCGGCGCCGGTCGATAACGCCGTCCGCGCGGAATTCCACACCGTCGTCTTCGGTCTCTAACACCTCGAAGGGCTGTCCGAGATCGTTATAAAAATATTCGTAGCGCACACGGCGCTGCACCAGGCCGTCGGCATTCCGGTCCGATTCCTCGAGCCGCAAGCGCAGTAAGCCGTCATCGTTGTAGAGACTCTCTATCGCGAAAATTGCGTCGACTACGCCACTGACCGTGAAGTCCTGCTCAAACACATACAGGTCGAGATTACTGCCCTCGTCGTAGGCAAACACAAAGCGGCGCTGTTCCTCCGGCAGCACACGTCCATCCTGCTCGAGGATTTCAATCAAAAAACCTTCGTCGTTGTAGAAGCGCTCGGAGGTATAAAAGAAATTCACAATACCGTTCTCTTCGAGATCGGTTTCGCGTAACACAAATATCGCGCGCCCCAGGTCGTCGTAGGCGTATTCCAGGCGTTCGCGCCAGCGATCCAGTTCATCCGGGAACAGCGAATAGCGGATATCCCGCGGCAGCCCCAAGTCGTTATACCGCCACAGGATGCGCTGTTCGATGATATCGTCATCATTGAAGTCGCGGGTTTCATCGAACGGCACCAGCGTCGGGATCAAGATACCCAGGGCGTCATAGAGATATAACAGCGGCGCATCCAGCGGCAGCTGGTAGCGAATCTCGAACTGGCTTTTGATCGCCGGCAATGAATCGAGACCGCGGCGGAATGGGAAGGCGTAGAGGTCGAAATCGAAATTGACGCTGTAGCCGCGCAGATCCGTATTCCAATCGGTCAGGTCAATACCATTACTCGGGTCCCGATCCCGATCGAGGATCAAAAAGAACAGCATCATATTGGAGGCCAGGTCCAGCGCATCCACACGCTGGTGATCCTCCAGTGCCGCCCGGAATTCCCACTCCTCAGTAAACGGTTTCGTACCAGCGAGATTAAACGGGCTCATTCTGGGGCGGGCAAGCGCCGAACCGAGATCGACATCACCGAGGGAAAAGCGAATGCGCTCTCCCTGCCGATAGCGGAATCGACCCTTATCGTCGGTCAGGCCGGAGAAGCTCGGTGTTTCATAAAACAGGCCTTTGATATCACCGACAAAGGTTCCGGTTTTTTCCTCACCAGTATTCGAGGCATTTGCGTTGGTCGTAGTGGGCGTATTGGTGGCGCCGGTCGTGGTGGCGCGCGGTGCTTCACCGGGACGAGGGGCATTGTTGTTGTCGTTGTCGGAACGACACCCGGCAACACAAATGCAAAGAACTAAGGGGATTCCCGCGAGTAAAAACCAGCGGCGAAAATCGACACCCGGTAAAGCGAGCCTGAATGGCACTGGGCACTCCTTGTCGAACTACAACTTAAAAACTCCGTTCGCACCTGAAAAAGTATTGCCGATATCCCCTGTCGCGGCCGCTCGCGCTACGCAGTAAGACACCTATTGACGCAAAATGGCCGATATCCTTTGAGCTCACGATGAGCGCGCCGCCGCTTGAAACGAATTTACGTCAGACCAGCGATAAAAAAAGCCCCCGGCAGCGGCAGCTGGCGGGGGCTTTTTTTATTAGGGCGTGTAATGGAAAGTTAGATCTTCCAGGACTGCACCTTTTCCAGTCCATGCTCGGCAACCCACTGGTTCAACTGTTTCGGGTTGCGTTTTTTCTTCTCAATGGTGGCGTTGGTGTAGGGGTTGCGATAGTGACCGGTTTCCAGCTTCGGTTCTGCCGGCTTGTTCGTCGCAGGTTTGCGACCCGCGCGGCGCGGCGCGTCACCATCGCGCTTGAGGGAGCGGGCAACGCGTGCTTTCAGGGAGCGCACGTAGTCCGGAGCGTCTTCATTGTTGAGTTGGGCGACCAGCCAATCCACGATCATTTCGCCGCGCGCCGGGAAGAAGTCTTCTTCTTCCATATTGTATTCGGCAGCCAGGTTTACCAGCGCCTTATCAAAGGCGATGACGCCCTGTTTTTTGCGTTCGGCCTGAGCCATCTGCTCTTGCAGTTCCTCAATTTTGGCCTGGTGTGCAGCGATTTGTTGTTCGATCTGATCGTAATCTTGAAACATATATATAGAGCCTCGATATATATTGCGCGTAAACGCCTAAATAGCGTGTTTTATTTTGTACTGGTGTGCGGCAAGCCGCTTCGATTTGAAACATCAAATAACAAAGAGTACGAAATAACGGGATGATCCCCATATCCTTCGGTTGTATATTTCCCATTAACGCGGCGACATACCCTGCATGTGCAAATATCCAATCTTTGCATATACGCAAGGCTCACCAAATTGCAGTTGGTGTGTCACAGGTGTCACGGAGTTTCGGCGGTTTGGTCCAGCAAATACTGACAGCCAGACCCTCTCGAAATAGCGGCGATTAACCCAAACGAATTAGCACCCGAAAAGAATAACCGACTTGTGTCCAATTATTTACTTTGCCGGATTAAAATAACTAATCAGGTAAATAGCATTACTAAATCGCAAACCCGAACAACACAAAAGTAATACCGTTTTCTGATATTTCAAGCGTGCTTAGGAAATTATTCCCCCGCTGACTCTTCGTTAATGGCACCGTAAACAACCGACGGCACCTCAGCGAGGGCTGCGCATAATACTGCTTTGATATTCAATAGCCAACCATCGCCCGCTTATTTCGAAATCCTTTTTATATTCGTCGATATGATTATTGGAATATTAGCCAGAAGTCGCTAAACACTTCGCCCCCGCAATTGTCTCCAGACTGCCAAACCACTGTTCTATTCTTTTGCTGAGGATGAGGACTATCGTCACCAGGGGATCGAACACATGCGAAAAATACGGGATATCCACCATATGCCAACACTTGCGGCACTGATGACGCCCTTCCCCTATCACATCGATATCGACTCCCCCATCGAGGCAGCCGAGTCGCTGATGGAGGAACACCAGGTACATCACCTGCCGGTAACCCGCGATGGCGACCTGGAAACGATTATCTCCCGGGGCGATATTGACCGAGTCCAGTCGCCCGGTCACCGACTGGAAGAACAGCAACTCTATGTGCGCGACCTGTGCGCCCGCCGCCCGTATATCGCCGACATCCACGACCCGCTCGACAAAATTCTACTGGCCATGGCGGATACCGGTATCGGCTCGGTACTGGTGATGAAAGAAGGGGAACTGGCGGGCATTGTAACGGTGACCGATGCCCTGCGTTTCTGCAGTGAATACCTGGCGGACCTGACACAAAAGCCCGGTGACGACATCGCCTGAGTCATTTTTTATGTGGCTGCCTACAGCGGCCACACCCACAACAGAGTGGGCACCGCCACTAACAGCACCAGAATTTCCAGCGGCAAACCCATTGGCCAATAATCGCCAAACTTAAAACCACCTGGACTCAGAATCAGCGTATTGTTCTGATGCCCCACCGGGGTCAGGAACGCACACGATGCGCCTATCGCCACGGCCATCAAGAAACTGTCTGGGTTTACGTGCAGCTGCTCCGCCACACTGAGTGCGATGGCGCACATCACCGCTGCGGTAGCGGCATTGTTCATAAAGTCCGACAAGGTCATGGTGACCACCAGAATCAGCACCAGCGCATACAGCGGATTCTCCTGCGCCAGATTTTCCAGCATGGTTTTCGCCACCACATCCGCAGCGCCGGTGGTATCCATGACCTGCGCCACAGCAATTAACGCGCCAAGCAACACCACCACCGATCCATCCACCGCCTCGTAGGCATTGCGCAATGGCACCACTTTCAACGCCATAAATGCCAGCACACAGGTGGCAAAAGAAATGGCTGCGGGCATCAAGCCAAAGGCAGCGCCCGCCACCGCCAGCGCCATCGCCACCAGCGCCACATAGGCTTTTTCTTTGTTAGGCATACTGATGTCGCGTTGTGCGAGCGGTACACAGCGCTGCTCGTTGGCGAAGCGCGCCAGGTTTTCTTCACTGCCCATCATCAGCAGTGTGTCGCCGCTCATCAGTGGTGTGGAGCGTAGGCGTTTTACCGAGCGGCGCCCCTGACGAGACAGGGCCAGCAGGTTGGTTTCATAGCGACCGGCGAGGCGTAAATGTTCAGCACTGCGACCGATCAAATAGGAATCCGGCAGCACCACCAGCTCGCGCATTACCAGGTCATCCTGCTCTTTAGCGCGCTTATCGTCGCTGTCTTTCTTGGTTTCCTTCTTGCCTTCCTTGCCGTGCTCAGTCTCCTGCTCGCCTTCCGGTGTGTCACTGATTTCACCAGTATGGGTGTGCGTACCAGCACCATTAGACAATTCTGGTGCAGTGGAAACCGTGGCCTTGGCGGCCACATCCGATTGCGGGTCTGCACTCAAACTGAGGCCCAGACTGGAAAGCACGGAAGACAGCGACCCCGGCTCCGCTTCGATCAATAGCAGGTCGCCCGCACGCACCCTGAGGCCGGGCATGGCAGTGGATACCCGCGCATTGTTGTGCACCAGGCCAATCACCTGGGCATCGTCATCGCCAATCATTTTTACCAGCTCGGCGAGGGACTTACCGATGGCAGCACTCTTGTCCCCTACCAGCGCTTCGGTGAGGTAGGTGCCGGTATCGAAGGTACTTGCGCCCGCCTGGGTACGCGCCGGTACCAGCCGCCAACCGATCAGCGCAACGAACACAATACCCACCAGCGCCACCACCACCCCCACCGGGGTGAAGTCGAACATGCCATAGCCACCGGCACCGGTATTGGCGCGAAAGCCGGAAACAATCAGATTCGGAGGGGTGCCAATAAGGGTGGTCATGCCACCGAGAATGGTGCCAAAGGAAAGCGGCATCAGCACCTTGCCCGGCGGCAACTGATGGCGAACAGCGAGATCCGTGGCGACCGGCATCAGCAGCGCCATGGCACCGACATTGTTCATAAAGCCGGACATCGCTGCGCCCAGTGCTGTAAGCGCAGCGATGGCCATGGTGATGCCCCCGCGTTTGGGTACCACCTTTTGCGCCAGAGCATCCATCGCCCCGGTACTCTGCAGGCCGCGACTCAGAATCAACACACAGGCCACGGTGACCACCGCCGGATGACCAAACCCGGCAAAGGCATCTTCGGGCTCGATCAGCCCAGTGAACACACAGGCCAGTAGCGATGCCAACGCCACCATATCGTGACGCCACCGGCCCCAGATAAACAGGCCGATGGTAACGACAATGATGCCAAGAATGGTGATCTGGTCGAGGGCCATACAGGAAGAAGATTCCGCTTCTGATTCGGCCCGAGGAAAATCATTGGGCTATCCACAAACATAGTGGAAAAGCGCAACGTCTATAGAGAAACCAGCTAAAACGTAGGAAAAACCGACGGCAAACGCGTCTGACGTAGGTGTCTGAATAAAGCGTCTAAATAGCGCGCCTGAAGCAGACGCCCAGAGAGCTACTGATTAGAAAGCTGCAGTCGCTTCAAACCAAAGCGCTTGGAGAGAATACGGTCGCGCAACCAGCGAGGCAGCCAGCGGGCCATCCACGGCAACAGACGGCTCTTGTTGCCGATGCGCAATACGGAGGCCGGGCGTTTGCGCAACAGCTCTGCGGCCAGGCGCTTGGCCAGATCGCGCGCCAGGGTGGCATTTTGCTGGGATTCAACGGCGCGGGCGCGCACATGGTCTTCGCTGCGCTTGTACCAGGAGTCCGGCGCCAGCAATCCGCGCAGGGAGGTCTCTGCGTGACGGCCAAATTCAGAGGCGATAGCGCCGGGCTGCACCGTCACCACGCGGATACCAAACGGCTTCAATTCCAGGCGCAGTACATCGGACAGCGTGTGCAGAGCAGACTTGGACGCACAATAAGCGCCGGAGAATGGCGTGGCCAACACGCCAGAGACAGAGCCAATATTGCAAATCACCCCGCTGCGTTGCGACTTGAGTAGCGGCGCACAGGCCCGCGCCAGCGCCATGGGCGCAAACACATTGGTGTGGAACTGCGCTTCCAGCGTGCGGGTATCCAGCTCCATCAGCGGGCCCATCTGGCCGTAACCGGCATTGTTGACCAGGATATCCAGGCGACCGTAGGCGGTCTTGATGGCGTGCACTACACGGTTGATATCCGCCTGGCTGTTTACGTCGAGGGATTCCGTGGCGATTCCAAGGTCCGCCAATTCCAGCAGGCTTTCGGCGCGCCGCGCAGTGGCAATCACAATGGTGCCACGGGCGTGCAGGGCTAGCGCCAGCTCGCGGCCGATACCACTGGAGCAACCGGTAATCAGTGCCACCCGATCAGGCACCACGTAACCGCGACCGATCTGCGCCAGGCTCTCGGCGGCGAACCCTTGATCGGAAGGGCGGAAGCGGTTGGCGGGTAGCTTGCTCACGTGTACTGCTCCAATAGTGCGCTCTATCTCAGTTGGCTGCTGGTCTCAGTTGGACGATTCTTGGGACGGCTTAAAGTAGGGGTTTTGGATCAGGCCAAATACGTTACCGAACGGATCGAGGAAACTGGCCATCAAGATACCCTCCCCGACATCGACAATTTCCCCATGCAGGCGGGCCCCGAGTTCGTTCATGCGCTCAACCTGTGCGGCGATGTCCGTTACTCCCCAGTAAGCCACCACACCGTCCGCGCGGCTGATCACGTTGCGCGCGCTGGGGTCGAGCCCCAGCTCAAAGCCGCCGACATTGAAACCTACATAGCATTCCGCATCAAAATACGGCTCGGTCTCAAGCAGGGTGGTATACCAGGCCTTGGCTTCCTGCAGATCGGTAACGCCGTAAATAACACTCTGTACCCCAGAAAACTGACTCACCTAAGACCTCCCTCGGGCGATTTGTTTCCAGCGCTCTGGCGTCTCAAATGACAGTTGTCGCCGGCTTATTCTTGTTTGTTTTTTGGCCAAAAATGCTAGTGCAGCTCCTGCTCCAGCTGTTCGAGCAGGTCGAGGGGTTCGATTTCTTCCCCCTCCATATCGTCGTTCCAGTTGATACCCACCAACAGTACGTCCTGGTGCATACCTTCCAGCCAGTCGTCCATAAACTCTTCGAGATCAATGGGCACGACCTTGTAGTTGGACCAGTCATCGGCGATATGCGCTTCGGCATATTCCCGCTGGGACCAGAACGGCATTACATCGGTATCGGCGCGACGCTCCGATTCGCACAGGGCAAAGCCCTCTTCCCCTTCCAGCGCCCACACACAGCCCTGCTCTACCGCTTCTGGCAGAAAGCGGGCGCAGTTTTCCCCAAAGTCGTCTCCGAGAGGTTCCAATTCCATACCGGCTAGCCTTAAAAATGATGCTGGCAGTTTACGCCAGAATGGGGGGGATAAGTAGAAACTTACGCTGGGATACGATTCTTGTGCGATAGCACACTTACTGAACACGATTACAACTGCAAGCGATGCCCATTTTCCTTCAGCCAACGTCGCAACTGTTTGTAGTCAGGGCACAAGCTCGCCACCAAAGCCCAGAATTCGCGCCCATGATTGTGGTGCCGCAAATGACAAACTTCGTGGATCACCAGGTAATCCACCACCGGCTCCGGTGCCAGACATACCAGCCAGTTGTACTGGAGTTCGCCACGAATGGTGCAGTGCCCCCATTTGCTGCGCGTACGTCGCACCTTTACCGAAGCAAATTGCAGCCCGAGTTGGCCGGCAAACTGCTGAGATTTTTGCGTAAGTACCGCCAGCGCCTCGCGCTGATATAACTTCTGCAGCGCGGCTTGAACCTGCCCTTCATCGGGATCTTTTATGCGGCAATACAGCTGGATATAGCCATCGCGAATACCGGCATCCGCTGTGCAGGCCGCACGGTCCAGTTCCAGGGTTTTACCCAGCCAGGGAAACTGCGCACCAAACGCGAAATGATGTTCCGGCACCTGCGCCTGGCGATGCTCAAGGCCACGCAACTGCTCGCGCACCCAGGCGATATTGTCACGCAGGAACTGGTGACCATGGCGCTCGGCACAGCGCTGTGGAATCCGTACCTCCGGGCCTTTTTCCGTTACCACCAACCCCAAACGCTTGCGTCGCGGCGAGCGCGAAAGGCGGTAGGAAATTTCCTCAAAGGTAAACTGATCTCCGGTCACAGGAATTACTTAAAATTGAAATGCTTGGATAAGAAAAAACTAGCGCGCTGGAACCGGCACCACCGCCATGGTGATCCGAGAAATACAATTGAGCTTGCCGCGCGCATCGTGAATGCGGATTTCCCACACCTGACTGGTGCGGCCAATATGCACCGCTGTCGCCTTGCCGGTTACCTCACCGTCGACCACTGGGCGCAGGTGATTGGCATTGATCTCCTGGCCAACGCAGTAAAACTTTGTGGTATCCACCACCATATTTGCGGCCATGGAACCCAGGGTCTCCGCCAGGGCGACGCTGGCGCCGCCGTGCAGAATACCGAACGGCTGGCGGGTGCGCTCATCCACCGGCATGGTACCCACGATAAAGTCATCACCGAGTTCAGTAAGCTTCATTCCCAGGTAGGTCGGCATGCTGTTTTCCATGGATTGGTTCGCAGCATCCAGATCAATGTCGCCGTGCCAGATCGCCATATCATCACCTCTCGATATTTCTTCAATTACCGTGAGAAATATCAGTAAAACAGCAGTGGATTAAAAGCACCAAAGCCGCCAAAGAGCATCATCTCACCTTCCAGGTGCCGCATCTCCCGCCTCAGGCTGCGGCGCTGGCTGCGCAAGGCGCGAGCCTCCTCTTTCGTCTCCGCTTCTTCCAGAGCCCCTTCTACCCGGTATATCTCTCGCTCCACATCTTCGTAGCGATTCACCAGTGCATTGTACTGCTGCTCGGCCTGATACACCGCGAGGCCGCGCTCGTAGTTGGCGAGAAACAGATCCGCGGTGGGCCCGGTACACACGCCTTCATAGTCACGTCCGCGGCGCCCTACAACAAAACCATTTTCCGGGGTGCAGTATCTTTCCACGCCCTCTTCATGGCCGCGCATCCAGGCCGCAGTGTCGGTACGCACACCATACTCATGGCACTTCTGTGCAATTTTGTACACGGTGCCCTGGCTGCGGCCACGGGCACCATCTTCGAGCCCGCGCTCGTACCAAAGTCCCGCCTGACATTCGGATTCAGAAATTACCGCACAACCACTGCCGAGCAGAATCCACGCGGGCAAGGCAATTAGGGCGATTAGCTTCCAGCTTTTCATTGGGGTGGTCATAGGGGGTTCCGCCATTGATACCCAGCCATTCAACACCTTAATCGGTGAACCGGTGCTGAATCAGCCGAAACGTTTGTCGGCGACAAACGGGTTAGTCTGGCGCTCCTGACCAAATGTGGACATAGGCCCGTGACCGGGGATGAACTTCACCGCATCGCCCAGTGGCCAGAGCTTTTTGGTAATGGAGTCGATCAGGTCCTGATGATTGCTCATGGGGAAGTCGGTACGGCCGATGGAGCCGGCGAAGAGTACGTCGCCCACCAGCGCAAGGCCGCTGTCGCGGTGGAAGAAGATGACGTGTCCGGGGGTGTGGCCGGGGCAGTGCACGACTTCGAGCGCTTCGTCGGCGACGGTGACGGTGTCGCCATCCTTGAGCCAGCGATCTGGGGTAAAGGTCTCCACCGGCGGGAAGCCGTAGGCTTGGGCCTGGGCGACAATTTTTTCGATCCAGAACTGGTCGGCTTCCTGAGGGCCTTCAACGGGCAGCTCGAGCTGGCGCGACAGCGGAGCGGTGCCGCCGACGTGATCGAGGTGACCGTGGGTCAGGAGGATTTTTTCCAGTTTGAGTCCGCGCTCTTCAACGGCGGCGAGGATACGGTCGATGTCGCCACCCGGGTCAACCACGGCGGCGCGCTTGCTTTCGTCGCACCACAGCAGGGTACAGTTTTGCTGGAAGGGTGTGACGGGAACCGAGTGAAATTGCAGAGCCATGGGAGTACCTGTTTTATCTTCGGTGGCGAGTATAACGCCCAAGGTCTTATCCGGCTAAGTTGGCCCCGTGCACCCCGCTTTTAGCTCCGGGCGGTGGTGCTACCGGGTAGCCTCTTGTGAGACACGCCGTATACCCATCCCTGGGGGCTCGGCTGCGGCCGTCCTGGCCGCAGACGGTCTCACAAGAGGCCACCCGGCATCACCACCTTAAATTCAAGCAGCTGTAGTTAAATCACCGCTTCCGATGTTCTTTTTAGTGGGCTCGGACGGCGTGTTGAGGACTTCTTCAATACCTCTTTCACATCTTCAACCAAGTTTTTGTGCACCAGCGGGTTCTCCCAGTAGCCATCATGGGAAACCAGTTGCGGCCCCCAGCTGGCAGCAGTCCAGTCGGACAGCGGGCGGGTTTCGAAGTCGCGGTAGACGGCCTGGTTATAGGAGGGACTGAGGGGCTTCAGGGGCCAGCCAAACAGGTCGTCCGGATGGTAAAAGTTTTTCCAGCGGAAGTTGTAGCCGCGGGTTTCGGAGGTGACGGCCTGGATCTGGTCGCGGGCCATGCCGGCGGACCACAGGGGGTTGCTGGCGCCCAGGGTGTACCAGTGGCTGAGCGTCTTGCCGCGTAGGAACAGGTCTTTAGCGGAGCCTTTGTGCACGCCCTTGGGGCCGCCATCGCGCCAGATACCGTGACTGATAGTGGGCCGCTGGGCATCCCAAAGGTAATTGGACAGGGTGCTGCAACCGATGGAGTGGGTGAGCAATACGACCGGGGTATTGTCGCTGGTGGCTTTGGCGGCGCGCTCGAAGGTCTGGTAAATCGCCTGCTGGCTCTTGTCGTAGTTGCCACCGCGCTGGTCTATATCAGACAACTGGGCAGAGGCTTCGGCGAGGCCGCACAGCATAAATTTGCGCGCGCGCAGGTAATCCATATCGCGCTTTTGCATGGCGTCGAACACGCGTTCGATGTTTGGCTGCAAGTGCGTATCGCACAAGATGGTCTCGGTGTGAATCCGGGACCAGTCGTCGCCCAGCGCCGACTCGAGTGCCTGGAACAGTGGCTCGGCGAAGTCTTCGTTTACTGCCCCCATACCGGGCGCCGCAAGGATTACTAGATCGGCCATATTCGCTCCCTGTGATTATTCTGGTTTTGTTATTGGATACGAATACTTCTGCGGGGTTGCCCGCGCATCCTGAGTGTTGTTTATTTTTGCGCCACTCTCTTTACAACGAGCGGTGACGCAATAACCACAAACAGAAAAAACTACCACTCGATGGTCAGAATGGGAAGATTTACGCCAGAAATGTGCCCTGATCGGCATTTTTACACGCAATTTCACAAAATTTGGCGTGTAAGGGAAATAAATGGGAACTGAAACGCCAGGACACCGTCAAAGAGTACAGTTCCCCGAATCGCGTTTGCGGTGTCAGCGCATGGCGATTGGACTCTCTCATCGTATCTTTGCTTCAAGCCGGCCTTGCGCCGGCTTTTCTTTGTCTGATGACTTCAAACACAGGGGATACTTGAGACCGAATCAATCAGGCCTCCGTCGCGACAGCCTCCGCGCAGTACTGCTGAATAAACTCGTGGTGTGGCGGCAAGGTCTGGACAGCGCGCGCCACCTGGCTACGCAAGCCGGTTTGCAGCTGTTGCATCTGCTGCTCGGTCATCATTTGCGTGACCGGGTGGTGTCGCTGGGGCTTTAGTCCCTGCCCCAACATCACCTGCACCCAGGAGTCCACCCGGAACAATTCATCGTTGTTTTGATAAGCATGGGCGCGCTCACGGAACAGTGCGATGCGTTGTGCGAGGCTATCAGGAATCGCCATTTGTCGGCAGTGATCCCAGAAGGGGTCTCCATGACGCTGGTTGACGTGGTAGTGCAGTACGATGAAATCCCGGATGTCCTCAAGCTCGCGCTGGGTCTGCTTGTTGTATTCATCCCGCAGCGCCGGTTCTGCACCGTTGAACGGGAACAACTGCATCAGACGTACTACGCCGGTCACAATCAAATGGATACTGGTGCTTTCCAATGGTTCGATAAAGCCGCTGGCTAGTCCCAGTGCAACACAGTTATTTTTCCAGGTTTGTTTTCGCCGCCCGGTGGCAAAACGAATCACTCTAGGCTCGGTCATCGGCTTACCATCCACACGATCCAGCAACAGTGCGCTAGCATCGTCGTCGGACAGGTAGTCACTGCAATAAACCAGGCCATTGCCCACACGAGTCTGCAACGGAATCCGCCAGCGCCAGCCTGCCTTCTCCGCGATGGAACGGGTATAGGGCATTGCAGGTTCGGTCGCTGAGGTTTGCAGGGGCACCGCTCTGTCGCACGGCAGCCAGTGAGACCAGTCTTCAAATTCACTGCCCAGGGCCTTACCTGCGAGCAGGCTGCGAAACCCGCTGCAATCGATAAACAGATCGCCCTCAATTTCGCGGCCATCGTCGAGAATCAACGCCAGAATATCCCCACTCTCTGCGTCCTGACGCACATCCTGAATCAAACCCTCAACGCGGGTTACGCCATGCTCTTCGCTGATTTCGCGCAGAAACGCTGCGTAGCGAGTGGCATCCAGATGGTAAGCAAAATTAATATTGGATTTGGACGAAGTGGCAAAACGCCCGGCCTCTGCAGCCTGATGTTCCAGACAAAATTCACCGATATCGCTATCGAACCCCATCTCCCGGCCGCGCAACCAGAAATGGTGGAAGTCACACATCCAGGCACTAGTACCGGTTTTACCGAAGGAGTGAATGTAGCGCTCACCTTCTCGCCCCCAATTCTCGAAAGCGATCCCCAGCTTGGCGGTAGCGCCAGTAGCGCGCATAAACTCCTGTTCGTCGATGCCCAACAGGTGATGGAAAGTACGCAGCGGTGGAATGGTAGCTTCCCCCACCCCCACGGTGCCAATCGCGTCAGATTCCACCAGGGTAATTTCCAGCAAGTCACCCAGTTTCTTCGACAGGGCTGCGGCAGCAATCCAACCTGCAGTTCCGCCACCCGCAATCACAATACGTTTTACGGCTGCATCGGTCTTCTTGCTATTTTGTGTATTCATATTCAGACCTCAACGATTCAACCGGTTGATCAACATGGCACGCAACTGGCGGGCGCTGGCATCGTCCATTTTCCCCAATACCCCGCGCGCGTGTTCGGGCAGGTGTTCACCGGCTTGCTCTGAAGCGCCAAATACGTAGTAGTCGAACAACTGTCGCCACCCCTCTTTTTCGTGTTCGGGCTTATCGCGCAGGGAAAGGATTCCATGATACAGGGCATTCATTCCCGAACCGGTGAACTGGGGAGCATCGTCCCACCAGTAGTTCACCAAAATATTGAATGGGCTCAGCCCCTCCACGTGATGCATCCACATACTGGGAATATAAATACCATCTCCCGGCTCCAGCTCCGCCACCGATCCGTTGGTAATGGCCTCACGAAAGCGAGGGAAGCGCGCAAAGTCCGGCCGTGCAAAATCCACCATACTGATGGCTTGCCCACCAGGCGTCAGGTCCAGTGGACCGAAATATAGGTTTTTAAATTGATCCGGAGGAAATAACGTAAAACGTCGACGCCCTGCCACACAGCAGGCGATATTATCCAGCGCATCATAGTGACAACTGGCCACTGAGCGGTTTCCAATCCAGACTTTCATTTGTGGTGGCGCGACAGGATGATCCGCTACGGCGCGTGGAATCTGTAGATCGTTTTCCCCGCGCATACCGGGAAAAAACCCATCAACAGAGGTCGAAGAAATGTAGTAGGAGGAATACCCCTCGTTGCTCACCGCCCGACCGCCCAAGGTTTGCAGGATTTTCTGCAATACCTCATCGACAGGGGCACGAGCGGTATCGTAATTCAGTTTCCGTACATCCTCATCGTAGAAGTAACGACCAGAAGTATCATGACCGAAATTCACCAGACAAGGTTTGCCATTATAAAACCTGCTTAGGTAGCTAACGGCAGATTCTGCAGACTGTTCCGCGGAACTTACCAGTGGCCAGTGCTTTATCAGACCCCGGAGTATTATCGGAGTATTGCACTGCAATATATCCGCTGGAATTCTCGCCCCTGGCCCAATGGAAATTTCATCCACCGGATTGCTGACTTGCTCGGGTCTCTGCATTGCAGGCATCTCACAAGCTGGCATTTTTGCGAGCTACTAGCTGTTCGATGTTACCGAGGGACGCAAGCATGAGGAATACGCCACGTAGATAGCCTGCGCCATTGAGCGCCTGTAGACTTTCTCCATTCAAACTGTGTAGACGCTCTTCGCTCACCGTGTAGTAGCCCGAGAGTTGATGTTTATCACCATTCTTGAGGTCCACATTAATGGAAACCGGTTCGATCAACCCGACCTCATCCAAAGCAGAGAACATCTGACGACCGATCTCTTCCCCCTGATGAATGGTGCGTAACACACCAGAGATATACTCCAGGTAGGAGCTGTTACCACCAAACTCTCGAAACAGTGGCGTACCCGCTTCGCGACACAGCTTGGGACTATCAGCATCCACATAGATCATTGGCTCTGGCGCATCACCATTCTCCGATTCCTGAAAACCGATGATGAAAGGGCCGCGCGCAACCATAGCGGGCACATAATTCCCTGCCCAACCATTGTCACTCTGACCATCATTGTTTAAAAAGAGATTTTCTCCTTTCTGCAGACCGAGAATGGCCACTGCCTGGAATTCGCCAGTTTGTCCATCTTTCCTGAGAAGGATGGGATACTCCCGTTGGATATTTTCAAACTCGGTGGGAAAGGTAAGCACCGCAGCGGCACCATCACCGAGGGCCACAGAAAAACCCGGCAACACTTTGAGATCGGCGTGCTCAACATTGTTCAGCAGCACATAATTCGCATTCATAATTACCCCGTTATTATTATGTGGAAGTAGTACTTCTTTCAGGGATTGAAACCTGGTCCCAACAAGGCCAGAACTTCATACTACCGGCATTTCCAACAAACAAAAAGCCGCTGTTTCCAGCGGCTTCCTGTACAACTAGTCAACAAATTTCACGGCTAGCGCTATCATCAGAACTTGTAGTAAGCCCCGAGCTGGTAACGCGCACCAAGGTCATCCATATAGCGCACCATGCGCTCGTTCCGGTTGTACTCTTTGATGTCTTCGCCAGTGATGTTGATACCTTCGAATGACAGCGAGATCTGCTCGGTCAGGTCGTAACCCACGCTCATGTCAATCTGTGAGAAGGTATCCACATAACGTGGGTTACGCGAGGAACCCTGGTTGGTTGCCGTCAGGAACTTGTCCCGCCAGTTATATGCCAAGCGCGCCTGCAAGCCGAAATTCTCGTACACCAATACCACGTTGGCAGTGTCACTAAGGCCGGTCAGGGCGAACTGATTTTCCGTTGGTAGCCCCAAGTCATCGAAACCCACGTCACCGCGGACGATGGTGTAGTTGGCCTGGATACCAAAGCCTGTTTCGCCGAAGAAGTGCTGGGCGGCCAGTTCCGCACCATGGATTTTCGCTTCGCGGTTGTTGATCGGCTTACTGGTGCGGAACACCATTTCCGGATCACCCGCTTCCGGAATTACATCCCAGCCCGCAGTTTCGCCCAGCAACAGCAGCTGCTCGGTGGTGCCTTCAAATACGCCATTCGGGAAAATAGTGGGGTTATCGGTTATCGCTTCCGGATGCTCCATTAACACCACCATTGCGTAGAGGTTGGTGTCATCGGTGGAGAGACCGAGGGATTCCAGTTCAGTCTGCGCTGCCAATGCGCGAGGGCCCGCAGTCTGGTCGAGAATACCGAAGTGCGTTTCGTCTTCCTGGCCGGTGCCGATAAAGTTATCCACACGCTTTTCGAAGAAACCCAGGGATACGTAGCTAGAGTCACCGTAATACCACTCCACCGACAGGTCGAGGTTGTTGGATTCCAGCGGCAGCAGGCCCGGGTTGGAAGAAGTAGCCGTGGGTACGGCGCCATTCAGTGTTGAGCCCTGGAGACCGAAATCGCCCGGAGCCACTTTCAGGTCACCATAGCCGGCACGCGCAATCGACTTACTGTAAGAGAAGCGACCCACCAGGTCGTCGGTAAACTGGATATCGAAATCCAAGCTCGGCAGCACGTTGTCGTAGCTCGCGCGTTCAGACCAAGCTTCCTGATCACCGGCCGCGCCCGGAGAAAAGTCGTTGTTGTTTTCCCAAACCAGATACGGGATCGGGTTCACCAACGACTGGGAAGATACGTCTGTGGTTTCATAGCGTACACCGGCGAGGAAGTTCACTGGCATGCTGTTGAGCTCACTGTTCAAACCAACCTGGAAGTACGCAGCGGTGGTGTCTTCCTCGAGAATATCGCTGAAGGAGTTGGTGTCCGAGACACACAGACAGGTATCCGGGTACAGAGTGTTGGCGTAGCGGGTCAGTGCTACGGCATCGCCACGGAAGGCTGTAACCGGGCTGCTGCCAGTATTGAAGTCTTCGAATTCGCTGGCCACGTTAATTACGTCCAGCATATCTGCAGGGAACTCACCCGGGTTCGCAATCCCCCAGTTACCCAGCGCCTGGTTTACCCCGGAGGTCTGATAGGCACTCATTTCCATCTGGCGGGTTTCTACGCCGAAGTCGAAACGGCCATTATCAAACTCAAACTGCCCATCAAACTTTGCCTGGGTAATGTCGTTAACCGAACCGGCGCCGCGCACACGCAAGATTGAAGAGCCCACATCCGCTGCGGTAAGTGCGTTACCCGCGACGGTCGTATTGTGAGAGTACTGCGGAGTAGTACCAGAAAAGTCCAGCGTTTTACCGGTAACGGTGGGAGAGCCAAGACCGATAGCGACTTCACCAGCACGATCCGGCCCAGTCGGCATGCTTTCCATGGAAGAGTCGTGGACATCCAACCCCAAGGTAAGCGCGTCGTTTACTTCAAATTCAAAGTTTACGCCCAGGGAATCCAGGGTGTTGCTCTGCGCGCGATACTGCTGCTCAAAGCCAATATCAACCGTACCGCCATAGGCTTCACTGATCGATAGCGGAGTCGCAATTTCAGAATCGTCGAATACGACACGCGCGAGGTTGGAACCGTTCTGAATCCAGTTGGTTACCTCGCCGCGGTGCTCTTCGATATCGTTGTCCGCATAGAGGTAATCAACGGTCGCGGTGATTTTCTCGGTAGGTTTGAATTGCAGGGTCAGCTGGCCGTTGAGGCGCTCGCGCTGGGTATCTGAGAAAGCGTAACGGAAGTCGTTCGGGCGAGCATACAGCTGGCCATCTTCCGGGGCATTTACAATTTCCGCTTTGTCCGCGGCGGTCACCGGGTTCTGGTTGTACAGGTCATCCTGCCCCCAAACGCCGATGTTCCAGTTATTCACGGTGACACCGGAATAGCCCGAGTCACGTTTTTGATGGCTCAGCGCCAGAGACGCACCCCAGGTGGCCTCTTCGTTGGCCCAGCTAACAATGCCAGAAAACTCAGGAGTAATATCGTCGTTGTAGCGGTTGGTGGTATCGGCCACTGCCTTAACACCGGCACTGGCGGTCAGGCCCGGGCTGTCCAGCGGGCGAGTGGTTTTAATATCGATGGTGGCACCGATGCCGCCAGTCGCCACGTTGGCCTTGCTGGTTTTGTATACCTCAACGCCACTGACGTTTTCCGATGCCAGGTTGGCGAAATTGAACGCGCGCGTACCGCCCGCTTTGGTAGAGCCATCAGAGCCACTACCACCACCGTAGGTGGTACCGGTAGGCATGGTGCGGCCGTTCAGGGTCACCATGTTGTTGTCCGGGCCAAAGCCTCGCACGGTAACTTCCGCGCCTTCACCATTCACACGGTTAATCGAAACACCGGTGATCCGCTGCAGGGATTCCGCAAGGTTGGTATCCGGGAACTTACCCATATCCTCGGCAGAAATGGCATCCACAACACCGGTAGAATCCCGCTTGATATCCATGGCGCGGTCCATCGACGCGCGAATACCTACCACCGTAACTTCTTCAACGGTGTTTTCCTGAGCGAGCACTTGTGGCGCGCAAGTCATCGAAGCGATGGCGGCAACCACCGCTCCCGAAAGTTTTGTGCGTTTGAACATTCGAATTTTCCCTCTTCTCGTTTTCCACCGCCCCTGCCGAGCAGACAGCCGTTATTCAGGTGCGCGGTTATTGTGGTTATTGTTTGAATCGCTATACCAGCAGTGCTTACGCACCGGGCACGGGACAGGGCGCCTCAAGTGAAGTCCAGCGCGCACAAACCTCTCGCACAAAATATTGCCCTATCTACTCAAGAAGACGCTTCAGTAGAAGAAATAGTCCCCCCACGTAGCGAGAAAATTGGAAATCCGCGACAGCGCAAAACTGAGCTACAACAAGAGCGGTCCGATTGTGCAGACTGAAACGTCTCATTCAGATACCGGGCGAGACCTGCCCCAAGCAACTACTTCCGTCGCGTCATTGCGACCTCACCGTGCTGGAGCTCACATGACCACGATCGCCAGAACAAAAGCCTTAACCCTCTTCGTTTGCCTCACACTTGCCACCGGTGCCGATGCCAATGCAGGAACGGAGAAGCACGCTCCTGTCCCAAGCAACCTGATTCGCATGAACCAATTGGGTTACAAGCCCAAGTCCAGCAAATTGGTCGTCGTCATTGCGGAGAAAAATCCCGGGTCCTTTACCGTACGCGAGCTATTCAGTAACGAAGTTGTCCTGCGCGGTAAGATGCGACAGTCGACGGAAGTAACTCTGGCGGGCGCACGAGCCTGGCACGCAGATTTGGGCAATGTGCGAAAACCCGGCCGCTACGCTTTGGAGCTACCCGACGGACAGCGGGCTACATTTCAGGTTGCCGAGGAGGTATATAAGGACCTGGCCGATGCCAGCCTTAAAGCGTTTTATTACCAGCGCGCCTCAATGCCGATTGAGGACGACCATGCAGGCATCTGGGCCCGGACTGCGGGACACCCGGACCACAAGGTCCTGATCCACAGCTCCGCGGCCAGCGCCGCGCGCCCGGCCGGTACCGAGGTATCCGCCCCCAAAGGCTGGTACGACGCAGGTGACTACAACAAGTATGTAGTGAACAGTGGTATCACCATGGGCACTCTGATGAGTGCTTATGAACGCTTTCCAGAACATTTTTCGGCGCACACACTGGCTATTCCCGAGTCCGGCAATGACATGCCCGACATCCTCGATGAAGTGCGCTACAACCTGGATTGGCTGGCGCGCATGCAGGACCCCAACGACGGCGGCGTGTACCACAAACTGACCACCGCCAACTTCGCGGGCATGGTCGCCCCGCATACCGCCACGAAAACACGCTATATGGTGCAGAAAAGCACCGCGGCCACGCTGGATTTTGCCGCAGTCATGGCCCAGGCCTCACGGGTATTCGCAAAGTTCCAACCTCAACACGCTGCGGATTACCTCAACGCGGCGCAGGCCGCGTGGCAGTGGGCAAAAGACAATCCTGCGGTGGCGTATCGACAGGAACAACTCAACCAGCGGTTCGACCCGGACATCGTCACCGGCGCGTATGGTGATGAGCATCTCACCGATGAGTTCTTCTGGGCTGCTGCTGAGTTGTATCTCGCCACCGAGGAGTCCCGGTATTGGAAGGTCATTCACACCACGGCAATCGAATACTCCCTGCCAAACTGGGGGGACGTGCGTTGGCTCGGGTATTACAGCTTGCTCGCCAACAAAGCGAAGCTCCCCAAAGAGAGCGCCCCGTGGCAAAACAGAGTGACCGCCAGTTTGGTGCAGGCAGCACTCGACCTGCACTCCGCAGGCATGCGCAGTGCCTACCATACCCCCATGGCTAGCGACCCCGCGCATTTCGTATGGGGAAGCAACGCGGTGGCGGCCAACCAGGGTATTTTGCTGCTCGAGGCCTTCCGCATTACCGGCAACAGCGACTTTCTACGCGGTGCCGAAGATACCCGCGACTACCTGCTCGGGCGCAATGCCACAGGCTACTCTTTTGTCACCGGTTTCGGCACCCGCACCCCGCAGCACCCACACCACCGCCTCGCGGCAGCGCACCCGGAACGTCCTCCCCTACCGGGGTTTCTGGTGGGTGGCCCCAACCCAGCGCAACAAGATGGCTGCGACTACCCCAGCAACATCGCCGATGAGTCATTTATTGACGATGTTTGTAGTTATGCCAGCAATGAAATTGCCATCAACTGGAATGCGCCTTTCGCCTATCTGATCAATGGCCTGCAGGCACTGGAAGGCCGGAATGACCGCAGAGCCCCCATCGCTACTAGCGCTCGCTGATTTTTGACCACTAGGTCGCTGGAAATACCCCCTCCTCCTCCCCATACGAGGGGGAGGTGAACGAAATTCCAGGGAGGCACACTAAGACTGTACAATTGTGCCTCCCGGGGTTTAGGTGTGTGGGAACCCCGGTCAATGTCCTGTTGATTGGTCAATGCCATGCTCCTAGCCTCCAAGTACAGCCTTCCCGACTGCCCCGAACACACGTTGCAGAGGCCTCGGCTGCTGTCACTGTTGGAACAAAGCCAGAGTGACCAGCTATTGCTGGTTACCGCCCCTGCCGGCTACGGTAAAACCACCTTGGTCACCTCCTGGGCGATTGAACAGGACAATCCTGTTGCCTGGTATTCCCTCGACGGCGGCGACAACGAGCCCGGCCAGTTCTGCCGCTATCTAGTGGAAAGCGTGCACCGCGCTACCGGCAATGGCGTGCCGGAAACCAGCAAGATCCTCGCTGCTCAGCACAACCTCGATCCCTCACTGGTGATCAGCCAGATGCTGGCGGAGTTGCGCCAGCTCCCCAGCGAGCTGCGCATCGTCCTCGATGACTACCATCAGATCGACAACCCTATCGTCCACGATGCCACCCGCTTTCTGCTGCGCCATGCGCCGGCAGGCATCGGTATCGTAATTACCAGTCGCAGCCAGCCACCGCTGGGCCTCGGCGCGTTGCGCCTGCAGGGCCGACTGCTGGAACTGGGTGCGGAAGACCTGGCGCTGACCATCGACGAAACCACCCAGCTACTCGCTCGCCGCCTCCCGTTTACCCTCGGTAGTGACCGCGTTGCCCAGCTACACCAGCTTTCCGAGGGCTGGCCGCCGGCCATCCAGATGTTCGCGCTGTCCGTGCGTGACCAGGAAGAGGTGGATCGCTATCTCGGCGAACTGGAACAGGGCCACGCACATATTCTCGATTACCTCGCCGAAGAGGTACTGGAACGGCTGGAGCCCGAGCTGCGCCAACTGCTTGCGCGCACCTCTATTCTTACCCGCGTAAATGGCCTGCTGGCGGAACGCCTCAGTGGCCAGACTGGCGGCCAGCAACAACTGGAAACCGCGGCCAGCCGCGGCCTGTTCCTGCAAGCGCAGGACTCCAGCCGCCAGTGGTTTCGTTTCCACCCGGTATTTGCCCGCTTCCTGCAGCGTCAGCTTTCTGACGGCAGCCAGCTAACCCAGCTGCACCAGACCGCCAGTGACACCTGGCAAGAGCTGCAACAACCACTGGAAGCCCTGCGCCACGCACTTAAGGCGGAAGACCGGGACCGGGTACACCGCCTGCTCGCCGAGCAGGGCGAACAGTTCCTGCGCGAAGGCCAGTTCCGGGTGCTCAATGACAGCCTCAACTGGCTGGGCGAAGACCTGATCAAACGCCACGCCTCGTTCACCTTGCTGGCGGCGCGCCTCGCCCGCGACAGCTTCGATTACGAGCGCTGTAACAAACTGCTGGCGGCGGCGGAAAGCTGGCTGCAACGGGAAGATCCCAAGCAGTGGGAAGACTTTGAAGGCGCCTTTGCCGCCATGCGCGCGCAGGCAGCCGTGTCCCGCGGGCAAATCCTCAAAGCCAAAGAGTACGCACAGGAAGCCCTGGACCTGCTCCCCAAAGATCAGGTCAGCGAACGTATTGCCGCACAGCTGGTGATCGGCGAAACCAGCTTCTGTCTGGGTGAGCTGGATCAAGCCATGCACCATATGGAGGCCGTGGAAAAGGCCACCCTGGCGCAGCAGGACATTCCTAATACAGCCTGGGCTGTGTGCCAGCAGACCGAAATCGCCTTCGCCAACGGCCTACTGAAAAAGGCCGCCGCGCTACAGGCGCGCGTGCAGCGACTGGTGGAAGAGCACCACCTTGTGGGCCTGCCGATTTCCGAATTTATTTACCGCCTGAAAGGCCAGCTGCAATGGGAAGCCGGCGATCTTGATGGGGCAGCAGAGTCTGCCCGCCGCGGTATGCAGATTAACCGCAAAGTGGGCGAGCGCTGGCTACTGCCGGAATACACGCTGCTACTGAAAGTCGCTCTGGCACGCGGTGACAAAGACGAGTGCCTGGAGTGGATGGAGCGGGTTGAGCACCTGCTCTCCGGTGAACAGTATCACCGCGACTGGGTTGCCAATGCCGACGCGGCACGCATGCGCGTGTGGCAAGCCCTGGAAAACACCGAGGCCATCGCCACCTGGCAGGAGCAGGCAGAACCGGTCGCCGACCGCCCCAGCAACCATTTCGAGCAGTGCTACGGCCGCAACCATGTACGCGCGCTGATCTCTCTGCACCGCTACTCCGATGCCAACCGTTTGCTCGGCCGCCTGCAACAGGTCGCGGAAGAGTGTGGTTTGGTGACCGACCAGTTGCGCAACCATGTTCTCGCCGCCCACCTTGCGTGGCTGCGCGAGCGCCGCGAAAAAGCGCTGGAAAACCTGCGTGCCGCACTCACCATCATGCTCGACAGCGAGCTGAACGCGAGCTTCCTGCAAATCGGCAAGCCGATGATCGTACTGCTGAAAGCCGCACTGGAAGAAACCGGCGAGCAGGCCCTGAACGAAGCCCAGACCGAGAAGGCGCAGAAGCTCATCAAGCTCGCGCAACAACAGCCGGAACTGGGCGGCGGCATCCGCATCGAACTGGACGAAACCATCGTGCGCGAAATTCTCGCCAGCGATGCCGTGCCCGACTTCCTGCGTCACTCCCCACTCACTCCACGTGAGTGGCAAGTGCTGAATGCGATTCACTCAGGCCTTTCCAACGAGCGTATCGCGCGGCACTTTAAAGTTGCACCCAGCACCATCAAGACCCACATCCGTAGTTTGTATCAGAAACTCGATGTGAAGGATCGCCAGCAGGCGATTGCACTGGCAGAGCAGCTGTTACGCTCGGTGCAGGACAAGCCATAAAAAAAGGCCGGTGTGATTCACACCGGCCTTTTTTCTTTATAAGGAAGCCTACCAGCAGCTAAGCATCGTTTCTTAATGCCTGCCTTGCCTCTGGGCTATTACCAGCTTCGGGCGGATAAATATTGGTGGGCCATTTCAACGGGGCAAAGTTCTTGCACATCTGCAAGCTGCCAACTTCCGACTTTACTTTATCGACTCTAGATTGAACATCAGGACTCAGCTTCAATTCGATATTTTTAACAACCCTGTCTTGAAGCTCTTGCATCGGAGCCGTATCGATGGCAATCGTTCCATGTTCGTCCCGACTGTAATATTCATGTACAAAACACACCTCAACAAAATGCCTATCAGAAATTGGAAAAACTATCAGATTATCCGGCAACGCAAGATTATTGGGGTCTTCGCCACGATTGAATATTTTGAAGCTTGCACATGGCACAGGAAAATGACTAATACTCTTCCAATGCACAGGGCCATGGTGACGGGGAACATGAGATAAATTCCCTCCCCAGTTTTCTGATCCATAGCGATCATTCAAATAATTTACGAGAACCGCCTCGAATGCTAGCGGATTGAAAAATGACGCGGTGTTAAAAGAGTGCTCTTTAAAACGCTCGACAATTGCCACGCTGAAAAACAGCTCTCCCTTACAGCCGGTCATCCAAGGTCCATAAAATGCCCACGCACGAGAAAGCAAACACATCGCGCCCCAGTGCTCATTCGGCATACTTAAATCAACGCGCAAACCAGCGGACCGCGCCTCCAAAACATCATACTTCTTGGGAATCTGCGTTTGCTTCAGGTTTGAGTGTTTCGGTCGATGCACAGGCGCAAGAAAACTCAGCCGACTGCCCCCCAAAAGAATGGAGTCTTTATTGGCAACAGAAGAAAAAGGGCTTCTAGGAATACAAAATTCATCTCGCTTCCGCCATTCAACCGGTGCGTACTTGAGTAGGTCTTTCATGTCACAATCTCAAATCCGATATTTCCGTCTAACACCCTGCGCCACACTCTGACCAACAGAGTATGTGACCCCAAAACCACCAATCGCTGTTGCTATCCCCCCTAAAATTGCGGAAACCGGACCTCCCGCTATCGCCGCGGCAACACCAAGGGGAGTAGACACAGTAATAGCACCTTTGAGCCACAAACTTGCATGATAGCTTCTATCGTAAGGATCGTCTGGATTTTTGATTCGCACTCCCGCAACGGAAAACTTGCTTATCGCACCACTCACACTCAGTCCGGTGTTGGCAATTTTCTTATTTACATTTAAATCCAACTCATGGGCAAGCCTGACAACTTTAGCCGGTGAAGTTTTAGGCTTATGTAAATAGACTGTGTGGCCGGTCAAACTTATGTTCTTATCAGCGAGAATCTGCATCGCCTGAGTTAAAACCACTGAACCGCCCGCATCGGCAATCCAGCGCACGTTTTTAACACCTTGTGCTTTTTCCATGCTGTTTGCTAGATGTACTGCTGAACCACGGCTGTCATCAGTCGCTAAGGCGTTATAGCAGAATAGGCCTCCCAACTCTTTTTTGGCCGGAGAATAATGTAAGTCACACCCATTTACAGATAAGCTTGATGTATCGGCACCCAGAAAATCTCTTACACCGTCAGCACTATAACGAGCGGCGTCTGCTGCGGTCGGATAATGCCCATCAGATATTGTGACAATCCTGCTCGCTTGCGGTAAAACTTTGCCATCTGGGACATGCCGAACTTTCCACCCGTTTGTATGTCCGTCTGATTTAGCCCGATACAAACCTAGTCGAGTATTGCTTTCTGCATTATTGGTGATTTGGTAGTAGTGCTCATCCATCACCAGTTTGGTAATGCAAAACTGGTCATTAGGCCAACGCACAACCGTAGCTTTTAACCCGGGTAAGAAGACGTAGTACTGTGCATTACCGGTAGATATCTGCCTCTCTCCAGGGCGGACATAGACGTTATTCTTCCCTTGCATACCGGTAGTCAGAGCATTCAGCTCCTTCATGGCCATGCGTGCCCAATGGTGACCGCGATTTGCTGCCCGCTGCAGTTTTTCGAAGCTCTCTTGGTATTCGGTTGTACAGCGGATCGGTTTTCCGGCATTTCTTCCAGCGATTAAGGAGGTATTCCGGGTAGAGAGGGACTGGGGGGAGATTGGTGCGCTCATGCAAATCCTTGCGTCGTTTCAATTCCTTTTGAAAGCGCTAAGGATGTTAAAGAGCGCGATATTCTTGTTCAAGACGCGGGGCCAATTATTGCAGGCACTGTGGTACCAGCTTGCGGTACACTTCGGGTGAGTCGATGGAGGCCTCCTCCGGATCAGCCCCCAGAAATGACCGACCTTTCGGTCAGAGCCGGCTTTTAAGCCGCCACATTCTCACCCTCCCCCCCCGATCAGGGGGGAGGTACACCGCCTCCCGTATCGCCATACTCACCCTAACCTAATAAGTATCCATTGACGGACTCTGGCATGAGCGGTATTCACAAAGACAAATCAAACGGGGAATGGTGGCGCAACGGCGTTATTTACCAGATCTACCCGCGCAGCTTCTGCGACGCAAACGGCGACGGCATCGGCGATCTGCCCGGTATCGTAGAGAAGCTCGACTATGTGAAATCTCTGGGCGTGGACGCCATCTGGATCTCCCCGTTCTTCAAGTCGCCGATGGCAGACTTCGGCTATGACGTGTCTGACTATCGCGATGTTGACCCGATCTTCGGCAATCTGGCCGACTTCGACCGGGTTATCGACAAAGCGCACTCTCTGGGTCTGAAGGTCATCATCGACCAGATCCTGAGCCACACTTCCGACCAGCACGCCTGGTTTGAAGAAAGCCGCGCCAGCCGCGACAACGCCAAGGCCGATTGGTACGTGTGGGCAGATGCCAAAGAAGACGGCAGCGCGCCAAACAACTGGATGTCCAACTTCGGTGGCAGCGCATGGCGCTGGTGTACCCGTCGCCGCCAGTACTACCTGACCAACTTCCTCAAAGAGCAGCCGGACCTGAACCTGCACAACCCGGAAGTTCAGGAGCAATTGCTTGCGGACCTGCGTTTCTGGCTTGACCGTGGAGTCGACGGCTTCCGCCTGGACGCCATCAACCACGCGTTCCACAACCAGTCTCTGCAGGACAACCCGGGTCGCCCAGTGAAGCTGGACGAAAACGGTCTGCCGCCGGTGAACAGCTACGAATATCAGTGGCACATTCACGATAAATCCCAGCCGGAAAACCTGGTATTCCTGCAGCGCGTACGCGCCCTGCTGGAAGAGTACCCGGGTGCAATGACCGTGGGCGAAGTGGGCGATGACAACACCCACAAGATCATGGCCGAGTACACCACGGAAAACCGCCTGAACATGGCCTATTCCTTCGACCTGCTGTCCGAAGACTGCAGCGCGCAGTTCCTGCGTGACACCCTGGAGAAGAACCGCCAGGTAATCGAAGAAGGCTGGCCCTGCTGGTCCATCTCTAACCACGATGTACCGCGCTCCTTCACCCGCTGGAACAAAGGTTTCGACAGCGAAACCGCTATGGCGCGCGCGCCGATGTTCCTGCTGATGCAATTGATGCTGCGCGGCAGCGTGTGCCTGTACCAAGGCGAAGAACTTGGCTTGCCGGAAGCGGATGTGGCGTTCGAAGACCTACAGGACCCGTACGGCATCAACCTGTGGCCGGAGTTCAAAGGTCGCGATGGCTGCCGCACCCCAATGCCTTGGTTTAACGGTGGCGAAATCAATGCGGGCTTCTCCAAGGTAAAACCCTGGCTGCCGGTTGCTGAAGAACACTACCACCTGGCCGCCTCCGTTCAGGAAGACGAGCAGCACGCAATGCTGAACCGCTTCCGCGCCCTGTTGAAGTGGCACGCGGAGCTGCCGAGCGCATTGGCTACCGCCAGCCAGAACATTCTGGAAACCGGCGACGACCTGCTGGTATTCGAGCGCGCTGATGAAGGCGATGCGGAGCGTTATTTTGTTGCCCTGAACCTAGGTCAGGAAGCAGCGGAAATCGACCTTCCGGAAGCGTTTGCCGGAAGCGAAGACATTACTCCTGAAGGTTTTGCGGGTGCACTGAACGGCGGCAAGATTGAACTGCCGGCGGCCGCTGCGCGGATCTTCCTGAAGAAGTAAGCCACAACACGCAAGCCATCGAAAATAGCCTCACAGAAGGAAAGGAAAAAACACTGACTTTATTGAGAAATTGGCGTTCCTGTTAACGCCTGTTGCCCTCCAGCAGCGAACCAGTTGCAAAATACAGGTTCAAAAGGGGTACCTCTCAATAAGATCGTTAACGAAGTTGCTCTCTCGTCGAAGCACGATTTCCAGTTTTCTGGAATTTTTTGAAGCCGGCTATTTAGCCGGCTTTTTTTTGCCTCAAATTTGCCCGTGACTATAGGGTTTTATTTCTATCGGCGCCTCTGCTCATTCCATTTCAATGTAAAAAGCGCCAAAAACAGACCCTACCATGCCTCTCACTTGCCCAGAGGTCCGCACCCAGCGAACCAAACGGCAGGCTCATCCCGCGACCAAACCGGGACACACCGGCGCGTCGCTTTGGGGAAATTTAACGGTCGAAATTGTGCATTGCGGTGCAGGGATTCGTACGCCCTGAAAAAACCGCACCCAGCTTTCTGAACACGGTGCAGCACAGCCGACCTGCAATGTTGCTCGCGAGAGCAGATGAGGTATGCATGCAAGGCTCTTCCAACTCACAGAACTTTTCACTTAAAAGCTTTTCGATAAAATACTTCTTCAGGAAAATCGCCGTCGGTGCCAGCCTGGCGTTAGCGACATCCGCGATTTTTGCTCCAATAGCGCAAGCCGGTGATTATCCCTACCCCTACCAACAGCACAGATCCATGACCGATGGCAGCGCCTGGTGGCGCCGGGATGTGATTGGTGGAGCGCCGCATATCATTATCGATATCAGCGAGCAGCGGGCTTACTTCTACAAAGGTGGACGGCTTGCAGGCATCTCGCCAGTGGCCACTGGTATCGCCGGCTATCGCACCCCGACCGGCAGCTTCCGGGTATCTGAAAAGGATATCGACCACCGTTCCAACCTGTTCGGACACTATGTGGATCGCGCGGGCTATGTACGCAAATCCAGTGTTGATGTGCGCAAAGACAAGCGCCCGGCAGGTACCGTGTTTCGCGGAGCTTCAATGGACTTCTTCATGCGCGTGAACGGAGCCGTAGGTATGCATGCTGGTAAGGTCACTGGCCGTCCGGAATCACATGGCTGCATCCGCCTGCCGTGGCACATGGCAAAGATTTTTTATGAGAACTCTCCCATCGGCACCAAGGTAACGGTGCGTCAATAACAGGCGACATCTCCTCGCCACTCCTACCTCTCCAACCCCAATGAAAAAGGGCAGCTTCCGCTGCCCTCTTTTTGTATTCTCTCGTGTAAATCAGCCAAGGCTGCCGAGCACATCCTGCATGATCCAGAAGTCCCAGCCTTCCGGCAACAATTCACGGTCTTCTGCACTGGCAACAATACCGCGGCGATGCTCCGGCCATGCCAATACCGCAACGCCCTCATAACCGGTGAAGCGCTGGAATAACACCGGAGCAGACAGACTACGCTCCAACTGTTCACACAGCGGGTGCCAGGAAAGCGGCAGCTGACGGCGCACCTGTGTCCAACTGCGCTCGTCCTCCGACGCCTCTTCCGGCGAGGAGGATTGTGCGGATTCCTGATCCACACAGCGTGCCTGGCTTGCGGCCAGAGCGCTGTCATCCGGTAAGGTCAGCACGCCCATTGCCTGCTGCTGCGCGCACAGTACACAAGAGTCGACAGACAAGCCCAATTCCATACCGCGCTGAACCGGCACAAACCAGCCATTACCCGCGGGCACCTGCCACTCGCAAAAACCGCAGGTGCCGCTATCTGCAGCATCGGGCTCAATTTGCTCCAGTGCACGCGCCTGCTTGCCCGGCGCCCAGAAATGCGCGGCGTCCGCGGCGAAGAATTCCTGTGCGTATTGGCTGACATGCCACTGGAAATTAAATGCTTCCGCCACCCGCTTGCGATCGCGCGGGCCAAGACTGCGGTAACCACGGTGGTTCACCTTAGCCAGGCAGTGTTCACAGACGTGCGGGGCGCTTTCCAGCCCGGGCGCTGCCAGCGCTTCACGTGCGGTGCCAATCCACACCACCTGATCCGGCACTTCCAGTGCACCACAGCAACTGGCAAGATGGATTCGGTGAAAGAATTCTTTGCGTACCTGTGGGTCGTCGACCGCGGCCACATCCACTGCGTACACCATCACCGGGTGCCCGCGGTACATCCAGCCGTGCTCGGTCTGGTCCAGATCACCGAGGGTGACTTCCATCCCTTTGAGCAGCGCCTGCTCGATGGAGCTGTCCGGTGCGCTAGTTCCCTCTTCCGACACAGCGGCTTCTGCCGTGGGCGCCTCTGCAACCGCGGTATCGCCGGCGCTTCCCATGCCGGAAATCGCCTGGGTCAACACCTCAAAGTGCCGGGAGAAGCGCCCCATCAGAAGGACTCCTCGAGGATACTGTGGATCTTGGTTTCGGAATTGGTGATCACGCGGAAAGCCACTCGCTTGGATTGCTCGATATTCTCACTGCCGTCCGCATTGTATATCGGACGAGAGGAAGAATAACCGACAGCCGCCACATTCTGCATCATCCAGCCGTGGTGAGTGGTCACTTCATCCAGAGTGTACACATAACGCAGCACCGAGCGAGCGCGGTCCTGCGACAGGCGCAGATTATTGAAGTACATGGCATTGCGGTCGATGCTCTGCCCCCAACCGGAGCTGGTGTGGCCTTCAATACGCACCGCTTCTACCGAGCCCTGATACGGCACCAACACATTCATATAGCGTGGGAAGAACTCTTCAAATACCACCTGATAGCTGGCGCTTAGAGCGGCCTCGCCGGTGTCAAACATGGCATCGGAGTTATTAAACGCAACCGTCAGCGTGTCGCGATCAATGCTGGCACCCCAACGGGCCAGGTCCGGAGCGAATTCCTGTTGCAGGGACTCGTATATCGCCAGCTGATTTTCCTTGTAGGACATGGCGATGGTGCGAATCTTTTCCCGCTCGATCATCACCGAACGCATCATCGCCACAGCGATACACAGAAACACCATCATCAGGCCGGCCATCAGGTCGGACACACTGATCCACGAGGACTCACCATCGCCGCGGCTAATCGCCCCCGAGCGGGTAAATCCCGACCTCGCTGCCATCAGGCGACTTCCTCACGAGCACGCTCTGCAGACTGGTTCAGGCGCTGCATCTGCGCCACCAGCTGGCGGTAATCGCGGGTGAACTGGCCGCTGATGGTCGCCAGTGCCTGCCCCATGGCCGACATAACGCCTTCGACTTCCTCTTCCATCTTGCGCTCCACCAACTGGTATTGCTTGCCGATGGAATTCTCGGCGTCGCCGAGGCTCTTGCGGATAACATGGCTGAGGGCATCCACCATTTCCTGGTGAGTACGCGCCTGCTGCAGCGCCAGCTCCTGCATGCCGTTGCGGTGGGTAGTGACAGAATCCTGCACCAGCCCCTGAATAAAGTCCGCGTCCAGGCTCGACATTTTTTCGAAGGCACCAGACACCGCTTGAATCTGCGCACCCAGCAGCTCGCTCTGCTTGGCGATGCTCACCAGCGACTGCTGCATATCACTGGTCATTACCTGCTGTACCACATCGATGCCCTTCACAAACTGGTCGATACGCTCACCCAGGTGCGGCAATACGTTCTGCATCTGCGCGGCGACACCGCGGTAGCGGTCCAGCTGTTCGGTAACTGCCTGCATCTGTTCACGGGCCTGTGCATTAACACTTTCCATTCCGTCGAAGAACTGCGGCACTTCCGCCAGCTGCTGGTGAATGGTTTGCAGATCCCGCGCTACCTGAACCAGCCCCATGACCGCGGTATCGCAGTGCTCGGACCAGTACTCCACGCGCTCTTCATGCGCTTTGTACTCTTGGGTGAGTGTTTCCACCATGGCATCAAAGCGCGCGAAGTTCTCCCCGAAACGGGTCATGTTCTCGCCGAACTGGTTTTCCACGCGTTCGTTAAAGCGCACCACAACCTGTTCCATCTGTTCCACCAGTGCCTGCGACACCTGCTTGGAAAAATCGCTCAGCTGGTTTTCGCTTTGCTTGAGCTGACGTTCCTGGCCCTGGACCAGTTCGCTTTGCAGCTGCTGCAGGGCATCGCGAATATCCGCCAGGTCGGTTACCTCGGCCACATCGCCGGGTACCGGGATAAAGCGGGTCAGTGCACGCAGCACAATGGACAGGCCGATACCGCAAACACTGGTGATAAACGCGGTTTTCAAACCGTCCAGCAGGGTGGCAATACTTTCGTCGATATCCGCCAGGCTGAATTCGAACAGGCCGATAATCACCCCGGTAAAGGTACCGAGAATACCCAGTGAGGTCAGCAGCCCCGGGGCCTGCTCGACAAACTCATCCGCGCGACGCACAAAGCGACACACCAGCGCCAGCGCAAACAGCACCAGCATCAACGACAGGAACCCTTCGGTAACCGCATCCGGACTCAGGGCAACAAAGACAGAGCGCAAAAATTCAGACATGGAAGCAATCTCGTGTGAAATCTTCTCGATTTAATTTTTTTTGATTTTCTGTTTCTTAGTCAGGGCATCTAGCCCTTTAGCTGCAACACAAACTCCTGCACCGAATCCCCGGAGGGCAAACGGGCAAGGTGGTGGCTGAACAGGCGGTAGCCGGGCAGCTGGCGCATCAGGTCGGCGGTGCTGCCGAGGCTGCGATCACTGCGGCCATCGGCAATACCGGTAACCGCTACACGCTCGTCTTCCAGTACCTCGTACATTGCCGGACGTTCCGGCTGCTGGTTGGCTTTGTACACCAGAAAATGCAGCTGGCCACCGGGGTTCATACGCCCGGCCAGCAGTTCGCCAAGCGCTTCAATTTGTTGCGGGCTACAGAAATTCAACAGGTCCCACAGGAAGACGCCATCCAGCTTGGTTCCTGGATCAAAGCTGAACATGGATTCGCTAAAACCGCTGCCCTCGCCGTGCATCTTCTTGCGCCAGGCCAGGGATGCGTGCAGGTCTTCCACATACAGGGAACCCACTTTCTTTTTCAGGGCGTCGATGTTGCGGCCATTCTTGCGGCCACAATCCAGTACCGTGGCACCAGTCGGCAAGGCGGCGAGAGTTTTGCCAATACCGGCAAAGGCCACCTGTTCGTCGTCTCGCACCTGACGAAAGTAAGCACTCACATCGGAGGCGCCACCGCTGCGCACCTGATTGCGCGAGGTAGTGCTGTCATATTCGAGGAAATGCTCGGTAACGTTCTGGTCCATGCCCTCGCGCTTCATCAGCGAGTTGAACAGACTGAAGCGGTCCATACATTTCAACAGGGTTACTGTGGAGTGTCCCTTGGAAGCCACCTGTGGATAACTCGGATCATCCACATATTCAAAGCAGAAGTCTTCCTGCAGGCGGAAACGTCGCGGCTTGTTTGGCTGATTGCGGCCGGTGTAGCGCATGGTGTGCAGGATGGTGCCCTGCTTCAAATGCGGCTGCAGCAGGCGAATCAGGTGCTGGATAACGTCCAGATCCAGGAAGTTGAGCAGGTCCCAACACAGGATGACGTCAAACTTTAAGTTCGCGGGCTTGGGGAGCAGGTGATCTTCCAGCGCTTGCAGCGGGTCGTCGCTGTGCTGGTTGTCTGCCAGATATTCCACCAGGTCTTCGATGTGACACTGGCAGTTAAGGCCGAGAAAAGCCTGAGTGGTACCGGACGAGAGTGGCCCGAGGTCGAGAATTCGGTCCCCACTTTTGACCATCTCGGTCGTTAACGCAGCGAGGCCAAAAGAACGGTGTTGCATTGTTTATCGCAAGAATTCGGGGCGTGAGCCAGAGGGAAAATACACAACGCCGCAGGAGAGCCTGCGGCGTTGCAGCGGGGATTAGCTGTCAGCCAGCTCCGCTTCCTTGGCCTGATCCTTGGCACTGTCTTTCGGCGCGAAAGACTTTTTCGCCGCAGCGGCGCTTGGCGCAGCTTCCTTCGGCGGCAGGTTCGGGTGAACCAGCTTGTCTTTGAATTCGGAATGACGGGCTTTCATCTCGTCATCGGTGTCGACCATATCCATGGAACCGCGGAACTTACCACCGTCGTCCAGCTGGATGCGCGGGGCAATCAGGTTGCCTTTAACCACAGCGGTGTTGCGGATTTCAATCAGCTCGTCGGCCAGCGCGTCGCCGGTCAGGGTACCGTTGATCACGATGTTCTGCGCGTGGATGTTCGCGTTGATTTCACCTTCGCGACCGATGGACAGGTCGTGACCTTCCATAATAACGGTGCCTTCGATGGTGCCTTCAATGTGCAGGTCTTCGGTGCCGATCAGTTCGCCGCGGAACTTGATGTTTTTACCGATTACAGAGCGATCCTTCGCCATGGATGCATCGAGCTTGTCCGCGAAAGGACGCTCAGCTGCACCACCTTCGTTCATTCCAGAAAGAAAAGAGTTGGAATCCAGATTTGCATCTGGCTTGGGGTCGAGAGGATTCGCCATTGTTCCACCTAATAACCGTAGAGAGCTTATGAATTTTTGTTAAACGACGTTTGTAGCGTTTTTTGGTGACAGTTCCCATAGCGAGTGAGACAAAAAACCGGCCACCGGCCCACTTTGTGAGGCCCTTCACAATAAATTTTTACGCGCCAAGCGACTAATTAACCCATTCGCATAAAAAGCGCGCAACACGCTCATTCCAGGTGCGCTTTCAGGCAAAAAGCACAAGTATCGCGCACCTCAAAATAATGCCGAAAAAACGCACGAAATTTACGGCAAAAACTCTGATTCGAAATCAGGCTCCGGGAGTTTTTACAAAATAGTCATGCGCGGCTTTATTGACCCGACCAGACAGGCGAATAGTCGACAGCATGGTGGGAATCGCCATCACCGCGTACATACCAATAATCAGGCTGTTTACGATGTTCAGTGACAGCACCGCACCCAGAATAATCAGCAACATATACAGCACGGTGTATACCACCTGGAAACGGGTGCCGAACAAAAACACAAAGCACTTCATGCCGTAGTACCAGAAAGTAACGATGGTACTGAATGCCAACGGCACCACCATGACCAGCAGCAATACCGGACCCCAGCCGCCAAACACACTGCTGAATGCATCCGCGGTCATGGAAACGCCTTCCATACCTTCGCCTTGCTGCCAAACACCGGTCAGCAGAATTACCAGCGCCGTACAGGTACACACAATCAACGTATCCACGATCGGCCCGATCATCGCCACCACGCCTTCGCGTACTGGCTCGGTGGTTTTCGCCGCACCGTGAGCCAGAGACTCGGTACCAATACCGGCCTCGTTGGAAAATGCTCCGCGGCTAACGCCGGTAGCAATCACTGCACCCAGTGCGCCACCGGCAACCGCTTTACCGGTAAATGCGTCGCTGACAATCAGCGCGAACGCATCGGGAATGCCCTGCCAGAAGTAGGCAATCACCCCAAGGGTCAGCAACAGATAGAAAATCACCATCGCCGGCACAATACGCACCGCGAAACGACCAATGCGCTGGATACGGCCGGAAATAACCGCCAGTGCCGCCAGCGCCAGTACCAGCCCGAGGGAGAAATCAAACAGGAAACTGTTGTCTGCGCTGACCCACCCCATGGGCTCGGCAAAGGAAACCCGCAGCAGCTGTACCGTCTGGTTGGACTGGAAGGAAGGCAGCAGGCCGCACAGGCCGGCAATGGCAAACAGGTAGGCCAGCGGGCGCCAGTGCTTGCCCAGCCCCTCACGAATCACATACATGGGCCCGCCCTGGATCTCACCGCTGCTATCGCGGCCGCGGTACATCACCGCCAGGGTGGCCGTATAGAACTTGGTGGCAACGCCAACCAGCGCAGTTACCCACATCCAGAAAATCGCCCCCGGACCACCGGCACTGATCGCAATGGCCACACCGGCAATATTGCCGAGGCCTAGGGTGCCGGAAAGCGCTGTGGACAGCGCCTGACGGTGGGATACCTGGCCAGGATCGTTGGGATCGTCGTACTTGCCACGCAGCAGGTCGATACTGTGGCCAAGATGGCGGTAAGGGCGTGCGCGCGAGCTGATCAGCAAAAATAAGCCGCCACCAACCAGCAGCACCAGCAGTGGTGTGCCCCAAGCGTAGGCGACAAAGGTATTGAGGGCGGATTCGAGCGATTGGAGAAAGGACATAAAAATGGGCGAAGTCGTCGGTTTACAGCAAACCGACGATGTTCGCCCAATTGCCTTAAAACCGCAAATTAAGGCTGCAAATGCTTGTCTACAAAAGCGACGATTTCCTCGACGGTCCGCATGCGGCCTTCCGGCGTGTCCAGGTGATGGGTTTCGTCTTTCAGCTCGACGAACTCTACCGACTTTTTCTCACGCTTCAGACGCTTGTACATATACCGGGACTGCCGTAGCGGTATAGTTACGTCATCCTCGCTATGGATAAGCAGCACTGGTGCCTGGAATTGTTCTACATGGTGCACTGGAGATACTGCCCGCAGGGTAGCCTTGTCCGCATCGCCATCAGCCATCAGCTTTTCCCAATAAGCTACCAGCCAGTGGTTGCGTCCATGGTCGCGCTTTTCAGTAACCAGGATTTGCTCGAGATCGCTCACACCGTTTACCGAGACCACACAGCGATACTTATCCGGTGTAAAGGCGCCACCGGCAAGCGCCGCGTATCCACCGTAACTCATACCAACAATACAAACGCGACCGGCATCCACTATCCCCTTGCGCACCAACATATCAACGGTATCGGTAAGGTCATCCTGCATTTTTTCACCCCACTCACCATGCCCGGCCATAAAGTGCACATGGCCGAATCCGGTTGAACCACGGAACTGGGGCTGGACCACCAGATGGCCGCGATTTGCCAGCGCCTGCGCCAACCAGTCGAAACTAACGCGGTCGTAGGAAGCCGGCCCTCCGTGAGGCATGATTACCGCCGGCAGGTTTTCCAGGTCATTCACCCTATCCTTTGGCAGGGTGAGAAGCGTGGGAATCATGAGACCATCACGCGCCTTAAAGTGAATCGTCGCAAGAGGGTGTACCTGCTCACTTTTGATGTCTGGACGCGCAGAAAAGAGTCGCATGGGCGCCCCTTCTCTTGGGAACAAATAGTATTCACCGGAAGAGTTGGACCCTTCCACATACACCATCAGCTGCTCCCAACCTTCGCTCCAGTCGTGCAGCCATACGGAGTGGCCAGCAAACAGCGACTGAATGTCCTCCATGCGCTGACTAATGGACTCGTCAAAGAAGCGATAGGTAGGCGTCAGGCCAGAATAGCGCACCCCCCACACCCGACGATCTAGGCTTTTATAGGTATATTCCACATCCGCATCGTCACGACCAAAGCCCAGATCGGAAAACTCACCGCTCGCCAATGACAGTGCATAAAAGTTTTTGCGACCGCTATTTTTATCTGTACGAATGGCTATTACAGAATCTCGGTTTGGGGTAAGCCCGGTAAACGCAATATTCGGGATCTCCGTTTTTTCACGGTAGAGCTCCTTCCAATCGTCGCCACGACGCACCATCAGAAGGTGGAGATTCCTATTATTGTCGAACTGCTCATGAACGATAACATTGCCTTCGCCATCGAGCATAAAGCCTCGTGAACTGGAACGTCCCTTAAAGTGCTCACGCGGGCGCGTGGGACTCTCAAAATCCACACGCATGAGCGAATAGCGTGGGTTACTGTCCACACTATTCCGGGGCACATACGCAGGCATATATGCATACTTACCATCAGGCGAGAGCCCAAAAATTCGGCCCAGCCCGGACTGGCCAGCATAAATCACATCACCTGGGGTCAGCATCTGACGTAGATCATTGGTGCGCCAGTTAAAGGCGTACGCTGTACTCAAGTCCAGCTTGCCGCGATAACCAAATAGCTTGCGCACCGTCGACGCCAACAGAATTACTTCATCCTCGCTGGCGAAGTACATACGCTCCGGGGTGATCTTTGATAGGTCAATGGCATTGAGCTGCTCGCCATCCACCAAAGAAATCACTACCGCATGATCTTCGCCATTCACACCTGTAGTGCGATAAACAAGGCGCTCACCACTGGGGGACACCGCCAGCATACTGTGCTGCGGCAATGCACCGTAATCTTTTGCGGTTAGCCCGGTTTCTTTTGCCTGTACTTGAAACGAAAGTGCGACGGCGGCCATTACCCCATACCAGGCGAAAACCAGTGGAGTGAACAACAAGCCCTGTAGCTTCATTGAGATATTTCCTTGTTCTTGTTTGGAGGGGCAGCTTAAATGAAGGCCGTTTCTCAGTACGACCATTCAGCGCAAAATATATCGCAAACTCATTTGGTTGCAGGGATGCACCTGCCATTACAGATCCACACTCCCTTTCAAGCACAAAACTGAATAGAAGGCCCAGATCACAGCGGGCGCAGCATCACCGGCTTGAACAATGCTTTCCAGCCCAGTCACTTTGGAAAGGATAAACGATAGTGTGGAATACATGACCACACCGACGTTGACCAGCAGAGGCTGTACCGAGCAACCCACTCAGCAGAGAAAGGCCGTCGCCACCCAGCAACGGTGCTCACCAATAAAGCTATTGGAGCGACTTTCAGGGGTTGGAAAAACGACATTGAAATGGGCGAAATCGTCGATTTACAGCAAACCGACGATGCTCGCCCAATTGTCTTAAAGACTCAAATTAAGGCTGCAAATGCTTGTCTACAAAAGCGACGATTTTCTCGACGGTCTGCATGCGGCCTTCAGTGGTATCCAGATAGTGGGTTTCATCTTCCAGTTCAACGAACTCCACCGGCTTTTTCTCCCGCTTCAGGCGTTTGTACATATCTCTGGACTGCTTCAACGGCACGATAACGTCATCTTCCCCGTGAATCAGCAGCACCGGCGCCTGGAACTGCTCCGAGTGTCGAGAGGGGGACACTGCGCGCAGCATGTCTTTATCTGCATCGCCATCGGCCATCAGCTTTTCCCAGTAGGCCACTACCCAGTGATGACGGCCATGGTCGCGTTTTTCTGTGCGCAGCATCTGCTCCAGGTCGCTCACGCCGTTTACGGAAACCACGCAGCGATATTTTTCTGGCGTAAAGGCACCACCGGCGAGCGCGGCGTAACCGCCGTAACTTGCACCCACGATGCACACGCGCTCTGAATTTACGATTCCTTTGCGTACTAACATATCCACGGCATCAGTCAGGTCGTCCTGCATTTTTGCGCCCCACTCGCCCTGCCCCGCCTGATAGTGCTCGAGACCAAAGCCTGTGGAACCACGGAATTGTGGCTGTACTACCAAGTAACCGCGATTGGCCAGGGCCTGCGCCAACCAGTCGAAACCCACCCGGTCATAATTGGCCGGGCCGCCGTGGGGCATGATTATTGCCGGCAGGTTCTTGAGGTTACTTACCTTGTCTTTGGGCAGGGTAAGCAATGTCGGAATCGTCAGACCATCGCGCGCCTTGAAGTTAATCGTGGCGATCGGGTGGACCTGATCACTGCGAATATTCGGGCGTGCCGACGCCAGCTTCACCGGCGCCCCTTCTTTTGGAAAGAGATAGTAGTCACCGGCAACCTGAGACCCTTCGACGTATACCATCAGGTGTTCCCACCCATCAGTCCAATCCTGCAGCCACACCGAGTGCCCAGCAAAATAGGACTGAATATTTTCCATACGCTGGCTGATGGATTCATCAAAGAACCGATAACTTGGTGTCAGCCCCGAATAGCGCACACCCAACACGCGCTGATCCAGGCTTTTGTAGGTTTGTTCCACATCAGCATCAGCTCGGCCAAAGCCCAGGTCGGTAAATTCACCGGAGGCCAATGACAGGGCGTAAAAGTTTTCCCGGCCACTTTCGCTGCTGGTACTGATCGCGATAACCGACTCCCGGTCGGGCGTTAGCCCCACAAAGGCGATCGTAGGGATTTCTGTTTCATTTTTGTAAACCGCCACCCACTCGTCGTTCTGCCGCGCGAGCAACCGATGTAGATTGCGCTTGTTGTCAAACAGCTCGTGTGCGATGACTTCTCCATTCTGATCGAGGAAAAAGTCCCGGGAACTGTGGCGCCCCTTGAAGTGCACTCTGGGGCGCTTGGGATCCTCGAGCTCCACGCGTACCAGCGAGTATCGCGGGTCATTGTCGTGTTGATCTTTCGGTACATAGGCCGGCATATAGGCAAATTTATTGTCTGGCGACAGACCGATGATACGCCCCAGTCCAGACTGCCCACGATAAACAACATCGCCCGGCGTCAGCAGCTGGCGTACCTCACCTGTGCGCCAGTCAAAGGCGTAGGCAGTACTCAAGTCGAGCTTGCCTCTGAACCCGAACAACTTACGTACGTCGGACGCCTGGAGAATCAACTCATTCTCGTTCACAAAGTACATGGTATCCGGCGTTGTCGCTGACAGGTTCACAGCGCCCAGTCTCTTACCATCAGCTAGCGACATCACTACCGCAAAGTCTGCACCGGTCTCATCCGTCATGCGGAATGCTATTCGCTCGCCGCTGGGGGAAACCGCCAACATACTTATCTTTGGCAGGGCACCGTAGTCTTTTGCCGTCAGCTCACTGGCTTTGCCGTAAACATTAAAAGGAAGGGCGATAGCGATAACCAGCCCATAGCAGGCCGAAATTAACGGAGCGCATAGTGCGCGGAGAAAGCTCATCCGGACTCTTCCTGAATTATTATTTCGAATATACGTTCGCAAGCATGCAAACCAACAAAACAATATACCGCAAACTTCACCTAATGTGCTCTTACACGCCATTACAGCGCCAGATACGGCTCCTGCTACAAAACTAACAGGCAAAAAAAAGCCCCGTTGCAGGGGCTTAAAATCAGCAATCGATGCTTTAGCTTTATGCTGCAGCAGCCTCACCGCTATCCGTTTCGGGCTCGGTTTCAGGCTCACGTACAAAGAATACGGAGATGGCACCACACACCATAAACACACCGGCCAACATAATGATGTAGATGGCCTGGTTGTCGAACACGGTCGCTAGGATCGGGCCGGCAACCAGCGCAGACAGGATCTGCGGGGCGGCGATGGTGAAGTTGAAGATACCCATGTACACACCGGTCTTCGCTGCTGGCAGCGAGTCAGACAGGATCGCGTACGGCATCGCCAGGATGGCGGCCCAGGCGATACCCACACCGATCATCGGCAGCATCAGGCCAACGGCACCACTCGGTACAGTTACTTCGGTGATCAGCAGGTTCACCTGAGTGGCATCGCCACCTTTGAACAGTACAAAGCTCATGTAACCCAAGCCACCCAGCAGCAGGGACAGCGCGTACGTCGGCTTGCGGCCAATGGTGTGCGCTACGCGCGCCAGTACGATGGAGAAGAGCGCAGCAAACAGGGAGTAAGCGGCAAAGATAATACCCACCCAGTCACCAGCGGCGCCTTTGGCAGCAGCGATGTGCGCGGGGATTTCGCCAACGGTGGCGAGGTAATCGTGATCAAACCACTTGGCTTCCACACCCCACACGTGCTGGGTGATGGCCGGAGTGGTATACACCCACATAATGAACAGGGAGAACCAGGAGAAGAACTGCACCACCGCCAGCTGACGCATGGTTTTTGGCATGCTCACCAGCAGGGCGAAGAAACCGGCCAGGCGCTGGGGCAGGGATTTGCGTTCGGCGCGCTCGCGGGCCACTTCTTCCGCGTCGATACCTTTGTACGCGTTGTACTCTTCCGGCGGATATTCTTTGGTGCGGAACACGGTCCACAGTACCGAGCCCAGCAGTACAGAAGCACCAATATAGAAGGCCCAGATAACAGAAGGCGCTACTTCACCGGCCTGCGCGGTATTTTCCAGCCCAATCACGTTGGTGAGGATGAACGGCAGCATGGAACCCATCACCGCGCCGATGTTGATCAGCAGGGACTGCACCGAGTAACCCACGGTGCGCTGCTCGGAAGGCACCATGTCGGAAACCAGCGCGCGGAACGGCTGCATGGTGACGTTGAAGGCGGCATCCATCAGCGCCAGCATCACACCACCAAACAGGATGGGTGCAATAAAGGCCACCACAATGCTGGCATTCGGCATAAACGCCATACCCAGCGCCGCAGCAATGGCACCAAACAAAATGTAGGGGTTACGACGGCCGAAGCGGCTCCAGGTGCGGTCAGACGCAGAGCCAACAATCGGCTGTACGAGCAAGCCCATCAACGGCGCTACGATCCAGAACAGGGACAGGGAGTGCAGGTCGGCACCCAGGTCCGACAGGATTCGGCTGGCGTTGGCGTTTTGCAGAGCAAAACCAAATTGCACCCCGAGGAAACCGAGGCTGACATTCCACACCTGCCAAAAGGGAAGCTTGGGCTGTTTCTTCATCGCTGTATTCGCCTGTTTATTGTGGGCTAGCGCACTCGCTGGCCGGCCAATTGCCGCCTGCGCACTGTGCGCTGATTACCGTATTTCTGGTTGTGGATGAATTCTGTCAGCCATCACAAGCCCAGCCATCCTCCCTAGAGGGGGCGGAGTTGGGGGTACACCCGCCGGAAAAGTGTACAAAATGCCAGCAGCACACAAAAACCACAAACACCCATAAAGTCCCTATATTTACACTTTGAATACTTAAAAACGAATAAAGTCCTCATTTAGGGACTAAAAATGAAGTGTTAACAAAGTCCCACAATTGGGACATAATCGAACAAAAGCGGCTTAAAATCCCATAGAAAGGACATTATGGACTACATCGCGAAATCCCCTGCCGCCGTTGCCGAGCTCCTCGGCCAGCGCCTGAAGCAGGCCCGCCTCAACCTCGACCTCACCCAACTGGAGGTGGCCGAGCGTGCCGGCGTGGGCCGCAAAGCGGTAATGAATGCGGAGAAAGGCAAGGTCCAGCTGGAAGCGCTGGTCGCCATACTCCAGGCCCTCGACCTCACCACCCAGCTGGATAACTTCCTGCCACCCCAGCCCCCCTCGCCGGTACAACTGGCCAAACTCCAGGGCAAACAGCGGCAACGGGCCTCCGGCCAGCACAAGCAAGAGGGCGATCAAGACACGGATGAGGACACGACCGCATGGTAATGGAAGTCATCAGCGTGCACCTGCCGGACGGCCACGGCCCCGATGGCGAGGCCAAGAGCCACAACGTCGGCGCCGTCAGCTTTGATACCGACACCGGCCTCGGCGCCTTCGAATACACCCCCGAATTTATCGACACCGGCATCGAACTGTCGCCACTCAAGATGCCGCTGGCCAAGCGCATCTATTCTTTCCCGCAGCTCAGCTTCGACACCTACCGCGGCCTGAACGGCATGATTGCCGACTCCCTGCCGGACGACTTCGGCAACGCGGTACTGAATGCGTGGATGGCCGCCCAGGGCAAACAGCCCGCAGACATCACCCCACTGCAACGGCTGCAATACACCGGCAAGCGCGGCATGGGCGCACTGGAATACGCCCCCGCTACTCGCCTCAAACACCTGAACGCCTCCCAGCACATCGCCATCGATGAACTGGTGGGCATTGCCCAGGAAGTGCTCGACAGCCGCGCCGGCTTTCAAGTGAACCTGGGCCCGAACGGCAACGACGAGCGCGCCGCCCACCCGGAAGAAATGCTCGCCCTGCTCTCCGTCGGCATGAGCGCCGGCGGTGCCCGCCCCAAGGCGGTACTCGCGTTTAACCAGGACTTCACCGAAGTGCGCTCCGGGCAGACCGACGTACCGGAAGGCTTCACCCACTACCTGATGAAGTTCGACGGCGTAAGCGAACACAACAAAAACAAAGAAACCTTCGGCGACCCCATGGGCTTCGGCGCCATGGAATACGTCTACTACAAAATGGCCACCGCCTGCGGCATCCATATGATGCCCAGCCACCTGCTCACCGAAGGCGACCGCCGGCACTTTATTACCGAACGCTTCGACCGCCGCGGCAACCACAAGACCCATATCCAGACCTTAAACGGCATTGCCCACGTGGATTACAAGGTGCCCGGCTCTTACTCCTACGGCGAACTCTTCGCCGTGGCGCGGCAACTGAAACTCCCCGCCACCGATGCCGAACAATTGCTGCGACGTATGGTATTCAACATCGTTGCCCGCAACCACGACGACCACGCAAAGAACTTCGCCTTCCAACTCAACGGCAAAACCTGGCAGTTGGCCCCCGCCTACGACCTCGCCTACAGCTACAAACCCGGCAGCCGCTGGGTGAACAGCCACTGGATGAGCTTGAACGGCAAGCGTGATGATTTTAGCCGCGAGGATTTATACAGCCTGGAAGCGGTGAGCCCGCTGTTTAGTAAGCGGAAGATTGATGGGGTTGTTGAGGAAGTGGTGGAGCAGGTTTCGAACTGGAGACAGCTGGCAAAGGTACACAATGTACCAGTGTCGCTGATCGATGAAGTCGAAGGGAACTTGAGGATTATTCTGTAGGAAAAAATCCACAAAACACCATGCCCAGATCTAGCCATCCATATTTAGACTTTACGCCCACACATAGACATTTATGGCTACACATATAGATAATGTCTACACCTGAGGTCTTTAAACAAAAATCTTAAGCGCTTTAGATTCACTGCGCCTCTAAAAATTTAGGAAACATCTATGAAAGTGAAATCAATGGAAATTAATGGAATAGGAGGCATTGGAAGCCTTAAAATTGATTTCAACGAACGGATGAACTTTATTTGTGGCCCAAATGGAATTGGAAAAACAACATTACTTGAATGTGTTGCTCATTCGTTTTCTGCTAGCCAGACTAACATTCTAAAGCGAAACGTATCAGCTGACGAGGGAAACTTCAAAGCCACTATTGAGATAGACGGAGAGAATACTGAATCAAATATAACCATTGCCGATTTTGACCCAAACAAGCAATCAAGTATACATGGCCTACACCAACACTCTTCGAAGCTTTTATCCCTGAAAGTCACTAGAACGTTTCGATATCAACCATTAGATGCCGTAGGCAAGGATGTTGACAAGAACACAAGCACCTCATATTTAGAGGCAATATCAGGTGTCAAAGTTAATGAGGTAAAGAACTGGTTTGTAAATAGATATTTATATTCTGCTCACGAAGGAGCCCTAACAGAACAACAGCTCAACAATCTAGAATTAGCCAAGAAGAGTTTTTCATTGCTGAATGAAGAATTTTCATTTAGCAAAGTTTTGGCTTCCTCTAATGAAATTATGATTCACACACCGAATGGTGAAATATACTATGAATATTTATCTTCGGGCTTTAAGTCTTGCTTATCTATAATATTCGGCATTATTAAAGACATTGAATTGAGATTTAAAGAGCCTTGCATTAATGCTGACGATTTTGATGGGATAATATTGATCGATGAATTAGAGCTTCACTTGCATCCTGAATGGCAAGGAAAAATTGCAAAAATATTGGTGCAAGTATTTCCAAAAGCACAATTTATAACCTCAACGCATAGCCCTCACATACTACAGGGTGCCAACCCTGACGAAATCATTGCTTTAGCATCTGATAATGGAAAGGTTTTTAGAAGAGATTTGTCTAGAACAAAATATGGATACCAAGGGTGGACAGTAGAGGAAATACTCGTAGATGTTATGGGCATGTCAGATACGCGCACCGAAAATTATTATCACATTATGTCAAGCTTTGAATCGGCGATTGATAATGATGATCATGAGGCCGCTCAGATAGCGTTTCAAGAACTCGAACATTTACTGCACCCGGAAAACCACCTTAGAAAGCTTCTCAAGTTTCAATTGGCAGCAGTTAAGGGTGAATCATGATCAAGCTAAATAGAGCGCCTAAGCCTGACTTTCTGACAGATGAAAAAGTTGGTGAGCTAACCGATGAATTTAAAAAAAAATCAACGTCGGTATGGAACAATGAAAGCATAAAAGAACCTCTTCTGAATTCAAGCTATGGGAAATGCTCATATTGTGAGTGTGACCTAACGGAAGAAAGCAAGTATATGGAAGTCGAACACTTTGAGGATAAAAAGCACAACCCTGATAAAGTCGTATTGTGGGAAAATCTGCTGCCTTCATGTAAGAAATGCAATGGAGCTAAAGGTACTCATGATGTAATCGCACACCCAATATTGAACCCATATATTCAAGACCCCAAAGAACATTTATCTATTCGTTATTTTCGCATGCGAGGATTAACAAAAATAGGAAGAGAAAGTATTGATGTTGTAGGTCTTAATAACCAAGAAAGGCTTGTGTTGAAGAGATTTGAGATAGGGAGTCAAATAGCAGAATCCATTGAAATTGCTTGGGAAAGACATGCCACTTATAAAAGCAATGGCAGAACTCAATCAAAAAACAGACTTATCAGTCTTGTTGAAGGTATTCTTTTAGAGTGCCAGCCTAAAGCAATTTATGCTGCAACCACGGCAACTGTCGTGATAACTGACACAAAACTCTCTGAATTGATTGAAGTTATGAAGTCTGAAGACACGTGGAATGAAGACTTGGAAGAACTTTACAACAATGCAAAATCGTTAGTTCTACAAAACACTTAACAAGTCAAAGTAATCGGACACAGAAAAGCTGCGTCGGTTATTGAGGCGCTAGCACCACATGAACAAGAAACACTTACTTACAATTACACTCTTATTTCCGCTGACAACTTGGGGCGAGACGAGCATATGTTTTGGCACGACGTCCTATGGCAGCCTTTCTAATGGGGTAAAGCTGCCATCTGAAGGGAAAAACTTCGTAAGCTACAGCGTAATGGCGGGGCTAGCTGGTCGCACCTACGTTCATTCAGAAGTAAGGAATATCGTAGTGTCTGCATATAAAGACTTAGAAACAGATCAGCCAACGAAAGTCTACAAATATGCAGAGACGGGGCTTAAAGAAGGAGGTCAATTCAAGCCTCACAAAACTCATCAAAATGGCCTTTCAGTTGACTTCATGACGCCAGCAAAGGACAAGAATGGCAAATCTGTTCATTTACCAACAAACCCATTAAACAAGTTAGGCTATGACATCGAGTTTGATGCAAATGACCATTACGATGGAATGTACATCGATTACGAGGCAATTGCGGCCCACATTGTCGCTTTGCACAAACAAGCCAAAGAACACGGCCACGATTTATGGCGAGTAATTTTCGATCCAAAATTGCAACCAAACTTATATAAAACCAAGTATGCGCGGTATTTGAAGGAAAACATCCAGTTTTCCAAGAAGCGGTCATGGGTCAGGCATGATGAGCATTACCATGTTGATTTCGCCATACCGTGTAAATAGCAACACCAACAAGGTGCTGCAATCGGCTACCAAAAAACTGCCATGTCTTTCGGCCGAACTGCCGGAAGTTGACCAGACCCAATAATTCGATACAAATATGTCCAAAGAAAAAGCAAATTCGGTCAGAAAACACTGGGAGCAGCACGGCACCAAACAGCTGAAAATGAGCAGGCGCCCAGCTGTAGATTCGTCCAACTCTAACCTCGTAGCAGATGCTGAAATTGCACAAAACATTCGCAAGCGGATGTCACATCTGGCAGAAGTCCTAGAGCTACTGCACAAGATATACTTCGAAAACACCGATCTCTACGGCGACCGCTTTCTGGCATTTGTAGGCAACGAGGTCGTGCGCGAGTGGCCTTGGAAGGACTTTCCATTTATTTCGGAGGCCGCGCTCGAGTTACTCGAAGAATGCGATTCCTACTCGGATATCACTGGCAAGCTACCTTTCGAGGTAAAAAACAAGGCAACCAGAGAAGTATTTAAAAAGCTCCGGTACGAGCACTGGACTCCAATCTCTTTCTTCAGGGATGTATTCCACTCACACGAGCCTCTGGACAAGTCGACCTATTATCACCTATTGGTAAACTTCTACCGCGTAGTGTGGATAACTCGTGAGGAGGATGATCTGCTCAATAAGAAGCATCGAAGCTGGCGCCCCAGCGACACTTACGCTGAACTCGGAATTAACATAGTGCCCCACGAAGCTTGGTCCGCGATAGCGGAAGATTCTCCCGAGTGATACGCCGTTTATTTGGTGAACGAACACTACTAAACGATGATTTCTACTGAAAACGCAGAATACTATCAGTGGGGTAATGGCTGCGATGGCTGGCACCTGGTGAGATCGCCCAGCCTAAGTGTGATTCAGGAGCGCGTACCTCCCGGCTGCGGCGAGGTACGCCACTTCCACAATCATTCAGAACAGTTCTTTTTTGTACTGTCCGGCATTGCCACGATTGAGGTAGACGGTACGACGCACTTACTGCATCCCCAGCAAGGTATCCATGTACCCGCGCGCACACCTCATCAGCTTCCCAATAAACATGGTGAAGATCTAATATTTACCGTTACCTCTACCCCTCCGAGCCATGGGGATCGCGTGATAGCTGATTAACGGTAAACTGTAGCAATGCCTATGTATTTCCTCTCCCCCACAAAACTCGTGTATTTGGTGCTGCTGATGTTAGCTAGCACTCAGTCACTTGCTGTGGAGATCAAGCCCTTCACCTCCGACGGCTGCAGTGCCTTTCCGGACGGCACTATTGAGCAGGAAGAGCTGTGGCTGGAGTGCTGCACCGCGCACGATTACGCCTACTGGAAAGGCGGTACCTTTGAGGAGCGCGAGGCGGCGGACGAGGCGCTGCAGGCCTGTGTGGAGAAGACTGGTGAGGAAGAGATTGCGCTACTGATGCTCGGCGGTGTGCGCATTGGTGGCACCCCCTACCTGCCCACGGACTTCCGCTGGGGCTATGGCTGGCCCATGTGGCGCGGGTACAAGGCACTCACTGAAGAGGAGCTGGCGGCGATTGAACGCAGTGAGGCGGCGAGAAAGGCGGATAGCGATAAAACAGATAACGACAATACCGATAGCGGCAATACCAACAACAAGACCGACGACCAATAAAACGAAAACCAATAACAAATAACAATCTCACAGGGACACTTACCACAATGACCGAAGCAGTAGGGTTGGGGAAACACGCAGGTACCAAGCTGGACGATGACCTCTGGCTGGATGACCACCTTTTTGAAATCCGCGAGAAGATCGTGGTGCGCGCCAAGGAGTTGCTGGCGGATGCCAATAACCAGCTGACCAAGGCGGCAGCGCTATCGGAAGCAGCCAAGGAGTATGCGCCAGGTATGCGCTTCCCCGATGCCCAGCAGTCTTCCTGGCGTGAGAACATTTTGAACCAGCTCTCTGCGGTGACGCTGATCTCTGCCCTGCTGGCGATCGTGTTCGGCGGTATTGCCTTTGGTATCTCGCTGGCGGCGGAGGAAGGTGAGCCGGTGCCAGATGTTGCCGGTTATATCGACCTGGTGAAGATCTTTGCCGGTGCGGTGGTGGGTTCTACCGGTGCAGCGGTGGTGGCTAACCATACCAAGCACCGCGGCCATCGTTGATGGGTTACTCGCATATTGTTAATCGTTTAAAGGGAAGTACGATGAAGAAGCTTGCTATCGCTATTGCGCTGTCACTGGTGAGTTCACTATCTGCGGCGAAAGAGTTGGTGGGGGTTTGGGAGCTGGTTTCCGGCAACTATGTGGACGGCAGCGGTACGCTGGTGGACTACAAAGATCTGGATATGCAGGCGCTGAAGGTCATTTCTGATTCCCACTTCAGCTTTACCTCCATGAAGGGCGGTGACTTCTGGGCGTCTGGTACCGGCACTTACGAGCTGGCCGACGGCAAATATACCGAGACGCTGCGTTACAACTCGTTCGGGCAGGCGACGGGTGCGCAGTTTGCGTTTACCACCAGAATCGAAGATTCACTGTGGTACAACGAGCGCTGGGAAGACGGCAAGCGTGTGGAGTATGAGGTGTGGCAGCGGGTTGAGTGATGGCCGGGGCAGGTGCCGCCAGCCATTCTGGTAGGGAAGATTACGCGTTAGAACTTGCGGATCTTCTCGATTTCTTCCTGATCTATCCCCAGAGACTCCAGGAATTTCTGGTGCTCTTCCGGTTCCATCTCTTCGAACTTCTGGTGCCATTTAATCATTGCGTCGTCGTCAAAACCGGCGGCGCGCATAATTTCCACCCAGCGTTCTTTGGTTACCATGTTTTCCTCCATCATATTGGGTTCTTGCAGCAGGGCCACAACGGCTTTCTGCTGCGCTCGAAGTAGTTGAATCTCCTGCTCCAGCTCTTTGAAGTGGGCCTTCAAAATCTGGGCCTGGGATTCACCTTTGCGATCGATCAGCGCGGCAATACTTGCTACGGGTATCCCATAGGAACGATAAGAAACGATCATTCGCAGGCGCTCGACCTCTTTCTCTCCGTACCACCTATATCCGTTCTCCGAGCGGTTGGCGGGCAACAGCAGGCCCTCCCGCTCGTAGTACAGGATGGTGGCTCGGGAGATCCCGAAGGTTCGCGCCAGTTGGGTTACTGTAAGCATGTGGTTACCAAGTCACGGCTGAGGCTTTATACTCAACCCTGATCCCATAGACGGGTCAACACCCATTGTAGCCACCGGCTTTGCGCCAGCTACATCCCCTCACGGCCGGGCACCCGTGGCATCTTTGCCGCCACCGCGCCGTATCACTTCGCTCAACGCCGAGCGCACATCCAGAGTTCAGGAGAACACCATGAAAATCTACGGAGATATTCGGTCTGGGAACTGCTACAAGATCAAACTGCTGGCTTCCATCCTCGACATCGACCACGAGTGGATCGAGGTAGACATCCTGGCCGGGGAAACCCAGACCAGTGATTTTCTGCAGAAGAACCCCAATGGCAAGATCCCCCTGCTGGAACTGGATGATGGTCGCTGTATTTCAGAATCCAATGCGATCCTGAATTACCTGGTGAGCGGCAGTGCGCTGGCCACGGAAGACGCCTTTGCCAACGCGAAGATTTTGCAATGGCAGTTCTTCGAGCAATACAGCCACGAACCCTATATTGCGGTTGCGCGGTTTATTGCCAAGTATCTGGGCATGCCGGAGGAACGCAAGGCGGAATTCGAGTCCAAACAGGCCGACGGTCACAAGGCGCTGAAGGTAATGGAAGAGCAGTTAGCGGCCACCGATTACCTGGCCGGTGACGCGCTTTCCATCGCGGATATTTCCCTGTACGGCTACACCCACGTGGCGGACGAAGGCGGCTTCGACCTGAGCGGTTACCCGGCAATTTTGCGCTGGATCGACCGAATTCAAAGTCACCCGAATTATGTGGCGATGGTGTAAATGACGATGAAGCGAATTCACTTAGTGAGCGGCGTGGTGTTTTTGGCGATATTTGCCATTACCGGCCAGTACATGCTGCGCGGGCTTGCTCTGCCCGACCAGGCGATGGATGCGCAGCGCATGATGTACCGTGCATCGCACATGTACATCCTGTTTGTTGCCGCACTCAATGCGGTGGTTGGCTGTTACTGGAGCGCACGGGCAGACAAGCTGAACTATGTACTGCAAGTGGCCGGTTCTTGGATGCTGATTTTGAGCCAGCCGGTTTTGCTCTACGCCTTTGCCACGGAGCCGCAGGTGCTTTCCTCGGGGCGGGAATTCACATTGCTTGGCTGTGTTCTGGTATTGGCGGGGGTGCTGCTGTCCGTTGCCGCCAGCGTGCGGATACGCCGTGCCAGTGTGGGTACCGTATCTGAGGGCGCAGGATAAAAACGCGGCGATTCCGCAGGGAGGAGAACATGAACGTAGGGATATTTATTTACGATAACGCCGAGGTGCTGGATTTTTCTGGGCCGTTTGAGGTGTTTTCCACCGCCAGCCGCTTATCCAACCCGCAAAATGCATTTAACGTATTTTTGGTGGCGGAACACAAACGGCCGGTGATGGCCCGTGGCGGTTATGGCATTAACCCGCACTTCACCTTCGACAACCACCCACCGATGGACCTGCTGATCGTCGTGGGGGGGGTGCATACGGAGGCGGTGAAAAACCCGAAGGTGATTGAGTGGGTGGCCGAGGTTGCTTCCAAAACGCCCCATGTAGCTTCAGTGTGCACCGGCGCGTTTATCCTTGCCGAGGCCGGGCAGGTCAGTGGCCTGCGCGTGACCACCCACTGGGAAGACCTGGCGGACCTGCAGGAAAGCTATCCGGATCTCACGGTGTTGGCGGAGCAGCGCTGGGTGGAGGACGGGAAATTTGTAACGTCCGCCGGGATTTCTGCTGGAATTGATATGAGCCTGTATCTGGTTTCCAAACTCGTCGATCTGGCACTGGCGGAAGCAACCGCCAAGCAGATGGAGTACGACTGGCAGAAGCGCGCGTTGTAAGCGGCTTTCTGCCGGGCCGATGCAGGGAAAATTGGCCTACGGAGATCCGCATGCAACCCTCGCGCATCCTGCTGCTCAACATTCTCGCTGCCGGCGCTTTTTATGTCGCGGGCTTTGCCGTGCTGGGCAGTGGTTACCCCACCATTGAATCCAGTGGGCGCGAGGTTATCGAGTGGTTTTCCCACAACGGGGCTGACGCCCGTATTTACGCTTGGACAGCGGCCTTCTTCTCCCTTGGGTTGGCTGTCTTTGCCGCGCAGGTTGCTGCGGTGATGCCGAAACCCCAGCGCTATATCTTCTTCGCCGGCGTGCTCGGTTTTGCGATCACCGCGCAGGTGCAGGGCTGGTTTTGGGCCGGCCTGTCTTTCCACCCCCAGGGGCTGGATGCGGCGACCGCGCGCACCCTGTTCCAAATCCCTACCTACTGGGGGCCGCTGATAAACGGCTCCACCATGACCATGGCTGTGGCATTTATCGCACTGGGCTTTGGGCGCAAGCCCATTATCCCGCGCTGGCTTACCGGCTTGAGTGTGTTGTTCTTTGTGGAGCAGGCAATCGAGACAGTGACCGTGTTTGGCCGCTCCGGGTTTATTGCGCCGGGCGGCCCGATGAACGTGTACCTTGGCGGGATAATCGGGTTTGTTTGGGTGGCGGGTGTGGTGCGCTGGGCCATGCCGCGGGTGGATCAGCAGGCCCACTAACCGGCTAAATCCTTTCGTCAGCCGCGCTTGCGCCCGCGCTGGCCTGCCGGTTTCTTGGCCAGAAAGATCGCGTGGCGGGCGCCCTTGCCCGGGCGTTCGCGCACGGTTTTAACCTCGACCTGATAGCCCGCTTTTTTCAGCCGGTTGGCGTACACCGCATCCGGTGAGGCCGACCACACCGCCAGCACGCCGTCCGGCACCAGGCTTTTGTAGATGCTGCTGGTGCCCTCAATGGAATACAGCCAGTTGTTATCGGAATGAGTCAAGCCCTCGGGGCCGTTGTCTACATCCAGCAGCACGGCGTCGTATTCACCACTGCGGTTCACCAGCAGCTCGCCGACATCGCCGATATGCTCGACGACGCGACTGTCATCCAGCGGGCGCCCGGCACATTCCCCCAGTGGCCCACGGTTCCACTCCACCACTTCCGGGATCAGGTCGGCGACGATCACCTCCGAGGAATCGGTCACCGCTTCCAGCGCTGCCGCCAGGGTGTAACCCATACCCATGCCGCCCACCAGCACCCGGGCATTCTTTTTGTTGTTGAGGTGTGCACAACCCAGTACCGACAGCTGCTGCTCGCTGTTAAACCGGCGACTGTTCATCAGCTCGCCACGGGGGCCAGACAGGGAGATGGAGAACTCCTGGTCCCGCTGACGCAGGGTAAGCACGCCGCCATTATTGGGGATCTGGGCGGTGCCAAGTTCAATCCAGGGTTTCATACAGCGTGCTCGCTAAATGGGTTGTGCGCTTAGGGTAGTGCGCTTAGTAGAGCCGTTAGACGGGGCGCGCACTGTAGCATACGTTGGTTCGCTGGGCTGGGGACGTTATGATGCCCCATTGCGCCAGTTGTAGCGAGGGAGTGTCACGAGTGACGGGCCACCCCCAGTCTAGCCCCGCTTAGCAGTACGAGCACCAGCGAACCATGAACCGAAGAAAGAAGGTCAAACAGATCCTGAAGAAGAAGGCTAAAAAAGCCAACGACAAGCTGAACCCGAAAAAGAAGCCGCGTTATATCTCCAAGGCGGAGCGGGCCAAGCAAGAACAGGAGCAAGAGCAGGAAGGCAACTCGGAATCAGATACCAGTAGCTAACAGCCAAAGAACTCACTTCTACCGTCCCCAGTACCAGAAAGGAACGCGCTATGGATTTAGGTGCATTTTCAATTAGCCTCACCGTGAAGGATATCGAGGCATCCAAGAAGTTTTACGAAAACCTCGGATTTGAATCCATGGGTGGCGACTGTGGCCAGGGGTGGACCATTCTGAAAAATGGCGACCATGTCATTGGGTTGTTTCAGGGTATGTTCGACAAGAATATGCTCACCTTCAATCCCGGCTGGGACCAATCCGCACAGGCAACCGACACGTTTACCGATGTACGTGCACTGCGTGATGAACTGGTAAAGCGCGGAGTCAAAATTGCGAGCGATAACGCTACCGGTGACTCTGGCCCCGGTAGCATTGTGATTGAAGACCCAGATGGCAATCCGATTTTGATTGATCAGCACAGATAACTTTCCCAAAAGTCAGATCTCGCATTCTGCGCGACAGTAAAAGCTGGCCTATGGACGACTCCTACACAGAAAACGGTTACTGCGTTTACAAAAACTTTGCCTCTGATGCGGAAATTAAAGAGCTCCGCACAGTGGTAGAACGCTTTCACCAGGCCTGGAAGCAGGAAAATGCCGAGTTCTATGCAGAGAAGGCCATCAACTCGGCCTACCTCACCGGCACCAAGTACCTGAGTGAACCGGACCGTAAAACCCTCTTCCGGTTTATCGGCTCGGCGAAGCTTATACAGCTGGTGACTTCGATCATGGGGGACGATGTTGTCTTCTTGAATACGCAGCTGTTCTTTGACCCGGTGAATGCATCCCAGAAAAATTACTGGCATCGCGACCCGCAATACCACCTTTCGCTGGAAGAACAACAGCAGGCGTTACATGGGCCTGAAGCGGCGCATTTTCGGATTGCCCTGAAGGACGAGCCGGGGCTGGAATTGATACCCCGTAGCCACAGACACTGGGACAGCAGCGAAGAGCTGGACGTACGGCTGGAACAGAATGGACGCAGGAATTATGAACCGCTGTCGCGGGGTGAGACAGTGCCCCTGAACGCCGGTGATCTTCTGGTGTTCAGTGCCAATATGATCCACCGTGGTATTTACGGTATGGATCGGCTGGGTTTCGATATTTTATTTTGCGAACCCGATCCGGGTATCTTGCGGTTTATGGAGCAGGACTGCCTGCCGGATGAGGCGACATTACAAACCCTAGATGTTCCCAGGGTCTTTACCCACGGAAAACAACACTAAGGAACGCGAAAAGAACACAAAAAAGGGGCCTGAATATTCAGGCCCCTTTTTCTTTTGACGAGAGAACGTCAATTAATTGCGAGTATTTACATACCCGCAATCACTGCCGATTAGTGCAGGACGATCACTTCGTTTGCGTCGAGGTTCAGTACTGCAGAACCGCCGCTCACGTTGACCACATCACCACTGGTGTGGCTGTTGTACTGGCCGTCGGCCAAGTTCAAGCTGCCCACGTTGATGGAGGTGCTGCCACCGCGGTTTACCGCAACCATCACGCTGTCGGAGCCAGAAACACGCTCGAATACGAGAATGTCGCCGTTCACCCAGCGCTCGTTGTAGCTACCGGAGGCCAGCGCCGGGCTCTGGGCACGCAGTTCTGCCAGTGCCTTGATCATCAGGAACGCATCGCTGGTTTCGCTGAAGGACGGCATGGCTTCACGGTTATACGGGTCGTGACCGATCTGGCCGTCGCCATTGGCGTCGAACCAGGTGGAGTTCTGCTCACTACCGTAGTAAATGGTCGGGATACCCGGCAGGGTCATCACCAGTGCCATACCCAGGTTTTGGCGCGCGTCTGCCAGTGCCTTGCTGAAGCCTTTACCGGTACGACCGTTATCCACAGCACCAGAGGTCTGCAGGAATACGCTGGTACGGGTCGCGTCGTGGTTGTCGAGGAAGATCGGCTGCCAGCTTTCACGGCCGTTGCCACCCATCGCGCCAGGACGGGACTCAATGTGGGTATTGAGTTCGGTCATGGTGGTGTCACCGGCGATTGCCGCTTCGATTTTGTCGCGCAGATTGAAGTCCAACAACTCAGATTTGCCGTTCGCAGAATTCAGGAACGCCATGGATACTGGGTCGTCAGCGCCTGCGCCGTACCATTCACCGAAGATGTACACATCCGGGTCAACCGCACGCACAGCATCGTTGAAGCGTTTGATAAAGCTCGGCTCGATGTGCTTGATGGCGTCGATACGGAAGGCATCTACACCGTGCTGCATCCATTTAACTGCGGCATCGATCAGGTACTGGTCGGCAACGCTGTTGCTGCTTACACCGTGGTTAAAGTCGGTGAGGTTGAACAGGGTCTTGTTGGTGTAGGCCCAGGGGTCGTCCCACTCGCCGAAGCACTGGGTGCTCGGGTCGCTGTCGCCACAGTCGGCGATGGCGCCATTGCGGTGGTACCAGGTACCGTCATCCTGCAGGAAGTCGGTAATGAAGGTGCCTTCTTTGTACAGGGAACCGAACTCGTACTGGTCGTCCTGGTTGGAGTGGTTCAGGGCGATGTCCAGAACCAGCTTCATGCCACGGGCTTCCATCTCGGCATCCAGCTGATCTACCAGCGCCCAGTCACCCATGTGCTCGTCCACTGCGTAGAAGTCGCGACCCCAGTAACCGTGGTAAGCGCCATCGCTGCCGGTGTTGTCGATGTTGTCGTTCAGCGGGGTTACCCAGATGGCGGTAATACCGAGGTTCTGCAGGTAATCCAGCTTGTCGATCAGACCCTGGATGTCGCCACCCCAGTACTTCTTCCACTCGGACAGGCCGCCGGCCTGCTTGCTGGCGGAAGTACCGGCGGGGTTGTTACCACCGTCATTGCTGGTGTCGCCATTGTGGAAGCGGTCCACAAATACGAAGTACATGCTGCGGTTACGGAAATCGCTCAGCGGGGTTACCGTCACTTCACAACCGGTGGCATCCACGTTGGTGCCGGCAGGAGTGTTCGGGCACTGGTCGGTGCCGTCGGGTACGCCGTCGCCATCAGTGTCTTCCGGGGCTGCGCCACAGTTTTCGCCGAGGTCGGTAGTGACACTCACCACTGCGCTGGTATTACCGTTGACAACGATTTGCGTCCAGCCACTGGCGGATACGTCTTCTGCGGGGAATTCGTCACCGCCCCAGCCGCCATCGGGATCGATCTTGAAGCGCGGGCCGCCGTTGCCGTCACCGGCAGCGAAGTTACGACAGGCTTCGTAGTTGTCGGTACCGGCAACGCGAGTCAGCAGGTCGCCCGCTACCCAGTTGTTGTGGGTGCCGCGCAGGTGCAGTTCGAGGCCCGGCACAACTTCACAGCCGTTGGCGTCTACGGTCGCGCCTGCAGGAGTGTTGGGGCACTGGTCGACGTCGTCGAGTACGCCGTCACCGTCAGAGTCCACTACGATTTCACAACCGTTGGCGTCCACTTCAGCACCGGCGGGAGTGTTGGGGCACTGGTCCGCAGAGTCGGCTACGCCGTCGTTGTCGGAATCCACAACCACTTCACAACCAACGGCATCCACTACCGCGCCGGCCGGGGTGTTGGGGCACTGGTCGGCGCCATCGGCCACGCCGTCGCCATCGGTGTCAGTAACACCGGTGCCACAGTTGGCAGCCATGTCGGTGGTAACGCTTGAGATACTCAGGCTGTTGCCGTTAACCACAACTTCGGTCCAACCGCTGGCGGATACATCTGCTGCGGGGAATTCATCGCCGCCCCAGCCGCCATTCGGGTCAATTTTAAAACGCGGGCCGCCGCCACCGTCGCCGGCAGCAAAGTTGCGACAGGCGCTGTACAGGCCACCACCGATATCGCTCAGCAAGTCACCGGCTACCCAGCCGTTGTGGGTACCGCGAATGTGCAGCTGCAGGGTTGTCACGACTTCACAGCCGTTCGCATCTACCTGGGCACCGGCAGGCGTGTTTGCACACTGGTCCTGGCTGTCTGGCACGCCGTCGTTATCTGTGTCGGCCGGGGCATTATCTGCGGGCTGAATGCTGTAGTCCTTGGTATCGGTGTAGAACTCGATATCCCAGGTACCGGCAGAAATGGTGATGTCCGGACCATTTTGCTGCTGGTTGGCGCCGTAGTTTTCACTCCAGTCACCCCAGCGGTCGATTTTAAATTGACCGGCAGCGGTAAATACGACGTCTTCCGCCAGCATGGTGTTACTGCCGACATCGGTCATCTGGTCTGCTTGCCAGTTGTTATGGGTACCACGTAAGAACCACTCGGCGTGGGCGGCGCTGCTGGCAAATAGCAGCAACCCGGCCACCGCCAGGGTTTTTCTGTTCATTTTCATCATCTCACCTGAGTTATTTTTATCCGGTAATACGAGCCATAGACGGACCCTGTTTGCATGTTGCGAATTCATGGCGGGGCTGACCTCCCCCCTGTCCGGGGCGTGGATGAAATACGCGCCAGGCCACCAAGCACAGCAGGGTTTTCGGCGGATAAACAGGCAAAAAAGCGTGAAGAGCCTCACATAAAACCCAGATGCGCAAGGCGTTCTAAACTTGAGCAGATATTTAACCGCGAGTGAGAAAAATCGGGTGAAAAGGATGCTAACGAATCTATTTCGATTGGCCGCCGTTGGCGTTTTTTTGCTGCTGGCAAAGTTCGCACTGGCTCAGAGCGTGAGTTTGCAGTCCATTGCCGAGGCCGCATCGCCACCCGAGCCCGCTACGATTTTTGTGGCGAAAGAAATTGTCACGCTTTCGCCGAATAAACCGAATGTCACGGCAGTAGCAGTGATTGGGGACCGTGTTGTGGCGACAGGTTCACTGGCGGAACTAAGAGCCGCTGCGGGCGATCAAAAATTTACCGTGGATCGCACCTTTGCCGACAAAGTATTGGTACCGGGATTAATTGCGCAGCACGATCACCCGATGCTGACGGCACTTACCATGTCGTCAGAAATTATTGCCATCGAAACCTGGCAGATGCCCTACGGCACCATTCCCGCGGCGAATAACCAACAGGAATATCGCGCGCGCCTGAAGGAAGCCAACGCAAAACTGAAAGATCCCAACGCGGTGTTATTTTCCTGGGGCTTCCACCAGCTGTTTCATGGCGAGCTATCCAAAGAACTGCTGGATAAAGTGAGTACCACGCGGCCGATTGTGGTGATCCATCGCTCCTGGCACGAAACGTTTATGAATACCAAGGCGCTGGAGAAACTGGGCATCGACCAGGCATTTATTGATGCATTGCCAGAGGCCGCACAAAAACAAACCGACCTGGCCAAAGGGCACTTTTGGGAAAGCGGCATGTTTGCCTGGGCACCCCAATTGCTGTCTGCCATCACCACCCCGCAGAAATTCCACAAGGGATTGGAGCTGACCCAGCAATATATGCACACCAACGGTGTCACCCTCGCCTCAGAGCCCGGTGGCCTCTATTCGAAGGAGTTACAGGCCGCGGAAAACGCAGTGCTGTCGCCGCCGGATTCTCCGTTCCGCTATTACTTTATTCCCGATGGCCGCTCGATTTTTGAAGCCTTTCCGGACAATGCCGTCGCCGAGGTCAAGAAGACCCTGAGCTGGGGCGAAGGCATGACCAGTATCACCCCCAACCAGATCAAGCTGTTTGCCGACGGCGCGGTCTATTCCCAGCTGATGCAACTGCGCGAACCCTATCTGGATGGCCACCACGGCGAGTGGATCATGCAACCGGAGAGCTTCTCCAAGGCATTCCGGACCTACTGGGACGCGGACTACCAGATCCACATCCACGTGAATGGTGACGCCGGCCTCGATTTGGTGCTGGATAACCTGGAAGAGAATATGCGGCGCAAGCCCCGGCATGACCACCGGACGGTGCTGGTTCACATTGCCGTATCGGAAAAAGATCAGATCGACAGGGCGAAAAAGCTCGGCGCCATTTTCAGCGGCAACCCCTACTACCTGGTCATGCTCGGGGATAAGTATTCCAAGGTCGGCCTTGGGGCGGAGCGGGCGGACAACATGGTGCGCATCGGCGATATCGAACGCGCCGGTATCTCCTACTCCTTCCACTCGGATATGCCCATGGCCCCGGCCCAACCCCTGTTCTTGATGCACAGTGCCGTCAACCGCAAGACCGTTTCTGGCCGGGTGGCGGGGCCGGACCAGCGCGCCAGCCGCATGGGCGCACTCAAGGCGGTCACGCTGGACGCGGCCTACTCCCTGCGCCTCGAAGAGAGAGTTGGCAGTATCGTGCCGGGAAAACTCGCGAACTTCACCGTTCTTGCGGACAACCCGGTGACAATCGCTCCGGAGAAGATCAAGGATATTGCCATCTGGGGCACCGTACACGAGGGGCGTAAACTGCCGATTCAGCATAACAACACCGCGGCAAGCGGGCTCGGGCCAGTACCCAATGAGGCCACCGCACGCCTGCTGGCCGAGGCAATTCACGGGGGGCATAGGCATTCAAGCCTGCACCCCGCGGGGCACGGGGATATCTGCATGGCCAACCGTGTCTTTGGCGAGGCGCTCGGGCAGATGAAATGACCATCTGAGGGGTGATTATCCGCCACAAATATGGGTTCTACAGGGGTTCTGTATCGGTTCTTTTAGGGGCACGAATTAACGTCTTTCTCCCCCTCACCAGAGGGGGATAACAAGGGTGCAGCCCTTGGGCACAATAGAGAAAATAACCGGAAAGTCTCAGCGAACTCTTTAACGAGAGGCGCCTTGAGACGGCCCGACTGAATTTCTACAGGTGCCCGCCATGTCCAAGCCCACTCGCCGCCTGGCCGCCAGCCTGATGTTTGCGCTGACATCCACTCTCGTATCGGTTCCCTCCATGGGAATCGCGCCCACAGCAATTGCCGCCGCGAGCGACCTCACATCAACACCGCAGCTGGAGCGTGCCGAACCGCCGTTCTGGTGGGCGAATATGGCCGAGCCGAGCCTGCAGCTGATGCTGCACGGCAGCGACCTCGCCGGTGCGGAAGTCAGCCTCGACTACCCGGGCGTAACCGTGATCGGTACCGAGCGCGAACAGAATCCGAATTACCTGTTTATCAACTTGTCGGTATCCGCCGATGCCAAGCCCGGCACCCTGCAGATTCAACTGCGCAAGGACGACTGGCAGCAGGCGCTGAGCTATGAGCTGAAGCAGCGCCGCGCCGGCTCCGCCGAACGCCAGGGCTTCGACTCCAGCGACACCATCTACCTGATTACACCGGACCGCTTCGCCAACGGCGACCCCAGTAACGACAACACCGCGGATACCAAAGAAGAAGCCAACCGCGCCGACCCGAACGGCCGCCACGGTGGTGACATTGCCGGTATGCAGGCGCACCTCGACTACATCGCCGACATGGGCTTCACCCAGATCTGGCCGAACCCGCTGATCGAGAATGACCAGCCGCAATACTCCTACCACGGCTACTCGGCAACAGACCTCTATCGCATCGACTCCCGCTATGGCAGCAACGCCAGCTTCCGCACGTTTGTGGCGGCAGCCAAGGAGAAGGGTATTGGCGTTATCCAGGACATGGTGCCCAACCATATTGGCGACGGGCACTGGTGGCTCGACGACCTGCCGGCGGACGACTGGCTAAACGGCAAGGGCGTCGCCAAAGGCGAATACGAATACACCAACCATGCGCGCACCGTGCACATGGACCCCTATGCCAGCCACAAGGACCACCAGCTGTTCACCGATGGCTGGTTTGTGGACACCATGCCGGACCCCAACCAGCGCAACCCGCGCATGGCCAACTACCTGATCCAGAACGCGATCTGGTGGGTGGAATATGCGGACCTGTCCGGTATTCGTGTAGACACCTATGCGTATTCCGACGCGGACTTTCTTACCGATTGGTCCGCGCGCCTGATGCGTGAGTACCCCAAGCTCAACATCGTTGGTGAAGAGTGGACCCGACAGGCGGCCTTGGTAGCCTACTGGCAGGCGGGCAATAAAAACCGCAACGGTTATGTATCCCACGTGCCGAGCATGATGGATTTCCCCTTGCTCTATGGCCTGCGCGATGGGCTGGAAAAACCGGAAACCTGGAGCACCGGCCTCGTCACCCTGTACGAATCTCTGGCGAATGACGTGCTCTACCCCGACCCCAACAATCTGGTCATCCTTGCCGGCAACCACGACATGAGCCGCATGTATAGCCAGCTGGATGAAGACATGGGCAAGTTCCGCATGGCGGTGGCCTATATCGCCACCATGCGCGGCATCCCGCAGTTCTATTACGGCGATGAAATCCTCGCAAAAAGCCCCAAGCACCGCGACGACGGCGTGGTACGCAGTGATTTCCCCGGTGGCTGGGCGGGCGACAAGATCAACGCGTTTACCGGTAAAAAGCTGAGCCGTAAACAGCGCGAAGCCCAGCAGTATGTCCGCACCCTGTTTAACTGGCGCAAGCAAAAGGACGTAATCCACAGCGGCAAGCTCAAGCACTTTGCCCCCATCGACGGGCTCTATGTGTACTTCCGCTATGACGAAAATGAGACGGTGATGGTAGCCATCAACAAGAGCGACCGCGCGCGCGAATTGCCGGTTGCGCACATGGCGGAAGTTCTTGGCGATAAAGCCACTGCCACCGACATCACCAGCGGCGAATCACAATCGCTGCAGGAACTGGTACTCGCCCCGAGCGATGTACTGGTTGCCGAAATATTCTAAAAAACGACAGTATTGAATCAAAAATACAAGTGAACGCGACGATGAAAGTAGTGAAAAGTAAAAAGTCCACAAGGCTGCTCCAAAAACTCGGCCTGAAAACTGTTTTGACAACAGCGCTGGCCGCCGCCCTGCAACCAGCATTTGCGGATACCGCGCGCAGCTATCAGGAACACAAGCTGTTCGATGACAAGCTGGTTATCGAAACCACCGACAGCCAGGTAACACTGACCCCGCTCAACTCTGGCGCACTGGAAGTGCACTACCAGCGCGAGGGCATGAAGCAGCTGCCCTCCTTCGCACGCGCACACCAGCAACTGCAGCAAGATGTGCAGGCGGAACTGAATGTTTCCACCGAAGCGCTGCGTTATTCCCTTGGCGACATCACCGCGGTGATTCACAAGTCGCCGTTTGCGATCGAATACCTGCACAACGGCAAGCCACTGCTGAGTGAAGAGCACGGTTTCTTCGCCAACCAGACCATGCGCGGCTTCCGCTTTAACTTGACCGACGATGAGAAACTGATTGGTGGCGGCCAGCGCGTACTGGGTATGGACCGCCGCGGCCATCGTCTGCCGCTGTACAACAAGGCGCATTACGGCTACTCCACCGAATCCGAGCAGATGTACTTCTCCATGCCGGCGGTGATGAGCAGCAACAAATACGTACTGCTGTTCGACAACAGCGCCACCGGCACCATGGACCTCGGCGCCAGCGAAGAAAGCGTCATGCAGTTTGAAGCCGTGGGTGGGCGTAGCGCCTACATCGTGGTGGCGGGTGAAAACTACCCCAAGCTGATCGAAAACTACGTGGACGTTACCGGCCGCCAGCCAATGCCGCCGCGCTGGGCGCTGGGCAACTTCGCCTCGCGCTTCGGTTACCGCTCAGAGCAGGAAGTACGTGAAACGATTCAAGCCTTCCGCGACGAAGATTTTCCGGTAGACGCGCTGGTACTCGACCTGTTCTGGTTTGGCCCAGACATCAAAGGCCACATGGGCAACCTGGCGTGGGACAAAGAAAACTTCCCGCAGCCGGTCGAGATGATGGCGGAGCTGAAAGAACAGGGCATTAAAACCATTCTGGTTACCGAGCCGTTTGTTCTCTCCACCTCTGAACGTTGGGATGAGGCGGTTGCCAGCAATGCACTGGCGAAGAACCTCGCCGGCAAGCCCAAGCAGTTTGACTTTTACTTCGGCAACACCGGCCTGATCGACGTCTTCTCCGAAGACGGCCGCGATTGGTTCTGGAATATCTACCAAGACCTGAAAGCACAGGGCGTTTCTGGCTGGTGGGGCGATCTGGGCGAACCAGAAGTACACCCGTCAGACACCGTGCACGCGATCGGCATGGCCGATGAAATCCACAACGCCTTCGGCCACCGCTGGGCGCAGATGCTGTTCGAAAACGAAAAAGCCAACAACCCGGACGAGCGCCCCTTCATTATGATGCGCGCCGGTTTCCCGGGCTCCCAACGCTACGGCATGATTCCGTGGACCGGCGACGTGTCCCGTGGCTGGGGCGGCCTGCAGCCGCAGGTTGAGCTGTCCCTGCAAATGGGCCTGCTCGGTTTTGCCTACACCCATTCCGACCTGGGTGGCTTTGCCGATGGCGAGCGCTTTGAGCGCACCCCGTATATTCGCTGGCTGCAGTACGGCACCTTCCAGCCGGTATACCGCCCACACGCGCAGGAAAAAATTGCGCCGGAGCCGGTATTCCACGACCGCAAGACCCGCCGGATTACCCGCGATTTTATCAAGCTGCGTTACCGCCTGCTGCCGTACAACTACACCCTGGCGTTTGAAAACAGCCAGACCGGTATGCCACTGATGCGCCCTCTGTTCTTCGAGAACGAAAACAATCTCGAGCTGATGGACAACAAAAGTGCCTACCTGTGGGGTAACGACTTCCTGGTGGCGCCGGTGATGGAAGATACCCGCAAGGTATCCGTAGAACTGCCGGGCGGAATCTGGTTCGACTACTGGAACGACAATCAGTACGGCGGCGACAAGGCTGAGATCAAGGTGAGCCTGGAAACCATCCCGGTACTGGTGCGCGCCGGTGCGTTCATCCCCACTGTGGCGGATATGAAAAATACCCAGGAATACACCAGCGAATACCTGCGCCTGGACTACTACGCGCACGAGTCAGTGCAACAGTCCTCCGGCACCGTATACGAAGACGATGGTGAGACCGCCGATGCCTTCGCCAAGGGCCAGTACGAAAAACTGCTGTTCAGTGGCGAGCGCAACGAAGCCGGTATCGACTTCACATTTACCCGTGAAGGTGACGGCTACACCGGCGCTCCAGAAAGCCGCAATGTAGAGCTGGTACTGCACAACGTAACCCTGCCCGCTGCCATCCAACAGGGCGACCAGACCATTGCCCTGGTGAAGCGGGAAAAAGATTTGACCGAGAACACCGCCTGGTACAACAAGCGTGAAAAGACCCTGCACGTGAAGTTCCCGTGGAGTGGCGCAAGCCAGTCACTGTCGGTTGCCCAGTAAACAAAAAAGCGAATAGAGAGAAGATGAAAAAATTTATTCAGCTCGTACTCGCCTCTTCCGTCGCAGCGGCCACTCTGAGTGGCTGCGGTGCCAAAATGGAAGAAGTAGAAAGCGCTCAAACCCAGTCCAGCACTGAGGTTGCGCCAGAAGCTACGATAGAAGCACCGGTAGAAGCTATGTCCGGCAAGCCGGTAATCTATCAGGTGATGACTCGCCTGTTCGGAAACACCAATGCCACCAACAAACCTTGGGGCACCATTGAAGAAAATGGCGTGGGCAAGTTCAGCGACTTCACTCCCAAGGCGCTGGAAGAAATTCGCGATCTGGGTGCGGACTACATCTGGTACACCGGTGCACTGCACCACGCGGTGGTCCGCGACTACACCGAATTCGGCATCGCCAATGACGACCCGGATGTGGTGAAAGGCCGTGCCGGCTCCCCCTACGCGATCAAGGATTACTACTCGGTAAACCCGGACCTCGCCAACGACCCGAGCAAGCGCCTGGAAGAATTCAAAGCGCTACTGGAACGCTCTCACGCCGCTGGCCTCAAGGTCATCATTGATATCGTACCCAACCACGTTGCGCGTAATTACCAGTCTCTGGACAAGCCGGAAGGTGTTATCGACTTCGGTGCGGACGACGACAGCAGCGTAGCCTACGCGCGCGACAACAATTTCTACTATGTGCCCGGCGAGCCTTTCCAGGTACCGGTGGCCACCGACGGCTACCAGCCGCTTAACGGTGAAACCCACGATCTGGTCGATGGCACGTTTGAAGAAGTACCGGCCAAGTGGACCGGCAACGGCAGCCGCGCCCCGCAACCTGAGCAGGGCGACTGGTACGAAACCGTGAAGATCAACTTCGGTGTGCGCCCGGACGGCAGCTACGATTTCGCGCAACTGCCAGCAGGCTATGCCGAGAAAGATTTCCGTGCGCACGCGGCTTTCTGGGCGGAACAAGAAATTCCGGATAGCTGGAAGAAGTTCCGCCAGATCACCGATTACTGGCTCGCCTTCGGCGTCGACGGTTTCCGCTATGACATGTCCGGCATGGTGCCGGTGGAGTTCTGGAGCTACCTGAACTCCAGCATCAAAATGCAGAAAGCCGACGCGCTGCTGCTGGCGGAAATCTACCAGCCCAAGCTGTACCGGGATTACATCCACCTGGGCAAGATGGACTACCTGTATGACAAGGTAGGCACCTACGATGCCATTCGTGCGGTAATGGAAGGCAAGGCCGGCACCGATCCGCTGGTGGAGATTCAGGAAAGCCTGAGCGGTATTGAAGCCAATATGCTGCGCTTTATGGAAAACCACGACGAGCAGCGCATTGCCTCGCCGGAATTTGCCGGCAACCCGCAGGCAGGCATCCCCGCCATGGTAGTTTCCGCTACCGTGAGCGGTGCGCCGACGCTGATTTACTTCGGTCAGGAACTGGGCGAGCCGGGCGACGGCGACGCGGGCTTCGGCAAAACCAGCCGTACCACCATCTTCGACTACTGGTCTGTACCCAGCATCCGTCGCTGGCACAACGATGGCCAGTTCAACAGTGAGCAACTGGCCGAAGGCGAACAGTCCCTGCGCGACTTCTACCGCACCCTACTGACCTTCAGCAGCCAGAGCGACGCCCTCTCCGGTGAGTACCAGGACCTGCACCGCTACAACCGTGAGCAGGGTGAAAACTACTCCGACAAGCTGTACAGCTTTGCCCGTTGGGCCGGTGATGATCGCCTGCTGGTGGTTGCTAACTTCGCCGGTAGCGACAGCGCGGTGAACCTGGCTCTGCCGTCTGACCTGATCAAGCAGTGGCAACTGGCTCCGGGTAAGTACACCCTTACCAACCAGTTACAAGAAGGTACTGCGGAACTGGTGGTTGCCGACGACCTCAGCGCTTCCGCCGCCCTGACTGCGCCTCAGCTATCCGGTCAAATCCTCAAGCTCGAGCACTGACCTCTAGCGCTTTTAATGTCTCGGGGCGCCTCTGCGCGCCCCGTACCTTCTTCTCGTCCGTAGTCGCTATCAGCCACACACACCCGTATCCGAAACCTTTCCAACCTGATACTGTCTCAGACTTCACAGTCAGTGGTTTACACTGATTTTTGGGGCGCCAAATTTGGTGCGCAGCGTTTTAAGGGAGGATGGTGATATGGGTGGAACCAAAGAGTGGCTGGTTGCCGTACTGGTGGCCGTGGCAGTCATTGCCGGTATTTACTGGTTTGTAATTAAAGAAGCCCACCGCCCCGAAACACCGGTGGCCGTGCCCGAGGCGGCACCCGAAGTTCAGCCCAAAGTAGAACTGGAAGAGCCAGAACCCGTAATCCCACCCGCGCCGGAACCCACCCCGCCCAAGGAAGAACCGCGCAAACTGCCCGCGCTAAACGATAGCGACAAAGAGGCCGCCAACGATCTCGTGAGCCTCTCGGCCGACGGCACACTCGCCCGCTGGATTGTGCCCGATGAAGTGGTGCGCAAATGGGTAGCCGCCGTAAACACGGCAACGAAGGGCGACCTGATGCACAAGAACCGTCCGTTTAAAAACGTGGACGGTAAAATTGCAGTAAAAGAATTGGAAATCCGCCCGGACGGACAAAAGGTGTATGTACTGTCGCAGGAAAACTACCAGCGCTACGACGCACCGGTGCGCCTGTTCGCCATGGTGGATACCGACACCGCGGTAAACCTGTATCAGTTCTGGTACCCACGCCTGAAGCAGGCGTATGGTGAACTCGGCCTTAAAAACAAAAACTTCCATGCGGCACTGCTCGCCGCCATCGATCAGGCAATGGCCGCACCGGAAGTCGACGGCCCGATTAAACTGATCCGTCCCACGGTGTATTACAAATTCGAAGACGAGAAAATGGAAAAGATGCCCGGCCTGCACAAGCTGATGATCCGCATTGGGCCGGACAACGCGGCACGCGTGAAAGAGAAACTGACCGAACTGAAAAGCGCATTGGAAAACATGCCTTCCGCGCAGCAGTAGTTCGCGACAGCATTTCTTCTAAGCAAATAAAAAAAGCCCCGAATATTCGGGGCTTTTTTTGTGTTGGACTGATTGAGGCGGTTACACAACCCCACCAGACCAGTGGCTTTCCGGCAAATTGGTCGCACCCATATAGCGGGCCACATCGCCAAACAACTGATGCGTGCCATAAATGCGCTGACCGTTGTTGACCCCGTCACCACAATTGATGATACGGCCCATTTGCAGGGCGCCACCGGCACCACCGGCGAGGGTTACCGCACCGGCTGCACCACCGTGCTTCGAGCCATCGCCAACTTCTGAGAACATCACCACCAGGGTGTCATCCAGCAAGCCGCTGTTTTCGAGCTGCTGCAAGGTGTAGGCGAGCAGACTGTGATACCAGCGCACCTGTGCGGTGTGCGGCACATCACCCGGGCGATGCGAGGCACTGTGGCTGGCAAATTCGTTGTACCAGCGGGTAATGGAACCAACGGTACCACTACCATTACTGTGTTGAATACCCTGGCTAATGGCGTCCTGTGACATTTGCCAGCACTCGTCGAACGAATAGTTCACCAGATTGCCGTTCTCATCCCCTTTAGAGAGCTGCAGGGTGGCGACCCGGTTCAGGCCACAGGAGAACGCACCCACAATGTTATCGATTTGCGCGCGCGCCAAGTGCGGGAACATTTGCCATTCGTTGGGCGTTAGCTGGCCCGAGGAACTGGCATACGGGTCGCTCATCACATTGGTGTTGAAGCTGCACTCGCCTACCTGATTGCCGGCGAGATCCCGCAAACGCTTCAGTGCATTTTCATGCAGTGTGAGTTTGTCGCGGCGGGCGCTATCGAGAGTGACTTCCGCAAGGCCATCGAAGTCGTTGAGAATCGCTTCGTAATAGGCCTGCTTGTCGCCGCTGCTGCCGCCAGAGCTACTGCCACCGGAACTACTGCCGCCACCGCTAATACCCACGGCAAGTTTCTGCGCGGCATCCGCCGGGTCGTTATTCGGAATCGGGCGGGCGCCGCTATCGTAACCGCGCGGCTTGGAGATCATGATGTCGGAGCGGCCGCCGGTGCGTACGCCGAGGCTCAATACACCCTCGCTGCCCAACTGCTCCGCAATCAAGTGATCGATACTGGCGCTTTCGCGGCTGATTTCATTGTTACCGGTAAGAATGCCGCGCATATCGTTGTAGTGGGCTCCGGCACCGCTACCGATATCCAGCGTCATGTTCTGCAGCACGATCATGCGATCGTGCCAGGAAGACAGCGGCCCCAAGCCAAAGCTCAGCTCCTGGCTACCACTAATGGCGCCCGGGCCCTGTTGTGGCACCCAGTTGTAGGGCACCACACCGTTGGGATAGTAGAGGAACAGTACGCGCTGCGCAGAGCCCGTATTCGCAAATACCCGCTGCCCGAGCATGCTGCCAGCCACAGGCAACAGCATGCCGGCCTGTGCCAGGTTGCGCAGGAACTTGCGGCGCGACTGACTGGTGGATTCCTTTACGGAAGCAAAACCAAGTTTATTCAGCAGTTTCATTGTTGTTATCTCCCGAATTTAGCGACGCAGAGTGAAGGCGTCAGACAGAACCAGCGTACGCAACATGTCGCGCATGCCACCGCCATTGCGCAGGTCTTCACTGACCGCGTGGATGATCAGGTCATCACTTGTGCCCTCTTCGCGTCCGACCACGTAGCGGTAGAACTGACGCGCAAAGCAGGCTTCGCCCTGATCACTGCTGGCGATCAGTGATGCCAGCTCCGGTACGGAGTAGAAGTCGTAGCTTTCGCTCGCGGGGTCTAGCACCGTAGCCGCGCTGTACAGGCTCTTGATGCTGCCGCTATCGTCAATTTCGCGCTGCTCACCGGTACCGATGGTTTCGATGGTGCGATACAGGGCATCACTACCGAAACGCTCGAAGCCGAAGCCAACACCGTCAATAAACTGGTGACAGGCAGCACAGGCCGGATCCGAGGTATGCCGTGCAGTGGCTTCCCGGTTGCTGTCGCTGTCTTCAAACACCACGTTGAAGTCGGCGGCCGCAGGTGGCGGGAATTCCTGACACATCAGCACCTCGCGCACGTAAACACCACGCTTGATCGGCGCTGGGTTTACGGTGCTGGTACGGGAAGCGAGGAAGCTGCCGTGACCCAGCAGGCCAGTGCCACTGCGCGCATCACCGTTAGGGAAGTTGCGAATAGACCAGTCACCATTGGTATTTTCCAACCCATAGTGCGCGGCCAGTTCACCGTTCGCCCAGGTGTAATTCGCGGAGAGCAACTCACTGAATGCGTTGTTGCCGCGAATATTGTCCAGCACGAAGCCTACCGTCTCTTCTTTGAATGCCGAAATCAGATCCGCACTGCTAATCGCCGGGAATGGATACTGATTGTTGATCAGCCAACCGGAGATAAAGCGGCGCAGCCCGCGTTCCGCACGTGGGTCTGCCAGCAGACGGTCTACCTGCGCGGCTACATCAAAGTTTGCATCGCTCGCAGCCAGCAACAGGGTGTCGTCTGGTGTGGTTACCCAGAATGTGTAGGAAAGCAAGGTCGCGATTTCGTAGTTGTTCAGGCGGTACAACCCGGTCGCACCATCCAGTTCACCCAACTCGGAACGGTACATAAAGTACGGCGACATCAGCATGGCCTGAACTACCAGACGGCCATCGTCCTCACTGGTGTACAAGCCGGTGTAACGATCGATTTCCTGAGTCGTCAGCGGACGACGGAACAGGCGGAAGCCAAGTGTGTCGACCACACATCGGTTATCGCCACAGCCATCAATCAAGCTGTTGAAGCCGAACTGGGAAACCGCCATGTCGGCAACCTGCTCGGAAACCTGCTCGTACCCCAGGGTGCGGTCGTTGCCGGCTGTGAGGAAGGAGGCGGTGTCGAAGTTGCGGAACAAGCCGTCTGCCGGCACCGGCCCCATCACAGACTCATCGAAAGCGATACCGAAGACGTCGCTGACACTGTTGAGGTATTCCTCACGGGTCAGCAGACGCATGTTACGCGCATCGAGGTTACTGCCATCGCAGTCGTTGCCGGAACAACTACTCGTGCTCCAGGCTTCGTCCACGATCAGGCGAGCCGTTTCATAGGCACAGGCACCAGGCTGATCGCCCGCACAACTGGCGGTGGCGTCCATCGGCATGAAGTCTTCGATGTACTGCGTGAGTACATTGAGATCCCAATTGCTGCCGGTACCTGCCAGAGCCGGTGCTACATCGCCCTGCCCCTGATCGCCGTGACAGTTTGCACACTGGGCCGCGTAGAAATTCTGCCCGGCCTCGTAGTCGTTGTTGCTGCTCGGGAAGAGTGCAACCAGCGACAGGTCGTGCTGCGGAATCAGCAGTTGCACCTGAGGCTGCGATGGATCACCCACGATATAGGGCGCCGCATCGCCACTCCAGCCACCGAATTCGGTGCCCAAAGGAGCCGCATCTGCGTTCACGGTAATCACACTGCCGATTGCATAATCCCGCTCGCCATCGGCCGTGGTACCACCAATCACTGACACTCGTGAGGTGTCACCGCCCACTGGCGCTTCGGGAACCCACGGTTCCCAGGCACCGCCGACAAAACTGGAGGACTCATTGATGTTGCGCTGGTCACCGGTCTGCTGACCGTTGCCGCTGTTAAACACCAGATTGACTTCACCATTTTCCAGATCAGCTTCGTCTACTGAATGGCTCCACCAACCTTCCGCATCGGGGCCCGACATCAACAGCCCGGGCCATTGAGTAAGCCCCTGGTCCTGGCCATTCACGGTCACCCAGAGGTGGACAAATACCTGCTCCCATCCTTCCGGGTTGTCGTAACGGACAGCAATACCATTGAAGCCTTCTTCCAGAGTGGCCGTTGCGGTGAACTCACCCAACACGGCTTGCACCGTAACCGCGCCCTGTGCATTACGGGTAACCAGGCCACTTTGATCAATCGTCGCCGGGCCGCTGGTCACAGACCATGCAACCTGCCCGAATACATTTGCGCGCGTACCGTCGGCACGTACGCCGTAGGCAACCAGCTGGCGACTGCTATCAAGGGCGACATTGCCCGGGGCGATTTCCAGCTTGGTAATGCTGACTTCAATACCCGTGACTTCGACGTTCAGAGTTTCGGTAAATCCACCCTGCTGCACGGTAATCGTCGCGGTGCCATTTTCGGTAGTGCCAGCACGCAACACGATAGCGCTTTGGTTCACCGACTCGACCGCTACGATGGACGAATTGCTTGAAGTCACACTCGGAGCAACATCCACCGGTACGGTAAAGCCGTTGTCGTACAGCGCCAGAACATCGACACTCAATGCATCGCCCGCATTAAGGCGATTGTCATCAGCGTTCACCACGATACCAACCTGCTGCGCGTTGACACTGTCGATCCAATTACGGAACAGAGCCTCTGCCACCGGGTTGGTGTACAGGGTGCCCTTCGGCATGCGGTTGTTATCGGTGGTCTGATAGATGTAGACCAGACTGCTGGCGTGATCGAACGGACGCAGGCGTGCGGCACCACCAGTGGTCTCTACGTTCACCAGGCGCATCTCGCCCAGTGGCGTATCGTATTGCAGATCCATAAATCCGCTGGCATGACAGTGCGAACAGTTGGTGTCCAGATAGGTACGCGCACGCTCGTCCAGATCGGCACTGGTATCTTCCGCATCAACAAAGCTGCCATGGGTATCGGCACCACCAATGTTTTGCGTAAACAGTGCGATGTTGTTGAACACATCCAGCTGGTTAGCGATGGTTTCTGCACCTTCGCCGTACTGGAAGTTTTTGTTCAGCTGGCGAGTATGTACCGCCAGGGGCTCGCGACTGCCACTTCCGATGTGGCAGGATCCGCAGTCGGCGGCAGACTGCACGGCCCTCTGACGGTTCTCAATACCGCCGTCCATCACTGTGAGTGATTCAGTAACCAGATCAGCGTCGCTACCGTCGCTGTTCCAGTAATAGTTTGCAGCCTGCCAATTACCGGTGTCCTGTCGGAACAACACAGACGTGGTAAATGGCTTGGCTGGGTTACCTGCGGTAGCAATACTCTGGTGTTTTACCAGTACCGAGCCGATCGGCAGGTCCCAGTTATTGGTACCGTCGAACGTGATCTGGCTGTCGTTCGGCAGGGCAATAAAGTGACGGGTATCGGAGCCGTCAAACCAGCCATCGGTGTTCAGATCGTATTCCAGTACGCCAGTAACCGGCACCAGGTTTTGCACATCGGCGAACAAACCGGTTGCAGAAAGTGTTGCCGGGATCACCGCGCTTTGCGCATCGTCATCGACGACTTTGTAGATCGTCGATTGACCGCCGTACTCCACACCGTATGTGGAGACCAACAATGTCTCACCACTCAGATCGGTGCCAAACGAGGCGATATTTTCCGGGAAAGCTTCGCTGATTAATTCCTTGGCTTCGCCGTCGACAATCGACCAGATGCGCTTGGTAACGTAGTCCCCGAAGACAAACCGACCACTCAGGCCTGGCAACGAATTTCCGCGATACACCACGCCGCCGATAATGGAGTAACCGGTGGGGTGAGCGTAACCATCGCGCGGCGGCTCGAAATCAGTGCTACAGTTTTTCGCCGGGTCGCCGCCAAGGTCACCACGGTTGTTGGTGCCTTCACATACCGGCCAGCCGTAGTTCTTCCCTTTTTCAATCAGGTTAACTTCTTCGAAGCCCGCCTGGCCGACTTCGGTTTCCCACATGGTGTACGGCGCCTCGGTATCGAAGCTCCAGCGCCATGGGTTGCGGTGGCCGTAAGACCAGATTTCTTCGCGGAATCCGGGCACGCCGACAAACGGGTTATCTGCGGGGATTTCGTAGTACTTTCCATCCACCGGCTGTGCCAGTGGCTTGATGCGAATGAAGGCACCGAGAAGGTTATCGGTTTCCTGTGCACCGTTATTGGTACGCGGATCTTCCGGGTAACTCATGGTGGCACTGTGGCCGTAGGCACCGTCACCAACACCGAGGTAAAGATTATTGTCCTCGGGGTGGAACTGCATCATGCCACCTTTATGGTCCGGGCCACGCTGCGGGATACGCAGGATTTCCACATTGGAGTTGGCAACCACCTGAGTCGGGTTGCTGGGGTTATCTACTGTCCAGCGTGCGAGGATCGCGTCGCCGTAGCTACCATCCGGGGCGCGTTCGTTATCGTCGGTGCCGTGGATGTAGTAAATATAAATATACCCATTGCTGGCGTAGTTGGGGTCAAACGCCATGCTAAGCAGGCCCTGCTCGTGGTAGTTGCGCACCTCATTGTCGATGTTCAACAGGGTGTTCACTTCGGCGGGCGCCACATTTTCCCGGTTCGGGAAAATGAAAATGGAACCAGATTTATCCACCACGTACATGGAATCGTTAATGCCATCGGAAATCACCATCACCGGGGACATAAACTGACCCTGAAGATTCGGGTAGGCGATTTCGAAACGGTAACTACCGCCGGTGACATTACCGGTAATCGGGAAATTCAGCGGCTGTTCCAACAATGGACGCGTGGTAGGCGGCAGATCGACGACCGGCTCTGAATCGAGCCCACAGGCATCTGCAGTCATCCACTGGTTCTGGACGTAGCAGGGGTTGCCATCGTAGGTGAGGTCTGTGGTTTGCGGTGCACCGTTGTTATTAAAAATAACGCTCAGTGATTCCGGCATCACACCGCCATTCAGGTGGGGTGTAAAGTCGTAACAGAAGTACTCACCGGAAGCCGTCATCGCATTGCCAGGCCAACCCGGCAAATTATTCACACTACCACCCGGCTGCGGGTTCCAGAAATAGATATGCGGGTCGGCATAGTTTTGCGGATTGTCGAAGCAAATACTCGCGGGCGAGTTCTCCGGCTGCTGCTCGACCACCTCGGTTACGGTGATCGCTTTACTGGCATCATTGAAAGTGATGCGATAGCGGCCATTGGTAACCTGATAATCATTATCTGGGTACGCTTCGTCCCAGTTCTGATAGTGGCTGATTTTAAAACGCGGGTTCGCGGCATCAAAGGTCTGCTCTGTGAACCAGACACCTTCTCCTGCATCGTATTCCATGGCCGTGGTACCCCAGTTATTCGGGGTGCCGCGGAACCAGGCTTCAGACCAGGTTTGCGCGCTCGCGCTCAACGGGAAAAGCAATGCCAGCGCGAAAAAAACACGCAGACAAACGCTAGCAACGGAGTGTGGCACTCCGGCTGTACTCGGGATAGAAATCATCGCTGTGCTCCGGGAGTTATTTTTATCCGGACAACCGTCATGCTTTTGCACGCGGTTTTTATTATTTTGCTGACGACCTCTCAGCATGTTTTTTACGCCCTGTTTTGGGGCGAGTGTTTACGTTACTCCCTTTTTACAGAGCCTTTCCTCCTCCCCCCCGGGGCGTAGTCGTCACCCCCGCCAAAATTTGCTAAAACGCGAACAAATTGCAGAAATTACAGGCAAAAAAAAGCCGATATCAGAATACTGATACCGGCAAACCTTTCGACGAGAAAGAGAGGGTTGGGTCACACAAGGATAAATGTGGACTCGAAATACATCTTCGAAAACTTTTTACTCAAATATTAACGCGCACTCACCTGGCTGGTTTGACTTTCGCCCAACAATAAAATATCGAATGCGGTATCAAATTTCAGCTCACCATTTTCGACAACGGCTTCACTGCCAGAGTAGTAATCTTTTACCACTGCGCCTTCGGCAAATACGTCAGCAGCTTTTACGCTCTTCGCACCGGCCGGCATATCGATAGCAACCATCACGCGATCACTCTCGCCACCATTGTGTGCCAGCGTACGTGAGAAAATATAAGGGGCTTCGTTCAGCTTTTTGTGCACACCTGCACCCACCGCCAAATGCGACTGACGGAACTGACCGAGCTTTTTCCAGTGGCTCAGGATTTCGCTGGTTTCACTCTGTTGAATGCTGTTCCAGTCCATCGGTACCCGCATGGATGCGTCGCCGTAAGCCTGCTCATCAATCATCGGCCGAGCGATTTCATCACCGTAGTAAATCTGTGCGCCACCTGGCGCGAGCATCAGTTTCAGCGCAGCGCTTTTCACCTGCTTGCGCTCGCGGTCAAACGAGTGGTGATCATCGTGGGAACCCAGATAGTTCAACACGGCAACACCATCCAGCTCACCACCGTGCAGAGTGCTGGAGTAGCCACTGAAGATACTTTCCATATCCTGGGAGGCGTGAGCGGCGAAGCCCATGTTGATCAGGCTATCGAAACCGTGGTTGAAGAAATCGACCTTACGATCACCGAAGTTGTAGTAACGACCTTCACTGTTGGCGAAATTATTTACGCCGAAATGGAAAACCTCACCGACCATGAAGAATTCACGATCGTCCAGTTTGTTTTCTGGATTGGTTTCCTTCCACTCAGCCAGCGCCAAGCTCGCTTCTTTCTTCAGTACGTTCCAGATCTCGGGCTCAACGTGCTTTACGGTATCTACACGGAAGCCAGCCACACCGTATTCACGCACCCAGTCGGTCAACCATTTAACGATGTAGTACTTGGGCGCACGCGGATAGCCAGTGCGATCAAAGAAGGCATCCAGCTCAGCCACTTCCTGATCCAGGCGACCTTCGCGCTGCCACTTTTCGGTGAGCTGCGGTGGCAGGTCGACCGGCTCTTCGCTCTCGGTCAGAATATCTGGGAGGTTGTCGGTCAGTGCACAGGTAACGTTCTGGGCAAAGCTGCTCCAATCACACTGCGGGTTGGTACGTACCCAGTCGGAAGGCCACAGCGGATCTTCGCTGGTCACCGGGCCGGTGTGGTTGATGATCACATCCATAAAGATGCGCACACCTTTGCTGCGCGCTTTGGCGATCAGCTCGGCCAGCTCTTCTTCGGTACCGAAGTTGGCATCTACGGTGGTCCAGTCCTTCGGCCAGTAGCCGTGGAACGCGTAGGTGCGCTTGTCACCCTCGTCGTAGCCGTGCACGTTCTCGATGATCGGAGACATCCAGATGGCATCGACACCCAAGTCGGTGAAGTAACCCTCTTCCAGCTTCTGGATTACACCGCGCAGGTCACCACCGTGGAAACCGCGCAGATGGGCGGCATCGCCTTTACGGCTGTAGGACAGGTCGTTGTCCGGGTTACCGTTGTGGAAACGGTCCGGCAGCATGAAATAGATGGTCGCGTTGTTCCAGAACGGATCGGTGGCCGCGCTCTTGTCGCTGGCCGGCTCCGCCTTGGCTACATTCTGTGCGGCCGGAGCGGCATCAGAAGCGCTCTGTACGGATTCGACGTCGCTGTCGGTACATCCGCTCATAGTCAGGGCCGCCGCTGAAATAAAGGCCGCCAAACTGGTCATTTTTCTCATTATCTTCCCTCCGTCGTTATAGAACGGTCATCACATAAGCCTAATGTACTCCGCTGCCCCCCAGATTCATCCTCCCGGGGCGGGGCGTAGATGAAAAAATCGACGGTCGGTGATAGTCTTGACTCCCCGTTCTAGGGGCCGTCTACAAGCACAAAGAGCTAACAAAAACATTGGGCGGTGAATCTGCGCCGGAGAAGAACAAACACTGCGCAGAGAGAGAACTTAGGGACCAGATTTCCAAATTTGTAGGAGTGAACATGCAGGACAAACCCGTAGTATTCGTGGTGGTTGACCCCAACGATGAACGCCACGTAGCCCTCGATCGCGCCCTGGCGACCGCCCGCGAGCGCAACCCGCAGCCCAAACTGGCCGTATTCGTTGCCGTTGACGGCGAAGCCGTAGACACCCGCGCGGTGAATGATCACCTGTTCCGCGACGAATTCTGGTTTCGCGACCAGATTCGCAAGCCGATTGAAGAGGCCGGTGTGGAGTTCGACATCACCGTATGCTGGTCCAGCGACTGGCAGGCGGCCATCATTCAGGAATCCAAGCGCTGCAACGCGGAAATGATCTACCTGCCGGTGCACGCGCGCAGCAGCAGCCGCTTCACCTTCGCCGAGTCCAAGTGGCAGGTACTGAAGCAGGCCAAGTGCCCTGTGGTATTGATCCGTCCAGGTGCGCAGGACCGCCGCAAAGTGGTACTGGCCACCGTAAACTACCAGGCGCAGACCACCCAGCAGCGCCAGCTGAACCGCCAGATCACCGAGCGCGCCAGCTACATTGCCGAGGTATACGGTGCCGAGCTGCACCTGGTGAACGCGTTCCTGGATTCCATGCTGTACCCAGACCGCGGCGCCCTGGCCAAGCTGGCGAGTAAAACCGGCGTACCAACTGACCGTATTCACGTGAAGCAGGGCTATACCAACGAAGTGGTTGCGGAGATCGCCAAAGAGATCAACGCTGAATTGGTGGTTATGGGTACGCTGAACCAGTACGGCGAAACCGGCTCACTGCTGCGTGGTAATACCGCTGAGCGTGTTATCGGCTCTCTGGATATTGATGTGATGGTGTGTAACGCGTTTACCAACACTTCACATTAACGCTCGATTTTCGCCGTATATAAAAAACGCCGGCAATGCCGGCGTTTTTATTTGGTCACAGGAAATTACAAAGAAGCCAAGAAGTCGTCGTGATCGGCAAGCTGCTTTACTGTTCCCTGGATCAAGGTCTGCAAGCTTTCCATCAAATCAGTCAGCTGACTATCGCTAAGCCCATCAGCAATTACATGGTGGTCCTCAGGCATTACACCCTGCCCAATAAGTACTTGCTGCCACGCCACCTCGGTAAATAAATCGTCGAAATCCCGAAACGCCTTCCCGGACCTGCGGAACAGCTCCATTTTCTCATGCAGGGAGTCCGGAACCGCCATTTCCTCGCACTGCCGCCAGAACTCACTGTCGCGACGCTGATTAGCCTTGTAATGCAGAATGATAAAATCGCGAATGCGCTCAATTTCCACCTGGGACTGACGATTGTATTCCGCAACCTCTTCCGCACGAATTCCTCGATGCGGGAAGCATTTTATCAGCCGGGTAGCTGCAGTCTGAATCATATGGATACTGGTGGACTCCAGCGGCTCCAGGAACCCGCTGGAAAGTCCAATCGCCACCACATTCTTGCGCCACGCCTCACGCCGGCGACCGGTACGGAAACGAATAACTTTCGGATCTGCGAGGGGTTCCGCATCGAGATTGGACATGAGAACTTCGCGCGCCTGCTCATCTGTCCAGTGGCGACTGGAATACACCAGACCATTACCCGTGCGATGCTGCAGCGGTATCCGCCACTGCCACCCGGCTTCATGCGCAATCGACCGCGTATAAGGGACAATGGGTTTTACCAGCGCGCTGGGTACCGCCTGCGCACGGTCACACGGCAGCCAATGGGACCAGTCGTCATAGCCAACCCCCAATGCTTTGTGAATCAGCAGTGCAGCCATACCGGTGCAGTCGACAAAGAGGTCACCCGGTACTTCACGGCCACCTTCCAGTACTAACTTTTCGACGTAGCCGCTTTCAGGGTTGAGTTTGACTTCATCTACGGTCCCCTCAATACGCGTAACACCCTTACTCTCCGCGTACTTGCGCAGAAACTGGGCATATAGCCCTGCATCAAAATGATAGGCGTATGAAATGCCCGGGAGGTTAGTACCTTTGATCTGACCCAGGGGCGAGAACTTGTTGTTTTTTGCAGCCTGGTAATTCAGGGAGTAATCCCAGAGACTTTCCGTTCCGCCATTCTGGCGATGACGTACCCAAAAATGGTGAAAATCACAAAAGGGAAAGTTCTTCCCGATAGTGCCAAAGGCGTGCATGTAGCTATCGCCTCGCTTCAACCAGTTTTCAAACTGGATGCCCAGTTTGATAGTACCCTTGGTTTCACGCAGGAACTCTTTCTCGTCTAAACCGAGTGCCTGGTTAAAGTTAATGATTGGCGGGATCGTGGCTTCACCAACGCCGACTGTACCAATCTTGTCTGACTCGACGAGAGTAATGTTAATTGACTTGCCAAGCACCTTGCACATTAGCGCGGCCGTAATCCAGCCGGCTGTACCGCCACCTAAGATAACCAGATTTTTTACTACTTTGTTATTCACGTTATTTCGCAAGCCTGTAATGAAAGAGTCTTGTGTGATGTTGCACTGCTAACCTAGCAAAAAGTATACATTGCTCGGAACACCATCCCACATGCGTTTATAAGAACGCCCAGACAAAAAAAAGCCCCTGCAACACAGGTTGCAAGGGCTTTCGACCTAAGGTCTAGACTAACCTAGGCATTACAGCTTGTAGCTGAAGCCCATCAGGTAAGTCTTGCCGTAGCTCTGGTAGTCACGAACCTGCAGAGCGTTGTCGCCACTCAGAGTGGTGAACGGCTCGTCGGTCAGGTTCTGACCTTGCAGGAATACGGACAGTCCTTCCAGACCACCGATGCCGGACTCAGCAAAATCGTAACCGATTTGCGCATCAACCAGAGTTTCGCCAACTACATCCACCTGCTCGGTAGAGAAGCCAGTACCGTAAACTTCGCCTTTGAAGTCATCGCGCTTACGCAGGCTGGTACGGGCGGAGAAGCCGTGGTTGTCGTAGTACACAGTGAAAGTCTGGATGCTCTCAGACAGACCTGGCAGTTCAAACTCATTACCATTCAGGTCTTCGATGTCCTGGCTCAGGCCAGTGTGGCTGGCGATAAGACCAAAACCATCAAGGCTCTCGTGGAAGATGTTGAACGGCAGGGAACCAGACAGTTCGTAACCCTGCAGGGTACCACCGCCACCGTTGACCTTACTGTAGCGAGTCGCGAGTGAGCCTGCGCCAGGCTCGGCACGAGCCGGATCATATCCAGGCATTTCAGCGATATCGATTACGTAGTTGTCATCGAAGTGCCAGCTGCTCAGATCTTTCCAGAATAGCGCTACAGAGAAGTATCCCTCTTCGCTGAAGTAGTTCTCGTAAGACAGGTCCAGACCTACAGCTTCTTTCGGCTCCAGGTACGGGTTACCGCCGCCAACAGACCAGAAGTTTCCGTTGCCATCCGGGCTGCCAGAAGGAGAAACGGTAACAGAAGAGTTCATCTCATCCATGCGCGCACGGGAAATGGTCTTCGCTGCACCGAAACGTACAGTCTGCGCATCGGTCAGAGCCAGAGACAGGTTCAAGCTAGGAAGGAAGTGACCATAGTCGTGCTCGACATTGTTCTCAACGCCAACTACCAGTCCGTCTCGAACATCACCAGCGTAGCCTTCGGAGCGCTGGTCGGTATGCACATAGCGCGCACCCAAATTACCGGTCAGCGGGAAGCCAACAACTTCAGTTTCGAAGTTCGCCTGCACAAACGCAGCAGTAACCGCTTCCTGCACGGTGTAAGAACCGGTGAGGTGCTGAATACCAGTCAAGGCTTCGTCAGTCAGGTTGTAGTAACCGTCGTTCAGCAGGCCGCGCGCGTCGTACGCAACCATGTCGCCCATACCGATAAAGTCGAGAGAGGTGCTGCCCAGACGGTACTGCTCAGGCACAACCAGAGTACCCTCGAATTCAGTCGGGAAACCGTCAAGGGTCATGTAGTAACCCTGAGAGCGCTTGGTCTTTTCGCGATCGCGGTAAGAGATACCGTAGCTGATTTCATTGACGATACCAGCTTCAACCATTTGGGTTGCAGCCAGCTTCAGGGAGGTCAGCTCGTCATCAATTTCAGGAGTATTCAGGAAGCCGTCCTGACCAGAGTTTTCCAGCGGAGTACCGGTGATGCCCAGGCTGTCGTTCAGTGCCTGGCTCCAGCCCCAAGTCAGCGGGCCACCCAGCTGAATCAGGTCAAAATCACTGTAATCCAGTTCATGAGTGAAGTTCACTCCAGTGTTGCCCGGCTTGAAGGTATAGCTCAGGTTGTCAGCAACACCATTGTCGTTACCACGGCCAGTACCTGCGTAGCTTTCGAAGCTCCAGATTTGACGCTCAACCGCAGAGTGGCTGACATCGAATTCCAGCTGCAGATCGTCGGTCGCTTCAAACTCGGCATTGAAGCCGAAAGAGGTCAGCTCCGCTTTGCGGCTTTCGAAGTCGTTACGTACAACAACACGCTGGCCGTCAGTATTGGCGCTGGTGATAAAGCCGGTGGCTGGATCAACGTCAGCAAAATCTGCGGACAAGGAACCCTGGCCCCATGCGAACGGTACTTCGATACCGCGCAGAATTTTTTCATCGGCGAAGTCTACGTACAGAGCATCAAAAGTAGTGTTCAGGCGATCGTTAGGCTGAGCCTGGACAACCAACATGACTGAGTCACGATCCAGCACAGAAGAGCGTACAAACGGCTTGGCACCACCAAGAATGGAGTATTGCTCGCCGTCTACTTCAAATTCAGGGTAGCCCCAGGAATTCCAACGCTCTTCCTGGCTCGGAGAGCTCATGGAGTTTACAGCCAGTGCCACACCAATGGTGTCATCGGCAAACTGGTCGATATAAGAGAAGGTGAAACGCTGGCCCTGGTCTTCACCGTCTGGATTCAACTTATCGAATCCAGTCATTTCCATCTGGCCGTTGAACTGCACAGTACGCTCACCGCGCTCAAGCGGCTTAACGGTTTGCATGTCAATCACGCCAGCGATGCCTTCAGCATCGATGTTGGCCTGCGGAGTTTTGTGAACGGTAACACCGCTCATAATTTCGGAGGGGTAGAGATCGAACTCTACGCCGCGGTTATCACTGATGGAAACCTGCTCACGACCATTGAAGGTGGTGGCGCTTTCGTTTTCACCGAAACCACGAATAGATACGCGGCTAGAACGACCGTCCAGACGCTGGGTCGCAAGACCTGGCAGACGGGAGATCGCGTCAGCGATAGAGGAATCCGGCAGCTTGCCAATATCTTCTGCAGAAATAGCTTCAACTACCGATGTGGCATCGCGTTTGGTTCCGATGGAGTCCATAACACTCTTACGGAAACCGGTAACGGTAATCTCTTCGAGGCCAGTGTTTCCGTCTTCTTCCTGCGCGAATACGCCAACGGAAGTTACGGACGCGGCGATAGCTGCGGACAGCAGCGCCGGTCGAAATCGTTTGTTTGTCAGACTCATCATCATCTCCCTTGGACTTATCGTTATGGTGAGTAATGCCATCCTAGGCTTACCCGAAGTCCATATCCTCCACCCCCCAGGGGGGAGGAGGGGGAGAAGCTAGGGTCGGCAGAGGAGGAGGGGGCCGACCCAGATCACCATCGAGGCGGGGATTATACGGGGCGTACAAAAAATGTTCAGCCCCAGATGAGCAAATATAAAGGCAAATACGCTCAGATTAGCGCTCCAGCCAGGCGGCAGCGCCAATCAGCGCCGGGTAGCCGGCCTTCAGCACTTCTACCCGCACCCCCTGCAACCAGTCACCGAGCTGCCCTTTGGTCACAAAGCGCTGCTCGAATTCACTTTCAGGCAACAGGGATTCGATGCGCGGCAGCACGCCACCACCGAGGAATACACCACCGCGGGCGACATAGTAGAGGGCAGCATCACCAGCGGCGCTACCGAGGAAGTTGAGGAAGTCGATCAGGGTTTCACGGCACATTGAGTCGGAACCATCCAGGCCGCGGCCACTGACGTCTGGCGGAGTCAGCTCTTCTGCCGGGCGACCGTGGAGCGCGCATACGGCGCGGTACAGGTTCACCAGACCACCGCCGCTCAACACATACTCGTTATATACCGGCATCTGCTCGCGAGCGAGGATGCGCAGCAGCTCCAGTTCGCGCTCGCTGCCAGCAGAGAGGTTGGCATGGCCGCCCTCGCCGGGCACCACACGGTAGCTGCCGCCTTCGCTGACCAGACCTGCAACGCCAAGGCCGGTACCCGGCCCCAGAACCACCATCGGCCCCGCTTGCTGCGCAGGTACATCGCGCAGGGCCCACTTATCGGCTTCAGGCAGGCGTGGCAGAGACAAAGCCAAAGCAGCGAAATCATTAACAACCAGGGCGCGCTCGAACGAAAAGCGCGCACACAACTCTTCTGCGCGGATATCCCAACCCAGGTTGGTCATGGTTACCCGGCCACCCTGCGGGGTCTTTTCCACGGGGCCGGCAACGGCAACACACGCCTCCTTGGGCACATCGCACGACAGCTCTTCGAGCCATTGACCCATCGCAGCGTAAAAGTCACCAAACTTAGCGCAGTTCACCACCTGAATAGCGTCCAGCCGATAACCACTTCCCTCAGGAATGGCCACCGCGAAGCGGGCGTTGGTACCGCCGATATCTGCGACGATTCTGGTCATGAATACGTTCCTTGGGTCAACACGAGGGGACAATCCCTGTAGTAAATTTACAAAAGCGCTGTGAAGGCGCGCTAAGGTAATGATTTCAGACGATAAATTCCAGACCTGGCCGGCAAAAAATATCCCAACAGCGAAGAAATAGGTACTATCTGGAGGAAGGTGGCGTCAACACGACTCCGTAATAAAACTACGAAACACCCCTTTCCCTTTCCCTATCCCGCACCTACTACGCCACCAACGAACTCAAAAAATACGATTTACCACGACGATAAACGGCAAAAATACCGGGCAGAGACACCAGAATAGACGTGGCCCATATCCGAGGCGATTCTATTGATGACTCTTTTCTCAATGTTTTGCAAATAGCAGCGAGCTGTGACCAATAAGCCAAACCGCACAAAGAAAAGCCCGGCAGGAAATACCTGCCGGTCCCAATGGGGCGACGAGAAGAGACCCGTAACAGGGAGAGGAAAGATGATGTCGAACGCTGTTCAGCGTACCCGACACCTCATAGAGTCGCGCTTCCCACCCTGAAAATCGCCCCACTTTGCTCAAGCGGGCAAACTGGGGGGGTTCACTTTGCAACTTTTCGTAAACGGGAAGCCCGCAAGGGGCCTACACGCTCGGTGCCACTCCTCCCTCCTGGGGAATTTTCATATACTGGCGACATTACAAAACAATAAAAATATAACAACGACAAACCCCACCGGCGATGCGCACATGAAACAATATATTTTCAATATTCACGACGTGGTGCTATTGATGACCGCTGCGGAATGCCTGCTGCTGGCAGTGTTCCAGGCGATCCTCCCGACCCGCTCCCGCCATGACGGCCGGCTGTTGATTGCGTTTCTGCTTATTATTGCCGTCGCCTCGGCCTGCACCCTGGCTCTGTGGAACGACCAGTTTTCACTGGCGCCCTGGCTCGAACAGACACTGCTCCCTTACCTGCTGTTTAGCGCATTGCTGCTCAAGGGGCCGGCGATCTATCTTTATGTCTGCTCGCTCACCCGCCAGAATTTTACGTTTACGCGAGGCATGGCCTTACACCTCCTGCCGGCGCTACTAGTGATTCTGTGCCTGGCGATTTTCAACATCTCGAGCAATGACTTGCGCCACGCGGCCGCTGGACAGGGGTTTTCGGCGACCGTCATCTCGCTGGTCTGGGATCTTGCCTCTTTGGCGCCCTTCGCCTACGCGGTTGCGGCACTGCGACAGCTCCGCCGCTACCGTCACGCGCTGAAGGATGAGTACTCCCATTACTCAGAGGTCGAACTCAACTGGTTAACCGCTCTGGTGTGGGGCGTATGTGTGGCCTGGGCCTGGACCACCGTGGTGCATGTGGTGGCCAAATTCTCCAGCCAGAGCGTGGCCGACTATATGGGGATTGCCGACAACTATCTGTCGTTCATCCTGATTAATGCCTTCTTCGCCTACAGCCTCACCTATGCGCACCAGTTACTGGCCACCCAACCGGAAGAGACAAGCCAGGAACGCGTTCCGGAGGAAGACGAGCCCTCGGAGCCGGCAATCGAGAAGGTGCGAAATGCCATGGAGAGCGACAAGATTTACCTGAAAAAAAACCTGAACCTGGAACAATTTTCTGACCGAATCGCACTTCCAGCGAAAGAAGTTTCCGCGGTAATCAATAAACACTTCGGTACCAACTTCTTTGAGTACGTAAACAGCTACCGCGTGGAAGCGGCCAAGTCTCTATTAGCCGACCCCGGTAAGGCGGACATGACCGTACTCGATGTATTGCTGGAGTCAGGCTTCAATAGCAAGTCAGCCTTCCACCGTTTCTTCAGCCGTCTCGTCGGCATGTCGCCCACCGAGTTCCGCAAGCAAGCGCTGGCGGATGCCAAGGTTTCTTAACCAATATGTGAAAGAGAAACAAAAAAGCCGCTGGCGACCAGTCCCTTGGTCGCCAGCGGCTTTGCTTCGTCGGGTCAGGCTGTGGTGTTAACCACAGCTCACTTTCGCCGTATCGGTCTGAGCGATGCGCACATTGTGCACCGTCATATCCAGCTCACCCGCAGTGCGTACGTAGAAGGGTGACAATACCAGATCCATCTTCCCGCCTGCTTCAGCTAGACACTTCAGGTCGACGGCGAGGGTTTGCCACTTCCCTTGCGCCACGCCTTTCAGCAAATCGGTAATCGGCTGCTCGGCACCACAATCCATACCGCAATTCATGCCGAGGATTACCGCGTCGCTGGGGGCCGCATCCACTTTTACATCAAAGATCAGTGCACCCTGGTTACTGACAAAGCCGGAGAGATCGGTGCGCTGGTTCGCGAAGAAACCGGCAATCGCATTGCCCTGCCCGTTCCACTGCAGGCGACGGCTGTCTTCCTGCACGTTGCGGTCTACGGATTGCACACGGATACCATTCAACTCAGACACACTGCTGGCAATGGTTGAGCGGGTATTTGTGGCATCGATCACCTCGAAGCGCCATGGGTCCAACGCACGGCCGTTGAACACTGCCAGCGTGCCGCTGCCTGAAACAGGCTGCAGACCACTTTCCTCTGACAGGAGCGTGAGCTCCATGCCTTCCTCATAGCTCAGGCCATAACCATAAGCAAACTGTGCCACGGCTTCACTTTCACCACGATTGTGCAACGCTGGAGTTGCGTCGCCTGGCCAGGAGAAGGTCAACTTGCCGGTGAAATCGAAGTTTACGTTGCCAGCCTCATCGCGGAAAAGAACGTCGGCCACGCCACCCGCTTCGGTACCCGGCAGCCAGATCACCGCAAAAGCATCGGAGGCATTGATATGCGGGTTAACCCACAATGGGCGACCAGTGATGAACAAACTTACAACCGGGATACCCTGGTCACGCAATTTCTTCAGCAGAGCCAGGTCGGATGCACCAGCGTAATTTACATTGGCGATGTCACCCTGCATCTCTGCATATGGATCCTCACCAAAGACCACCACGGCCACGTCCGGTTTTTCCTCGAAGCTGCCGTCTGCCGACAGCTCTACCTGGCCACCGGCCGCAGTAACAACTTCATTAATACCACCGTACACGGAAGTCGCACCCGGGAAATCCGCATTCTCGTTCCCTGTGCCCTGCCAGGTAATACTCCAGCCGCCGGATTGCTTGCCGATGTTGTCGGCTCCGTCGCCTGCAACCAGAACCCGTTGATTGCGGGCCAACGGCAACAGTTGGTCGTTGTTCTTGAGCAATACCAAAGACTCGCGCACCGCCTGTCGGGCAATAGCGCGGTGCTCGGCGGCACCAATCAGGCTCTCATCACCGGCAAAAGGACGGGCTGAAGGCAGGCCGGCCTCAAACAGGCCCGCGCGCAGTTTCACGCGCAGAATACGGCGCACCGCGTCGTCCAGGCGCGCGGGAGAAATTTCACCGCTTTTCGCCTCGGCCAGGGTATTTTTGTACAGCTCCCGCCAGTTCGGGTCCGGCGCCATAAACATATCCAGGCCGGCGTTGATCGCCTGCGGGCAACTCACATTGCTGCAGCCGTTGACGAACTGGTGGCCAGCCCAGTCACCCACCACAAAGCCGTCGAAGCCAAGGCGCTCTTTCAGCACGTCGGTCATCAGGTATTTGTGGCCGTGTAATTTCTCGCCGTTCCAGCTGCTGAATGAGGCCATTACGGTCTGTACGCCGGCTTCAATCGCGGAGAAGTAACCCTGAGCGTGATACTTGATTAGGTCCTCTTCGCTCATGATCGCATCGCCACGGTCGATGCCATTCTCGGTACCACCATCGGCGATATAGTGCTTGGCTGTACTAACAACGCGCTTACCGTTCAAGATTTCCTGGTCACCGGGGGCACCCTGCATGCCCTGCACCAGCTCACCCGCGTAGGCGCGTACCAGCTCGGGGTCTTCGGAATAGGATTCATAGGTACGTCCCCAGCGGTCATCGCGAACCACCGCCAGCGTGGGGGCAAATACCCATTCAATACCGGTCGCGGAAACTTCCGCTGCGGTTGCCTCGCCAATCTTGCGCATCAACGCGGGGTTTTGCGCTGCGCCGAGAGCAATATTGTGGGGGAACAGGGTCGCGCCGATCACATTGTTGTGGCCGTGAACGGCATCGGTGCCCCAGATCATCGGGATTGCCACACCGCCGTCGCGGGTATCCACCGACGCGCGATAGTACTCATCCGCCAGTGCTACCCAGTCGGCGACACTCGCATGCTTGTTGTTATTGGGGAAGGCGCCACCACCGTTAAGAATGGAGCCGATGTGATAGTCACGCACTTCGTCCGGGGTGGCGAAGCGAATCTCGACCTGAATCATTTGGCCGATTTTTTCTTCCAGCGACATCTTGGCCAACAGCGCATCGATACGCGACTCTATTTCGGGATCTTTCGCGATTCCCGAGGTCAGCACCGGCCAGTGAGGATGCACCGACTCGCCCTGCTGGTCGGCAACCTGATTTTCCACCTGGTCGGCACAGCCCAGTAGCCCACCACCGGCAACCAGTGCCGAAATGAGCCCCAGTAAAATTCGCTCCTTAAACACCATACACCCCCGATCCCACTGATAACTTTTATTAATGCTTTGACTTATTTGATTCGGGCGGTCACACGTGCTGTGTGATCAAGCCCGGCTTTCTCAGTGTTTGTTGTACGGAATCTCGCGGCAGGGTTCGTCCCACTTTCACCTCACCGGGCAAAATGAACCGGACCACCTTGTGCAGGCCCGGTGGGGTGAAATGGGACGAGAAACTTACCCCGTATTACTTAACCCAGCGGATATTATCGAGCTGAAGTACCGCACCCAACTGATTGTCCCACCCTGGAGAAATGATAAACGGGGTGTTCACACTGGCCGCGTTTAGACCGGCATTGGTGAGATCCATGACTGGAATTTGAAAGTGCGTCCACTCGTTCAGTGCTGGCATATCCAGGGGGTAGTCACCGGAGCTGCAGGGATAGACGCAGTCAGCGCGGAAAGTCAGAGACGCTGTACCGGGATCCGCAGGCTCAGCGGTCACCCGCAGGTCAAATTCGACGTAGGTATAGGCACTCAGGTCATAGGTCGCATCGGACTGAAAGAAACCGATTCCCTGATTGGTGTTGTAGGTCACTTCGGCGACATCACCGTAGTCACCGCCAGCATCCACTGTCGCGTAGCCGATGTCGCCACTCGCGGTCCAGGTGAACCAGGAGTAGGGAGCTTTTGCCTCTCCGTCAAAAATAACCAGTTCATCGCCGTCACCGTCCGGTGCTGCCGGTGGCTGGATCCCTGGGTTGAGAACGAAGTCGCCATCCGTCATGCCACAGCCTTTGCCGGTGGCAAAGTCTTCACTGCACTGATAGACGCGTACGTAGTCGATCACGAACTCTTGGGGAAACACGCTTTCATCGATGCCAGTATCGTTCACGTTCGCCGGCCAGTTGCCGCCCACCGCGAGATTCAGGATCAGATGGAAGCTCTGATCAAACGGGGCCAGCGGGTTTTCCAGATCGGCGGTGGTGTACCACCCCTCGCTGGTCTGTGTTGCGTAATGGTCACCATCCACATACCAGCGGACCTCACCCTCTTCCCACTCCACCGCGTAGGTGTGGAAGTCGTCTGCCGGGTTCAATCCGCCGGGAATTTGATAGGACTCACCGGAATATTTGTTGCCAGGCCAGCTGCCTCCGTAATGCAGGGTACCGTGTACCTTGTCTTCACCGCCGACCTTGAGGTTGACCGCTTCCACAATGTCGATTTCACCGGACAGCGGCCAACCGCCGTAGACACCCTCGGTCGGCAGCATCCAGAACGCCGGCCAGCTGCCCTGCCCTTGCGGCAATTTTGCGCGCATCTCAAAGCGGCCGTATTTCCAGTCAGCAAGCCCTTTGGTGCGGAGGCGCGCAGAGGTATAGCTACCACTGCCACTGGTATCATTGGGGTCGTACGCGGGGTCATCATCCACACGGCTCGGGCCGACTGCGTCTTGGCGGATCGCCTTGATGTGTAACATGTCGTCGGCGACCCAGGCATTCTCGGCATCGTCGACGTAGCATTGCGCTTCATTGTTGCCACCGCCCCAGCAATTGACTTCGTGTGACCAGTTCGCAGAGTCGATCCCGTCGCCAGAGAATTCATCCGCCCACACCAGGCAATAGCCCGAATTCATCGGGTCTTCGAGGCATTGCTCGGGCCGGTCACTTGCCGGAGGGTCAACCGGCCCGCCGAGGTCCGCATCATTGTCGTTAGCGCCTCCGGAACTGCCGCCACCACAGGCCACCAGTCCGATCGAAAGCGAAAGAAGGGAAGCGTGAAATAACTTGCTGCTCATCATTGTCTCCTCATCATCGTTTTATCGTTATGCATTCCTTGATTGGAATAACGAGCAGGCGTTTTTTAACGTCGTTTCGGAAACTTGGTCGCCCCACTTTGCGGATTAAACTAAGGTGGGGCGACCCGATTCATTGGAAACCATGGGAAGCAGGAAGAAGGCACCGTGCTCTACGGAGCTGATTTAGCCAGCATCTCACGCAGGTACACATTGTGATCCTTCAGTTTCTCAACATTGGTATCGACACTGCTTTTTACTTGTTCAATAAACCCTTTTAGTTCTTGTTCACTCATGGCATCTACAAGTGGGTGGTAGCGTTCTGGCATTAGCCCCTGGCCAAGCATCACCTGCTGCCACGAGTCCACAAACAGCTCACCGCCTTCACGGAAGACATGCCCAGTTTCACGAAACATGTCGATTTTTGCCGCCAAGGTATCCGGAACACTCAGCTGCCGGCAGTGACGCCAAAATTCAGTGTCGGTACGATCGGTTACTTTGTAATGCAGGATGATGAAGTCGCGGATGCGCTCCATATCAAACTCACTCTGACGATTGAACTCATCGACTTCGCGCTGGTGAATTTCCTGCTGCGGGAAGAACCGCAGGAAACGCACGATATTCTGCTGGATCAGGTGAATACTGGTCGATTCTAGGGGTTCCAAAAAGCCACTCGACAAGCCGACGGCGAGGCAGTTTTTGTGCCACTGCTTGCGGCGTCGCCCCGTCTGGAATTTGATAGACAAGGGCTCCGTCAGCGTCTTCCCCTGAACATTCTCCAGCAACTGGGTACGCGCTGACTCATCGCTCTGATAACGGCTCGCATACACCAGACCGTTGCCGACCCGCGTTTGCAGCGGGATGCGCCACTGCCAGCCACTTTCATGAGCGATTGAGCGGGTATAGGGAATCGGTGCTTCAACAGCCTCCGTCTGTACTGCCATGGCGCTATCGCAAGGTAACCAGTGGGACCACGATTCAAATCCGGTATGCAGGGCCCGCTCAATCAGCAGTGCGCGCATGCCGGTGCAGTCGATAAAAAAATCCCCTTCAACCTCCTGGCCGGAGTCCAGTTTCAGTGAGCGGATATAGCCGTTCTCCGGATGGAGCTGCACATGATCGATCTTTCCCTCGACACGCTTTACGCCAAACCCTTCACTGAATTTACGCAGGTAAGCGGCATAACGACTCGCGTCGATATGAAACGCATAATTGAGGCCGTTATTCGGCAGGTGAGTAAATTTGTTCTCTTCTGCAGCACGACGTTCCAAGCAGTATTCACCGAAGTCGCCGGCAAAACCAAGCTCTTTGGCCCGCAGCCAAAAATGCTGGAAGCCACAGGCCCAACAATCCCTACCGGTAACACCGAACGCGTGGAGGTAGTCTTTACCCACATCGCGCCAGTTTTCAAACTGGATGCCGAGCTTGTAGGTACCCTGAGTTTCCCGCAAAAATTCGGCTTCATCGATACCCAGCAGCCGATGAAAAAAGACCAGCGTTGGTATCGTGGCTTCGCCAACACCAATGGTGCCGATCTGCTCAGACTCGACCAGAGTGATATCGAGCTGCTTGCCCATCAATTTGGAAAGTGCTGCTGCGGCCATCCAGCCAGCGGTACCACCACCGGCGACCACCACCTTTTTAATCGCTTGCGCCATATCTCTCTCCGCTTCTGCACTCGCTGTCAGGATTACAGCGTGCGCTGCAGTTTTTCTATGAGTAATTTTTTCATTCTTGTCGATGTATCCCGGTTCAAATCGCCGAGCACCCCGTGCCGGCTTTCCGGGATATGTTCACAGGCCTGATCTCTATCCACCATAAAGTGTTGAAACAGTGCCCCCCAGGCTTTGCGCTGTGCCAGCGGCAGACCGCCGACGGTGAGTAAGGCATGCATCAGCGCATCTTGAGGCAGGCCACTCCAGGTCGGGGTTGAGCGCCACCAGTAATTCACCAGCACATTGAGGTCGTCCAGGCCCTCGACCTGATGCCACCACATACTCGGCACATAGAGCACGTCTCCGGGCTCCATCTCCGCTACCACCGCAGCCTCCAACGCTTTGCGGTAACGGGGGAAGCGCGCAAAGTCAGGGGCATAGAAATCAACCATGCTTATGGTCTGCCCCGCGGGATTGAAATCCAGCGGGCCGGGGTAGAGGTTGTTTACCTGCTCCGGTGCGAACAAGGTAAAGCGGCGACGGCCCGCAACCACACAGGCCAGGTTTTCCGGCAAATCAAAGTGGGCAGCGACGCGGGTGCGGTTACCAAACCACAAAGACACCAGTGGCTCTTCATCACCTACGGAAATATCGTTGGTATCGCGCAGGCCCGGAAGGTGATGATCTACAGGAGTCGACCCAACATAGCAGCATTCTTCACCGAACTCATAGCTTTCGAGTGCGCGCATGGTCGGCAGCAACTGCCCGGCAGTACGTTCAAAATTGAAGCCTTCCATACGTTCATTATAAAAAATTCGCCCTCCGGTTTCGGCGCCGGCACGAAACACCATGAGTGGGCGCCCCTGATCAAAGGGTGCAAGGTAGTCTGACAGTTTGCCGGCTTTTGCCGCGGAAACCATCGGCCAGTGCGCCGCCGCACCCTTAAACATCATTGGTTCCGCGCGCCCGGCAATACATTCCGGGATCTCATCCGCGCTCACGTCGGTACAGGTCTCGACCGCGGGAATATTCTTCGGGTACTTCATCGCCCGACCTCCTCTGGGCTCCCGGACGTCTGACTGCGGGCAACCAACTGATTGAGCAACTTGCGATTTCCCGGAAGCCCCTGTTTGTAACTGGCAAGCTGCTTTTGCACTTCGCCCAGTAGTACCTTCGCGCGCGCTTCATCCCGCTCTTTACGTGGCGCACGGGTGCGATCACACGCATACGCCATGCCATTCAGGACATAGCGATAACTCGCGGGCGGAAACAGCGATTGCGCCTGCGGAAAGTCCTGCCTGGCTGGCGCTCGGTGGCGCCAGAGCATTAAGTTTTCCTGTAGCAATTCCGGGATACTCTCTGCCCGTCGATGTGCCAGCCAATACTCGGAATCGGTACGCTGTGAAAGTACATAGTGCAGTTTTAGAAATTCGATGATGTGATCCCAGTGTGCAAGCATCTGGCTATTGAAGCGCGTGGCTGCAAGCTTCATCTGGGCCTTGCTGACAGGTAGAAAATCACGAATTAGACCGGCACTCTGCTCAATTAAGGCCAATGCCGATGCCTCCAGTGGCTCGATAAAACCCGCCGACATACCCACTGCGACGCAGTTGCCGCGCCACATCACTTCACGGTGACCCGGCTGAAAAGTCAGCTCGCGAAAACTGAGTTCTTCTAAAGCCTTCTGCGTTACTTCTGTGCTGAGAAATTCACGAAAATCAGACTCCACGATATCGGAATCTGTGAACTGACTGGAGTAAACATATCCCATACCGCGGCGTGTCGGCAGCCCGATATCCCAGATCCAACCGTTGCTCCGCGCGGTTGAGCGGGTGACCGAAGCAATCGGTGATTCGTCAGAAGTGTGAGGAATCTGCACGGCCAGCGCACGATCGTTAAACAGAACAGACGAGCGATCTACCCAGGGTACTTGCAAGTGCTCACCAATCAGTACCGCGGCGCGGCCGGAGCAATCTACGAACAGGTCGGCACTATGACTCTCACCGGTTTCCGTAACCAGCGCAATGATATTGCCCTCGACGTCACTCTGTACCGACGCCACACTTGCACGCACATGCTGGACACCCAGATTACGTGTGCAGTGATCACTCAGGCACAGACCGAATTTCACCGCATCAAAGTGATAGCCGTAATTGAGCACCCCCGCATACTCAGGGGTAGCCAGCTGTTTGGGAGCGAGATGATCGTCACAGACAGTTGCTTGAGGTGAAACCGCATAGGCGTACTCACGCTCCGCGAAGGGCGCCAGGTCCTGCTCAAAGTAGCCATGCGGTAAGGAAAAAGGGTGGTAGTACTGATCGTTTGGATCAGTGGTCTTCCAGGCAGAAAAAAGTGAACCCTGCTTGAATGCTGCATCACACTCGGTGAACAAGCGTCGCTCACTGAGGCCGATACGCCGCAGAGTTTCGCGCATCGAAGGCCAGGTACCCTCACCAACGCCGATGGTGGGAATCGTCGGTGACTCGACCAGAGTAATTTTGCAATCACCGCCGGCAACACGTCCGTGCTCCGCGGCCAGTACCGCTGCAGTAAGCCAGCCCGCAGCGCCGCCGCCCAGTACGCAGATGGATAACGGTGCCTGTTGCATTGTGGCGGCCTCCCACTTCAAGGACTTTTAATTAAAAAAAGGGCGTGATCACTCACGCCCTTTGCATCCTGCGAGACGTGAGTGGCGGCAAGCCGCCACTCCAGACTACAGCGTTAGAAGCTGTAACGAACACCCAGGTTATAGCGAGCCCCGGTCTGGTAGGCGCCAATCATCATATTTTCATGACGGCCATACAGACGTTTGGTCTCGTTGGTCAGGTTGATCCCTTCAAGGAACACGGTCAGGTTGTCCTGCACATCGTAACTCGCGCTGGCATCCCACTGGCCGTAGGACGCAACGTATACCGGGTTACGCTCGCCGTTACCGTCGAAAGTGCCGGCCAGGAAGTCATCGCGCCAGTTATAGGCAATACGCGCCTGGATACCATTCTTATCGTAGAAGCCCACGAGGTTCATGGAATCACTCAGACCCAGAAGTGCGAACTGATTTTCGACACCTTCACCTTTGTTGGTATTGAAGTTGTCGTAAGCGATGTCGCCGTCAACCGTGGTGAAGTTGAACTGAGTACCGAAACCGGTATCCGCAAACATGTGCTGTACCGCGAATTCGATGCCGTCAATGGAGGCTTCTTTCTCGTTTACCGGCGCCAGTACATTGAATTCCGCCAGCGCATCGCCCTCAGCGGCAGAACCTGTGATCGGCGAACCGTACATGGACTCAAGGTAAGCCCGGATCGCACCCAGATCGTTCGTCCCCAGAGCCGCAGCCGCTTCCTCAAAACGCGGGCCCTGTGCCGGGTGCGCGAGATCGAAAGTGGTTTCGGAGAAGGAGCCCAGGCCGATGAAGTTCTCTACGTCTTTGCTGTAGTAACCCAGGGAGACGTAGCTGCCCTCATCGTAGTACCACTCGGCAGAGAGGTCGAAGTTGGTGGACTCGAACGGATCCAGGTCCGGGTTGCCGCGGAACGCATTACCGCCGTTAAAGCGCAGCAGGGAGTCGATAGTCTGACCACCCTGGATATCGCCGTAGCCCGGACGGGTAATGGTCTTACTGAAAGATGCACGCGCAACCACGTCATCTCTAACCTGGATATCAAAGTCCACGTTCGGCAGTAAGTTGGTGTAAGCACCCTTCTGCTCACTGAAGCCCTCACCGGTAGTTTGCGCACGGAACTCGTTGTCACCTACCCATTCGATGCGGTCGTACACGGGCACCTTCGCCTTGGCATCGACCTCGGTATCTTCAAAACGCAAACCCACTGCGAGATTCATCGGCATGGCAACTTCGTCCCAGGACAGATTGACCTGAGCATATGCAGACTGTTGAGTTTCAACTGCGGTACGGTCGGTGCTGAAATCGTCGCTGGCACACAGCACCGGACCACACGGGCTCAGCACATCGCCGTTGGCAGTGGCAATCGCCGCGATGGCAGCACGCACGCCGTCGAAATCAGAGGCATAGTAGTACGGGGTCATTTCGGAACTATCGGCGCTGCCGAAATCGTGCAGTGCGTCCGCCATGCTCTTCTGTACAAACAGCGCGTCATCGTAGTCGGCAGCGGTGCCGTAGCCACCCCAGGAGTCATTCTGTACGTTGGCGAATGCGGAGCGATTGGTGGATTCGCTGCGGCCGATACCAAAGTCGATACTCTTCACCGGACCTGCATCTACCTCGAAGGTACCGTCAAAGCGCGCCTGCTCGATATCGTGATTCATGTACGCATTGTTGAACACGTTACCGGAAGTCAGCATCTGGGAAGGATCAAAGCCCTGACCATCGATGAACTCGAAGCTCACTGCCGGCAGGTCGTAGCCGTAGTTAACAGTGGTCGCGGCACGGTTAAACTGCACGCCGGCGATGTTGTTGTTGGTACCGCGGTCATCCTTGGCACCGTTTTCGGCGCTGGAATTGTGGTAATCGAACGCCAGGGTCAGGTCCTCACGGGGATTCCAGACCAGGTTCAGACCAACAGAGTTATTCTCGTTGACGGTACCCCATTCACCAGCATTGAAGGTTACGTCAGAACCAGTGCCATCGGTGTAGATGACGGGCGCTACAACACTGCCGTTGCCAGTGCCTTCAGTGAAGGAGCCGGAAACCGGTACTCCGTTGAACCACGCCCCCATGGCATTGTACTGGTGCTCTACATCCTGTTCGGCGTAGGCGTAATCCAGAGTCGCCTCGAATTCGTCGGAGGGCGCCCACTGCAGGGTCAGGATGGCATTAGTACGCTCGCGCTGGGTTTCAGAAAAGGTAAAACCAACACCACGCGGCACTGAATAAATATCGCCCGCCTGCGGGGCATTCTCGAAGTTGCTGTTATCTGGTGCGATGGAACCCCAGTCACCTTGATCGCCCGGAATGGTGTACCAGCCGGGACCGGTTTCGGAGCCTGCTTGCCCGGAATGACGCTCGGAGAAAGAACCCGCGAATGAAACACCAATGGTGTCGTCAGCGAACTTACCACTGAAGATGCCGGATACTTCCGGAGTCACGGAATCACCGTCCTGATTGGAGGTGTCGTGCATGCTCTTGGCACTCAGATTCAAAATCGTCTCGGACTGATCCAGCGGGCGCAAGGTGCGCACGTTGATGACAGAACCAATACCACCTGTAGGCTGGTTGGCACGGCCAGTCTTGAAGACTTCCACCGCGCTTACGCTCTCCGCAGCCAAGTTAGCGAAGTCGAAGGAGCGGGAAGAAGAGGCAGTGCCACTCTCCAGGTTTGCCGCGGGCATCTGGCGGCCGTTCAGGGTCACGACGTTGTAGTCGGGACCGAACCCACGCACGGTGACTCGGCTGCCTTCACCGTTCTGGCGATCAATTGAGACACCGGTGATACGCTGCAAAGATTCCGCCAGGTTGGTATCGGGAAACTTACCGATGTCTTCTGCGGAGATGGCGTCAACAACGCCCTGGGCATCGCGTTTGATATCTGCGGACTTTTCAAGGCTGGCACGCATGCCAATAACCGTTACTTCTTCAAGCGCGGCATCTTGCGCTTCCTGAGCCAGTGCATGACCACTGATACCGGCTACGGTCGCGATAGCTACCGCGATCGACTTTTTCTTAAACTCGTTTGTCTTGCTCATGGAGTTGCCTCCCCCATCGTCACGTCATTTTCATTATTGGTTTCGCCAGGGCGGGTACCGTGAGACCTCGACGGGGTAACCCGATCTGGCGCAAGCCTATACTCTCGCCGGCCGCTCAATCGGGTCGTCCCACCTTGGGGAATAGGGGAAAAATGGACTATCCCACCTTAAAAATCGCAAAGCGGGAAAAAAAATAACCTTACAAATCAACAACTTATAATAAATGGCGATTATAACGAAAAGAGATCAAAAAACAATCAGTCGCGCATATCAACGATGTGGAGACGCGGCGGTCATCCTTTTACCGCACCCGCGGCTAAACCCGACACCAAATACCTCTGTAGCGACAGAAACAGCAAAATGACCGGCAGGGAGACCAGGATGGAGCCCGCTGCAAAGTAGCCCCACTCGGAGGCGTAATCGCTGACGAAGAAGCGCAGCCCAACGGGGACCGTGTAGCGTGATTCGTCATCCATGAAAATAGAGGCGAGGATGAACTCGTTCCAGGCGGTCATAAAGGCGAACAAGCCGGTGACCGCAATGGCCGGTCGGGCCAGTGGCAGGATGATACGGATGAAGATGGTCCAGCGACTTGCCCCTTCCAGCAGCGCAGACTCCTCAATTTCGTAGGGCAAAGTGTCAAAATATCCCTTCAGCATCCACACGCAAAATGGCAGCGCGGTGATGGCGTACACCAGAATCAATCCCAACCAGGAGTTCCCTAGCCCCAGCCATTGCACCACGATGACATACAGCGGGATGAGCATCAGCACCGCCGGAAACATTTGTGAAATCAGAAACAGGGTCAGCCCCCGCTGGCGCCCGGCGAAGCGAAACCGGGAAAACGCATAGGCGGCAGTGCAACTCAGGGTCAGGCCCACCACCGTGGTTGCCAAGGCGACCACCAGGCTGTTGCCGATCCAGCGCAGGAATGGCTGTTCCGTCAGTACCGCGCGGAAGTTGTCGAGGGTCCACTGGTCCGGCAGTGGAATCAGGGCCAGCAACTGCTGGCCGACACCGGCATCGTGCGGCAACTGCACCAGGGTCAGCGACTGCTGCCCGGAGAAGGCGAGACTCACCACCCACAGCAATGGGTATATCACGATGAGCGCGGAGAAGATCAACAGCGCGAACCGCCAGCTGAAGATGTCCCGCAGCGCTCGCTTCAACGGCGCTGTTCTGCCCTCGCGCAGGCGATCAATCATGGTATTCATCGCACCGCCTCCAAAGTCCGGCTCACTCGCATCTGCCATACCGCATAACAGAACAGCAGTGCGAGAATCACGATCGAATAGGCGGCGGCGTAGGCGTACTGGTACTTTTCAAAACCAATGCGGAATGCCTTGGTGATCAGAATATCGTTGGCCCCGGCAGGGGCCCCATCGCTCACCAGGTAGATGACGTTGAACATATTGAAGGTCCACACTACCGATAGGATCACCGCCGGAATCAGCACTGGCTTGAGCAGTGGCAGGGTGATGGAACGGAACTGGAACCAGCGCCCGGCACCCTCCACCCGGGCCACCTCATACAGCTCCCGCGGAATCGACTGCAGCCCACCGAGAATCACCACCATCATAAACGGGATACTCAACCACACATTGGTAACCAATCCGGTAAAAAAGCTCGCGCCGATGGAATCAAACCAGGCCACTGGCGCCACCCCCAGTACCTGCAAGCCCTGGTTGATCACGCCAAACTGCGGGTGAAACATACCCTTCCACACCAGCGCAGTAATGTAGTTGGGAATGGCCCAGGGCAGTATCAGTAGCAGGCGAAAGGCATTACGCCCGAAGATAGGTTTATCCAGCGCCAGCGCCATGATCAATGCCAGCCCCACCGCGAGGATGACATTGCTCGCGGTCCACAGAATGGTGATAAACAGGGTCCAGTAGAAATTGTCGAAATCCAGGCTGCGCTCACCGCCCTGCCCCCGCCACAAATCAAAGTCCCCGAGGATCGCGGAGTAGTTGTCCAAGCCGACAAAGCGTGACCACAGCGGCGTGTGTTCGTTGAACACCGTGGTATCGGTAAACGACAGGATCAACCCGTATAGCAACGGGAAGAACACCAGAACCAGCATGCCGAGCATGGCGGGTAATATGTACAGGTAGGCCGTGCGATTGGCGCGCCAAGTGGACATCAGTCGCCGCCGGTAACGCGCCCAGGCCCACAGCGCAACCAGTACCAGTACGACGGGGATCAGCCACAGCCAGGCAGGCATCTGCCCCGGGACTTCGCTACGCTGGCGGGAGCGCTCGAGTCGCGCAAGGTCGCCCTCCAACTGGCGCTGCAGCAAATGCATTTCGGCTTCCGGCTGCGCCGCGCCCTTGACCACTTTTTTCAGCAGGTTTTTCAGCGGCACCCAAACCAGCGTCATGTCTGGAAGATTGGGAATCGGCACAGCTTGTTCCAACTGGCGACGGAATGCCATGGCCGTGTCGAAGTTGGCAATGCGCGGGTGCGTGAAGGCGTGGGTATTCGCCGGTAACTGTCCGCCTTGGATGGCCATTTTTTCCGCGGACTGGCGGCTGGTAAGGAACTCCATGACCGCCACCGCCGCCGCAGGGTTCTTCGAGCGAGAAGAGAGAAACAACCCCTCCACTGCCACCCAGGGGGCCAGCGGCCGGCCGCTTTCGCTGTTCACCGGCAGCGACACCACGCGATAATTTACCCCTGGGTCAATCTCGCCCAGCATCCAGGGGCCGCTAATCACCATGGCCGCGCGCCCCTGATTAAACAGGCTGGTGACCAGGGTGCTGCTGGGCTCTTCCGGCAGAATGCGCTCTTCGCGCGCCCAGCGCACAAGCATTTCAACAGACGCAATATTGCCCGGGCTATCCAGGGCCAGACTTCCGCCGCGGCTGAAGGGCCCGGGGCCAAAGCTGTTCATCAGCATCCCGTGGAAAAACGGCTCGGTATACATATACGCGAGGCCGAAGCGCCCCGCATTGCGATCGGTGTGTTGGCGGGCGATGGCCACCATTTCGTCGGTCGTCGCGGGGGCACTCGCCACCAGGTCGGTATTGAGAATCAGCGCCGGGCTTTTGAATGCTAAGGGCAGGCCGTAAAGCTCGCCCGCAAACGTCATCGCGTCGACCAAGTTGGCCGGGAAGCGCTGACGCAAGCGCTCACTGACATAGCGGTCAATAGGTGCGACCGTGTGCCCGGCACTGGCCCAGCCGCCGAGGCGGTCGTGCGCAAAAACAAACAGATCCGGCCCCTGCCCGCGCGGCAGGGCCGCAGACAATTTATCCGCGTAGCCACCAAAGGGCACCGCCAGGGCATTCACCTGTATTTCGCTCTGGCTGCGGTTGAAGTCCTCGATGAGCTGCTCAAAGGCGGCGCGTTCTGCGCCGCGGTAACCGTGCCACAGAGACAGGGTTTCCAGGGCTTGCACCTTGCCGGCCAGCATCAGCAGCAAAAGCAGCCGCAATAGAAACAGAAAGTACTGTGCGCCACGCCGCTTCAGCACTGACTCACCCCGGCTTTAGCGCTCCCTGCGCGGATACGCTGTTGGCTGACGCCATCAAACAGGTAGAGTGCGGCGGGGTCGAAGGCGAGTTCGAGTGCATCGCCAAGGGAGAATGCGCGCAGCCCAGCCAATCGCGCCACCAGCTGCGCAGAACCGACGCGCAGGTGCACCAGCATTTCCGCCCCCAGGCTCTCCACCAGTTCGATATTCCCGGTAAGCCGGGGCCAGTTGGCGGGTGCACTGGACGCATACACCAGTTTCTCCGGGCGCAGCCCCAACAGCAGTTCCCGGTTGAGCCCCTGCAGTTGCGCGTGCGGCAGCGTGAGCAGGTCGCAACTCAGTTGCCGGCCATCGTTCACCACCTGCAACAGGTTCATCGGCGGCGACCCCATGAAGCCCGCGACAAAGGTATTGTCCGGATCGTTGTACAGTTCCAGCGGCGTGCCCACCTGCATCAATTCACCGCCATTCAAGATGGCGATGCGGGTGCCGAGGGTCATGGCCTCCACTTGGTCGTGTGTGACATAAACCGAGGTGGTGCCCAGCTGGTGGTGCAGGCGGTGAATCACGCCACGCATTTGCACACGCAGCTCTGCATCGAGGTTGGACAGGGGTTCGTCGAACAGAAACACCTGCGGGTCGCGCACCATGGCCCGCCCCAGTGCCACGCGCTGATTCTGGCCACCGGACAACTGCCCTGGTTTGCGGTGTAGTAAATCGGAAAGCCCGAGCGTATCCGCCGCTTCCCGCACCCGTCTTTCGATGCCGAGTTTGGGGAAATTCCGCACGCGCAAGCCAAACGCCATGTTCTCGAACACGCTCATATGCGGGTAGAGGGCGTAGTTCTGGAACACCATGGCGATGTCCCGGTCTTTGGGGGGAAGGTCGTTGACCCGATGGCCACCAATATACAGGTCACCGGAAGAAATCGATTCGAGTCCCGCGATCATCCGCAGGGTGGTGGACTTGCCGCAACCGGAGGGGCCGACCAGCACCATCAATTCGCCATCGCGAATTTCCAGGTCGAGTCCCGGTACCGTCGCTGGACCATCGTCGTAGCGTTTGCTGACTCCACGAAACTCAATATTGGCCAATGGCTCGGGCCTCTCTCATCGTCGCCACTCCTGTTTATTATTGTCTTTTTATAGGTGGCAGTTCCGTCTACCTGACATCGATTGTGCCTGAGAACGACGCCCGCGTCTCCCTGTTCGTTCCGGCGCCGATCTGCTCCCAAGAAACCGGCCTCAAGCTGCATTTACGCACCTTTGTACTAGATTTAGCTGGCGTAGATGTACCGCGCGCAAGTAGTCAATAAGTACCTAAAGGACTCAGCGTTATGCGTCAGGCACAATTTGTGGCTGCTCTAGTGTCATTCTCCCTTTCCCTCGCGACCCTGACCGCCTGCTCGGTGAAACCCGTCGCCATGGATGACGCCACCATTGACCAGCGAGCCAGTGGTGACTGGCAAACCGCGTTTAGTAATCAGGAACCGGTTACCGACCCCGTCAATCTGAATGAGGCCATCGCGCGCGCCATTGCCTACAACATGGACAACCGCCTAAAACTGATGGAGGCAGTGGTTGCCAATCGCAACCTGAGCTTGGCGCGCTGGGACATGCTGCCGGAAATTGCCGCCAGTGCCGGCTACAACCATCGCAACAAGCAGCACTTCGCCAGCAGCGAGGATGTGAACGGCAACGAATCGCTCGCCCAGTCCACTTCTCTGGACAAGACCTACAGCACCGCCGGGTTAGAACTGTCGTGGAACGTGCTGGACTTTGGTATCAATTACCTGTCTGCCAAGCAGGCAGCCGATGGCGTGATGATCGCGATCGAACGCCAGCGCAAGTTGATGCACAACGTCATCATGGATGTGGAATACGCCTTCTGGATGGCCGCAGCGGCACAGCGTGCAGAGGAACAGCTGCCGGCGCTGATCGCACAAACCCGCACTGCGCTGGAAAGATCCCGCAAGAGTGCCGAACGTGGGCTGCGCCAGACCGAGGCCAGCCTCGCCTATCGCCGCGACCTGCTGGACCTGATGCAACAGTTACTAGCGCTCGAAGGGGATATGCACAGCGCCAAGATGGAACTGGCCTCACTCATGGGGCTCCCCCCCGGAACACCGTTCAGCGTCAGTGCCGGACATAGCGACATTCTGCGCAGCCCCTTTGCCGAGCTGGACATACAAGAGCTTGAACAATACAGCCTGCGCAACCGCCCGGAACTCCTCGAAGAAGATTACCGCCAGCGCATCGCCGCCACTGAAATCCGCAAGGCATGTTTGCAGCTACTTCCCGGACTGGAACTGCGCACCGGCTATTTCTACGACGACAACAGTTACCTGCTCTACAACGACTGGGCGGAAAGCAGCCTGCGTCTCACCTGGGACCTGCTCGGTACCGTGGTCGCTGGGCGCGACCTGATTGGCTACGCCCGGGACAATGAGCGACTGGGTGACGTGCGCCGCGCCGCACTGACCGTTGCCGTACTGACGCAGGTAGATCTCGCCTATAGCCACATGCATCGCGCGCGCCTCAATCACAGCTACGCCATAGAAATGGCCGACATCGACAGCGCCCTCGCCAGCCAATCCTACGCCCGCTGGCAGTCCAGCCAGGGCACCGAGCTGGAAAGTATTCACGCAAACACCCAGGCACTGCTGTCCAATGTGCGACGCGACGTTAGCTACGCCGACTGGCGCAGCGCCAATGGACGCCTGAGTAACGCCGTCGGCTTCCAGCCAGAGTTCTATATCGACTACCGCCAGCCACTGGCCTTGATTGAACAGCAAGTGGCTGACATGCGCACCCAAAGCGGCAGTATCGAATTGCTGCCGATTGGTGGATACAGCCCGGAGGGCGTAGAGCAACGGGAAGCGGAATTAAAAGAAGATGGCGCAGCGGCCGCTCACTGGTAACTCCATAGGCGCTGCGAGGATGTACTTGTGGTAACTGCAATGAACAATTCGCTACTCTTCCGCGTCGCGGTTGCTGTTTTTGGCTGCCTGCTCAGCGCCAGCCTGTGCTCGGCCCAACCATTCACCGCGCCCGCAAAATTAAATGCGCTCAGCAAAGTTCAACTTTCCAGTGAACTCGCCGCCCGGATTACCGAAGTGCGTTTGCGCGCGGGGGACCGCTTCCGCAAAGGCGACCTGCTCGCAAGCTTCGACTGCACTGAACTGCTAGCAGAACTGGAAGGTGCCGAATCCCAACGGGACCTCGCCCGCCGACAACTCAATGCCAATGTTTCGCTCAAACAGTTGGGCGGCAACATCAGCGAGCTGGAGCTCGTACAAAGCGAAGCGCAGTTAGCCGAGGCCGTCGCCAATGCCAAAGTACTGAAACACCGCCACTCATTCTGTGAAGTGCGCGCGCCATTCAATGGTTTTGTGATTACTCGCAGCGCTGAGCCACACCAACGCGCCGAAGTGGGTATGCCGCTGTTCGAACTGGTGGACAATCGTGCGCTTGAGGTCGAAGCCATCGTTCCTTCCAACTGGCTTGAGCAACTCACACTCGATAGTACTTTCCTCGTCACCATTAACGAGACCGGCCGCACCTATAGCGCCCAAGTGCAACGCATCGTGCCACTGGTGGACCCGGTCACCCGCACCGTCCGCGTAATCGGCACAATCGAAACAAACAGCGAGAGGGCGACAGTCGATACTCTGTTGATCTCTGGCATGAGCGGCGAAGCGCAATTTCATTTTGGGCAGGATGGCGGCAATACTCTCGGCAAAATTTCCTCGCAACAAGGCGGGGGCAACTAGTGGACGCGCGCCTGCTGAAACGGCTTAATAGTTTTCTGGCACTGGAAAAAAACCTGCGCCAGGCAACTACGGTTTCCCAAGTTGCGCAGATTGCCTGCAGCGATAGCCAGTTCCTGCTGAATTTCGACACCTGCCTGTTTTTCTCCGGCACAAAACTGACACTGATCGCTGCCTCCAATGTAAGTACGGTGGACACTTCGGCCAGCGATGCCCAGCAGTGGCAAACCCTGGTGCGCGAGAATATCCAGCGGAGCAAGGCTCAGGCTCCGCTAGAACTGGAAATTTCTCGCCCACAGCCAATTGAGCCGCAGGGTAGCGATAAAACCGTCTGCAAGAGCGACCAGCTTCTGGTGCTGATGCCGATAGACTCAATCACCAATACACGCTCGGACAAAAAAGTAGACCTAGGCTGCCTGGCACTCCTGCGCCGGCACCCGCTCTCGCAACAGGAGCAGGAAATTTTCCGAGAGTTGACCGCCGCGGTACGCCAGGCGCTGCTCGCATTACGTGGGACAGAATCATTCTCACTACGCCGCTGGATCCAGCGGCGCCCACTGATTGTTTCCGCCCTGCTCCTCGCCACCTGTTTGTTCCCAGTGCGCCAGAGTGTGCTGGCCCCCGCCAGCCTGGCCGCCGTTGACCCCAGGATCGTATCTGCGCGCACCGATGGGGTGATTCGTTCGATCGATGTACTCCCGAACGCCCGCGTCGCTAACGCCCAACTACTATTTACCCTCGAAGATGCAGAGGTTACCGCTGAGATTGACCGGGTGCAGCAGGAAATCGCGCTCTACAACGAACGCCTGCGCATGACTCGCCAATACAACTTTCAACAGGCATCCGCCGGATACAAACTTGCCCAGGCCGAAACCGACTTATCGATCCGCAAACTGGACCTGGAGTTCCAACAATCTCAGCTGGAAAAAACCCGGGTCAGGGCACCCAGCGCTGGTGTGGCCATTTATACCGACCCCGCTGAATGGATTGGGCGGCGTATTCGCGCCGGGGAAAAAGTCATGGAAATCGTGCAACCCCATGCGCGCCAGATCCAAATCAACCTCCCCACTAGTGACGCCATCGCGCTACCTAACAAGGCGCAAGTGGTGTTTTACGCAGAGTCCAACCCATTCTCCCCGGTCGAGGGCTATCTGAATTATCACAGCCTGCTCACCAGTGAGGGCGAAAACCAGCCTGCCAGCTACCGCCTGCTAGCGACCATTGAGCAGGACCAGCTAAACATCAAGATCAACACCCGGGGGCACGCGCGCATATACGGTGCGCGGGTGCCGCTCGCCTATTACCTCCTGCGCCGACCAATCAGCACCGCACGCCGCTGGCTCGGTATCTAGCGCTGGCATGAGGTAAATACACCAGTGTCCCAAACATCGATCAGCAACCAGCCACCACCGCACGCTGCCGATAGCGCTTGGCCACCCTTGCGACCCGACTTGCAGTTTCACCGGGTGGATGAAGATCCCTTTACGCAAACCTGGCTGCTGTACGACCCGCTGCGCGGGCAGTACCTGGAACTGGGGGAGCTGGAGCTTTTAACCTTGCAGCAGTGGCGACTGGGAAGTGCGGAGACAATTGCTGTCACCCTGTCCCAGCAACAGGGTTATGAGGTTTCGCCGCAGCAAATCGAGAGTATTTTTCGCTTTGTCAGTGACAATGAACTACTGCAATGCAGCAGTGACGAACTTGCACAAAAACGTGCGCAGATCACCGCCATGCAACGCGGCCTTGGCCAGTTGCAAAAAATGCTCTTTTTTCGCCGAGCATTATTCACCCCACAGTTGAGTAGCCGCCTGTTAAGCCCACTTGCCCGGGCAACAGCACAGCCCCCATTTTACTTTGCCCTGATTGTTACTGCGCTCTTCTGCGCGATATCCATCGGCCAGCATCGCGCAGAATTCCTTGCCTACTTCAGTGCAAGTTGGAACCCTGTTGGCGGGCTGCTGTTTTTCGCTTGCTACCTGCTATTGAGTTTGTTTCACGAGCTTGGTCATGCCAGTGTCGCGCGACTTTACGGCATCCGCGCAAATAGTGTCGGGGTCGGGCTCATCGTATTGATGCCAATAATGTACAGCGAAATTACCGATGCCTGGCGCCTGCCGCGCAAGGCAAGATTGCATATTTCCGCTGCCGGGGTTGCGTTTGAGTTAAGTCTTGGCGTTGCTGCCGCACTCATCTGGTGTATCGCAGACGACGGCGCGCTGCGCACATTGATGTTTTATTTGTTCACTACATCAATAGTGACCACACTGCTGGTCAATGCCAATCCGCTGATGAAATTTGATGGCTATTACCTGTTGAGTGATTTCCTGCGGGAAAAAAATTTGCAACAGACTGCCTCCAACACATTACGGCAATGGTGCTGGGGGCTATTACTTCGCGATACCTCCCTGCCCACCAACCCCAAACAGAAACTCCTGGGGATGTTCGGGCTCGCCAGCCTCATCTATCGTCTTTTAATTTTCGCGGCGATCAGTTACGCCGCCTACCAGCTACTGTTCAAAGCCGCCGGTGTCCTATTGTTTTTCCTGTGTATCGGCCTGCTTCTTGCTCTGCCCACGGTGCGGGAGGTTCAAGGATTCTGGTCGCACCTGCAACGACAACGACAGCTCAAATCTGCACACTCCACTAGGGGCGAAGCGGAGGAATATCGAAGTATGAAGGATTCTTTACCGCCACGTGAGATGGGAAATTCAACTCTGGCTCGCACAGGCATTTTGCAAATGTTTCGCCCCACCAGCCTCTGGTGTATTGCAGCACTCATTGCCATAGTGCTCACACCGCTACCTTGGCCGGTACAGCTGCCAGCGAGCACCCATTTCGTAAACCAGCAAACCCTGATGGCACCCGCGAACGCCCAGATACGCGAAATCCTGTTCACGCGCGGTGAATTTGTTCGTGCAGGCCAGGTTATTGCGGAGTTGCACGACGACGAGCTCGAATACCGCATCCAGCGCACGCGGGCGGAGTTAGGACTGCTACAGCAACGCGAGCAGATCGACCGTTTCGCGGAGCATCTCGACGCACTGGAAGGCGTGTACCTACAGGACCTGCTCAGTAAGCAACAACTACTCCGCCAGTTGGAAATTCAGAAGCAACAACTGCAGGTGTTCGCCAAGGTTGACGGGAAGGTTGACTGGATAATGCCGGGGTTACACAGCGGACAATTCCTCACCCTCAACCAGCCATTTTTGAGTATTGCCGAACGGAATTCGCTCGCGGGGCGCGCCTATGCGCAGGCGCAACAAGTCTCGCGACTATCCGAAATGGGCGAGGACATACAGCGCGGCAAACTGTTTTTGCGCGGCCAGTGGCACCCTGTGACGGTGAATGTACGCAATATCGAAAACATCGCATCACAGACCCTGCTGGATCCAGTGCTCGCATCAGACTTCGGCGGGCCGGTACAAACGCTCACGGACAATCGTGAACGTGCGGCCGAGGCACTGCATCTCATTAGCTTTGAATTTGAGGCATCAAGCCCAAAAGCCGGGACTGCGCTGCCAACAACTGCACAGCGCACTGGCCATCTTGTACTGCTCGGCGAGCCCGTCAGCCTTGCCTACCTGCTTGTACGACGTATGGCCGGTGTATTTATTCGCGAAAGTGGCGTGTAAACGACGCTTAAAAACGTTTATTGAGCGGTCACGGATGATCCGCTCAAAGTGGAAGAAGCAGATCCGTCTATCCGCACGGAACAGACATGAGGTACCCAATGGAATCGAAGGTATTTTCCAAGTCATCCCTGGCGCAAGCGATTATGCGACAGGGCCGCCCATTAAATAGCGTGCACCGCGCCCTGGAAAAACGGATTCTGCTGGATGCCACCGTTGCTGTCGACGCGAGCCACTCCCTGACAGCAGTCGCCGAAGACACTGCTGCAGCACAGGAAGCAGAAACACACGATACAGCCTCCGCCGACACGCAGGAGAACGAGGCCCTGGCAGCAGAATCTACCGCGCGAAACGAGCTGGTGGTGATCGACTTGCAGCTGGATGACGCCCAGGCACTGGTGGACGACCTGCTCAACCAGGCCGACAAAGTTGAGCAGGGCGAAAGCACCCTGTACCTCACCATTGGCGAGCGCAGCCTGACCTTGCTAGCGATAGACATAGATGACAGCCTGCAAACCGTTACCGATTTTATCTCGCAGAGCGGGCAAATATTCGACGCGCTCCACCTGGTCAGCCATGGCGACGCTGCGGGTATTGCCATAGGGGGTGAAGAAATTTCTCTCATGTCGCTGCGAGTATCCAGCGATGGCAGCCATAGCGCGCAATTACAAAGCTGGCAGGCAAACTTAAGTGCAGATGCGGATATATTGCTTTACGGCTGCAATACCGCATTCAGTGCAACCGGCGAACAATTTATCGAACAGTTTGCCACGCTCACGGGTTCCGACGTGGCGGCCTCCGACGACGCCACCGGCAACGCCCGGCTTGGCGGTGACTGGGAGTTAGAACAGCAACGTGGCAATGTCGAAACCGACATCGTGTTTTCAAAGTTACTGCAGGGCGAGTGGGATGGATTGATGGCCGCAGGGCCGGCCAATTCTCTGGATGTGCCTGCGGAAGACCTGATCAATGAAACCACTACGATTACGGTGTCTTTCGAGAATACTGGTACCGACACCGGTTATGCGCCGATCGTCGATACCGTACTCGGCCCCGGGCTTGTTCCACAATCGGTCAGCGGCGGTGGATTGAACCTGCCGTTTGAAACCTACACCTTTACCGCAGGGGCCTGGACTGACAGCAGCGGTGCCATCGTGGAGTTTCACCCCTGTGATACTACCCAATCCGGGCAACTGCCATTGGCCGCAGACAGTGTAGAGGGTGCTACCTGGCTCGCCATTACGCTGCCTTTCGGATCCTATGCACCGAATCAACCCGCATTTGACGTGGATATCTCGGTGCTGATCGATGAATCCGCTGGTGCCATCGTGGGCGTGCCAATTTCAGTTACATCCCGACCTGGGTTTTGCTTCGGTGAAGATCCGCTGAACAATCCAGATGTAGATCCACCTCTAGTTGGCCCGACAGTTTCCGACACCATCACCCCAACGGTACTACTGGTGGACAAGGAGGCCCGTGACGGTGATGGCGATAACCAGTCAATCAACGACGACAATGAAACCGTCACCGGTCCCAGTGAAGAAGTGGTATGGCGGGTCAATGTCAATCTCGCCAATTTGTCTCCGGTGGAGAACCTGGTGATCACCGACCGAGTGCCCGAAGGATTTTTCTATTTGGGCAACGTCACGGTAACCGGTGCCGCGGGTCCGTTTACCGAAGGAGTGGACTACACACTGTCAGAACCTCCGCAGGGTACCAGTGTGGATGGGCAATTAGTGGTGACCTTTCTGACACCGGTGACCGGCACACTTTCCGATACCGATATTATTGTCACGTTTGATGGCTATGTTCCGGACGTAGATGCCGAAGGCAATCCGATAGTTGTCAACGATGGTGCAGACCAGAGCGTACGCAACCAGGTGCTGGTTACAGGGAGCTATCAGGGGACCGATATATCTGATGGCGATTCGGACATCATTACTGCGGTGGCGACGGCAGTACAAAAGAAAGTTGAGCTCATACAGGATGCAGGAGGGTCTGGGCCGACACCCGGCGACCGGGTACTGTATACACTGTCCATCCAAGTTTCCGACTATGTGCAGGTTGACAACCTCAACCTTGGGGACATCCTTGGCGACGGACTTGACTATGTGGATGGCTCTGCAGAGTTCGAATTATTTTTGAACGGCACAACCATCGGACCAGATGCCTTTGCTACCGGCAATGTTACGGTGACGGAGAACCCCGATCCCGGTGATGGCAGCACCGACCTTGTATTTGACCTCAGCCAGGAACTGGTTGATCGCGGCGTAAGTAGCAACGGCACACTGGACGGCGACTTGTTCGCCGATGCGGTAACCGAAGGCACCACCACCATCGTAGTAACCTACGAGGCCGAAATCCGCGAAAACTATATCGGTGCACCGCTGGCCGGCACGCCCAATGCGTCAGTGGACACCCTCGACAGTATTTCCAATACCGCGAGTCTATCCGGCAACCTGGCATCCGCCGGCGGCCAGGACCTGAACAACAACAGTTCCGAAAGTATCACCATCGGCGGCGCCGACTCAGACAAGGAAGTATTTGCAGTAAACGGTTCTTCGGCACCGGAGGATGTGGATGAAGTACGCGCGGGAGACCTGGTCACCTTTGCAGTAACCATCGAGCTGAACAGCTTCGACCATCAAGGGCTCACAATTACTGATTACCTGCCGCTGCCGGTATTCCAGGCAACAAACCCCAGCTATTTCGACACCGGCAATGGCGCCAACTTACCGGGAGTAAACCAGTGGGGCTTTGGGCCGGATACCGATTTTTCCGAATTCCCACCCGGCTACCTCGACCCATCCAATGTCACAACCTCGGTAAGCACTGGTGACAACGCGATCGATTGGAGCTTCGCGCCGATCAGCCAAGACGCCTCCAACGGCGGCACGCTGCAGATCTTGTTTACGGTGGAAGCGCTCGACGCCGCTTTCGCCGATGGCCTGTTTATCAACAATGTTTCCCAAGTGGCGATTGCCAACACCAACGGTACCGTGGTGCTCGACCCAGATACCGCGCCGTTGGAAGTACTTTCACCGGACCTGAACATCACCAAAGGCATAGTCTCCACCGACAACCCGAATGGTGTCCTCAACCCGGATCCAGCCGCGCCCGTGACATTTGATCCCGCAGGTACACCCGCGGATGGGAATGCGCCCTGGACCGGCACTATTACCAGCCAGGATCTGGATCTGCTCCCCATCGACTCCGACCTTGAAGATGTGGACGCCGGCGATCTGGTCCGATTTGTAATTACCGTGGAAAACACGGGTGGCGCCGACGCGTTTGACGTCGAAATTGTGGAAGACTTGCCCAGCGGTTTTGTATTCCCTGCAGGCAGCACCAACCTGCAAGTATTTAACGGTGCCGGCGATGCCATTTCCTTCACCGGTAATCTGTTTGGCAGCGGGCTTGTGGTGACCGACCCTCAGGATAGCGACCCAAACGATCGCAATGGTGCCTTAGAGAGTGGCCGTGATGCCAACAACGGCCAACCCACCGATGATGGCAGCAACCTTGTGGTGATCGTATTCGACCTGGAAGTGGAACCACTCATCCGATCCAACGAAACCGTAATCAACAATACTCAAATCGATTCCTTTGCTGCGGTAAATGAAGGCAATAACTTTACCCTGGACGAGGACAGCGGCCAGCGCATCAACGATCCAAAATGGGACGACGATGCCACCACGGACATTCGCGAAAACGCCATAGAGAAAGTACTGATTGGCACCAGCATCAATACGCCTAACAACGGCATCAATGAGGCCGTGATCGGGGAAGTCATTACCTATGAGTTAACGTTGACGCTGGCAGAAGGAGAATCACCCTCCGCTTCCATTCAGGACATTCTCGATCGGGGTCTCACCTTTGTGCAGATTACCGATGTGACCGTTTCTTCCGCAGATATTTCTTCCACGGTGCCACTGACCCCCGACGGCCTCAACCCTTCGCAAAGCGGTCGCGACCTGACGTTTGACCTCGGCGACCTGACCAACAATAACCGCGACAATAGTGTCGAGGAAACAATCACTATTACCTATGAGGTACGCGTCGACAATATCTCGGAAAATCAAAGTGGTGATCGGCTCAACAATCGCGCGGGATTCCTCTGGGACGATACCGATGACAATGTCGACAACCCGGTAAGACATGGGGAAGACTCAGCCCCCCGTGTAAACGTCATCGAGCCCGATTTACAGGTAAGTAAAGATCTTATCGCACCGACTGGCGTTATCGATGCCGGCGACGCAATAACCTATCAAATCGTGATCGAGCATTCTGCGAGCTCTGATACTGACGCTTACGACGCCACCTTTACCGACACACTGCCGCCGGAATTAAATAGTGTCAGTAATCTGAGTGTCATCCACTCCAGTCTCGGTGACATCACCAATCGTTTTCAAATTGTCGGCAACACCGTTGAGACTATTCCCGGACAGGATTTCGATTTACTGCTGGGCGAAACCGTGACCATCGAAGTCGATGCCATCGTCGATGACGATATCGTCGCCGGCACACGTATCACCAACGAAGCGACAACAGAATGGACCAGTATCAATGGTCCCTCCGAGTTTGAGCGTACCGGCGTCGATGCTCCCAACGGACCCAACGACTACGCCAATACCGGCAGCGAAAGTTTTGTTACCCAAGAGATCGTCGCTCAGGAAAAACGTGTCATTTCATCAAGTATTGAGACACCTGACAATGTCATTGACGAAGTAACCATTGGCGAAGAAGCCACTTATCAAGCCACATTTGTCATTCCGGACGGCGACGTGCCATTGGCACAGGTTGTCGACAGCCTCCCCCCCGGTCTGGAGTTCGTAAGCCTCGATCAGGTTATTGTTACTGGGCCTATTACTTCGGACCGAGGCGACCTCACCGATCCGGATACGCTGGCTCCGCCACCGGAAGGGACTACCGGAGACATATTATTTCTTCTCGGAAACTTGACGAACCCGCCGGACGGCAGTACCGAACCTGATTCGATCACGCTGATTTATACCGTCAGGGCCCAGAACGTAGCCAGCAACCAGGCCGGTACCGACCTCATCAATACCGCTACGGCAACGTTTGATTCCAATGGTAATGGAGAAATCGATCCGGGTGATTTCTCCGTTTCTATTCAAGGATCAGTATCGGTCGTCGAACCCGATTTACAAGTGGAGAAAACCGAACTTTCCAGCCCGCCAGACAATGGGGACGGCGTGAACTATCGCATCACCATTACCGCCAATACTGGGGACTCCGCTAGTGAAGCCTATGATGTGCGATTTGAAGACCGCATACCTGCACAAGTGGAAGTAAATAGCTTGCGGGCACTGCTCAATAGCAATGGAATCATTACCAACGTCAGTAGCAGTTTCGAGCTGGTGGGTAATCTTCTTCGGACAACCGACAGATCCACACTTGAACTCGCACCGGGTGACTTCATCCAAATCGACATCAATGGCACACTCCAGAATACCCTGGCCGGAGAAACCATCACCAATACCGCCACCACAGACTGGACAAGTTTTCCAGGCCGGAGCGACAACGAGCGCGATGGTAGCGATGGTGAAGGCGGGCTGAATGACTATGTCGATAGTGATTCTGCGGATATCCAAATTGCCGCCCCCCAGTTCGAGAAAAACCTGGTTGAAACCAGCCAGAATGACGACCTGAATGACAACGACGAAGCCACCATTGGCGAATTCGTTACTTTCGAGCTGATAGTCACCCTGCCCGAAGCAGAACTGATTAGTTCCATTACCGATACTTACGATGAGGGTTACGAATTTATTGATCTCATCGGAGTGGTTGCAAGTAATCCAGACGCTATTGAGGGCGATTTATCCAGCATCGTCGCCGTGGATGACCCGGCGAACAATCAGGTTACTTTTGACCTGGGGACGCTAAAAAACACTGATACTAACAACGCTATCGATGAAACACTGACGTTAACGTATCGATTGCGCGTTCTAGATATTCCTCAGAACACTGCCGGCGATACGCTGGGCAACACTGCAGTACTCAGTTACGACACCGATCGCGATGGCACCCTCGATACAAGTATTCAGGACACCGATGAAATCACGGTGGTGGAGCCGGATTTACTAATCAACAAGGAAATTATCAGTGGCACACCGATTGAACTAGGGAGTTTTGTCCAGTACCGGCTGACCGTTGAGTTATCCCCGACAGCCACGGCCAATGCGTACGACGTGATTATCGAGGACAGTATCCCGCCCCAACTAAATCTTGATCCGGACAGCGTCGTCGTTGTGGTATCTGACTCTACGGGAACACGCGACATATCAACGCTCGCATCACGCTCGGTACCAAGTTTCATCCTCGCGGATATTCCAGAAATCGGCCCCGACACACTGGTGACAATTACCTACGAAGCGGAGGTTACCACCGACCCGAATGCTCAGGGCACCACGGCCGTCAACGAAATGGGAGTATTCTCATCCTCCCTGGAAGACGGCACTACCGGCTCCAATCCAGAACGACTGTATTTTGATTTGACCACGGAAAGCGCACTGATCGTAGCGATCGATCTCGCCGTGACCAAGGACGATGGCGGAATTAGCGCGGAGCCCGGGGACACGGTGATTTACACCATCAATTATGAGAACAAAGGCACGGCCGATGCTTCGGGTGTGGTGATCACCGATACACTTCCAAACTTTGTGACGTTCGACCCGAACAACTCCACCCCCGGCTGGGTATTAAATGGCAATACCGTCGAGTTTGATGCAGGCAATGTGGTTGCCGGCGAGAGCTTTACCATCCAACTTGCAGTGATCGTTGATGAACCGGTGCCTGCGGGACTGGAAGAAATTCTTAACTCTATTGAAATCACAGACGATGGTACCAACGGCACCGAGCTGGACGATACCAACAACCAGGATGAAGACACCACGCCGATTATTGCCGCTCCGGATTATGTAATCGACAAAATCGAGCAGTTCGCAGATCCCGCCAACCCCGGCGATACACTCGAGTGGACTATCGAAGTATCTAACCAAGGGAATCAGGACGGCACCGCCGTGGTGATCATCGATACCCTGCCGGATACCGATTTATTCGCCAGCTTTACCGCCAGCCATGGTGGGGTGGTTGACCTGGTTGCGGGCACCGTGACCTGGGATATCGGTGATCTTGCGGCGGGCGACTCGATTACGCTGACCCTAACCGGCGTGGTAGCGGACTCAGTGCCCGTCACCATTCCCACGCAAACCAATACCGTCGAAGTCACCGATGACGGCGCCAACGGACCGGACCCAACGCCGGACAACAATACCGATAGCGAAGACTTCGATATTACTTACGTGGATATGGCCATCGACAAAGACGATGGCGGTATCAGTGCAGAACCCGGCGATGCCGTGGTGTTTAACCTCACCTACCGCAACAACGGCACCGCCGATGCACAGGGTGTGGTGATCACCGAAACACTGCCGCCCAACACCAGCTTTGATGCCGCCAACTCCAGCGCGGGCTGGGTACAAAACGGTGATGTGTTCACACTGGATATCGGCAATGTTGCCGCCGGTGAAGAAGGCACTGTGCAGTTTGCGGTAATCGTCGACGAACCCCTGCCCACCGGCGTCATCGAAACCAGCAACACCGTAACCATCGAAGACGACGGCGGTTCCGGTCCCGACCAGAACACCGACAACAACGAAGACAATGAACAGACCCCACTGGTCGCAGCCCCAGATTATGTGATCGACAAAATCGAGCAGTTCGCCGATCCGGCCAACCCCGGCGATACGCTCGAGTGGACTATCGAAGTATCTAACCAAGGGAATCAGGACGGCACCGGCGTGGTGATCACCGATACCCTGCCGGATACCGATTTATTCGCCAGCTTTACCGCCAGCCATGGTGGGGTAGTTGACCTGGTTGCGGGCACCGTGACCTGGGGTATCGGTGATCTTGCGGCGGGCGACTCGATTACGCTGACCCTAACCGGCGTGGTAGCGGACTCAGTGCCCGTCACCATTCCCACGCAAACCAATACCGTCGAAGTCACCGATGACGGCGCCAACGGACCGGACCCAACGCCGGACAACAATACCGATAGCGAAGACTTCGATATTACTTACGTGGATATGGCCATCGACAAAGACGATGGCGGTATCAGTGCAGAACCCGGCGATGCCGTGGTGTTTAACCTCACCTACCGCAACAACGGCACCGCCGATGCACAGGGTGTGGTGATCACCGAAACACTGCCGCCCAACACCAGCTTTGATGCCGCCAACTCCAGCGCGGGCTGGGTACAAAACGGTGATGTGTTCACACTGGATATCGGCAATGTTGCCGCCGGTGAAGAAGGCACGGTGCAGTTTGCGGTAATTGTCGACGAACCCCTGCCCAATGGTGTTATTGAAACCAGCAACTCGGCAACCATCGAAGACGACGGCGGCTCCGGGCCCGACCAGAACACCGACAACAATGAAGACAATGAACAGACCCCGCTGGTCGCAGCTCCAGATTATGTAATCGATAAAATTGAGCAGTTCGCCGATCCAGCCAACCCCGGCGATTCGCTCGAGTGGACCATCGAAGTGAGCAATCAGGGCAACCAGGATGGTTCCGGTGTGGTGATTACCGATACCCTGCCGGATACCGATTTGTTCGCCAGCTTTACCGCCAGCAATGGCGGAGTCATTGATTTAGCTGCAGGCACCGTGACCTGGGATATCGGTGATCTTGCGGCGGGTGATTCCGTCACCCTGACCTTGACCGGAGTGGTAGCGGACTCAGTGCCCGTCACCATTCCCACGCAAACCAATACCGTCGAAGTCACCGATGATGGATCCAACGGACCGGACCCGACACCGGACAACAATACCGATAGCGAAGACTTCGCAATCACCTATATCGACCTGTTTGTCGACAAGTCCAATAGTGGCGGAGAGCCCGGCCCCACCGATACGGTGGTATATACACTGAACTACGGCAATAGCGGTACTACCACCGCGACCGGTGTGGTGATCAGTGAAACTTTACCGCCCAATACCAGCTTCGACAGAGCCAGTTCTACGCCCGGCTGGGTACAAAACGGTAATACGTTTACGTTTGACGTAGGCACCCTGGCCCCGGGCGAAACTGGGAGTATCGAGTTCGCGGTCACCATCGACTACCCGCTCGACCCGAGAGTACAGGAAATTGATAACACCGCAGCGATCACTGACGATGGCGACAGTGGCCCGGACCAGAACCCGGACAATAACCGCGACGAAAATGAGATCGATCTGTTCAACCCGGGTCCAAATGTGGACAACATTACCCTGTCGGACCTGCACCCGGATTACATAGAGTCACCCCGCGAATGGGAGCGGCAAAGTGCGCAAATGCACGGTCGGATCATTTCTGCGGAAACCCAAAATGTGAGCGCCAACCTGCAAGGGGGGCGCAACGGGGGCAACTTCGACCCCGCTTTCGGCCCGGTGGACGGCAAGCGCTTTCCCAATGACTGGTCACGGACTTTCAGCAACGACCTCAGTATCGATACAGGCAGCGGCAGCAGTGCCAAATCCAGCCCACTGGCACTGGATCCAGACTTCGGTGGCTACCGCGTCAACTCCCTGTTCGGTGATTTCGAACGGCCAGCGGCCAGCCCCGATCTCCCGGACACGCCAAACATGGCTCCGGCGCCCGGACCACTGCCGATACCGCTGCAAGAGGAGCCGATGAACCTGCCGGGCGAACGCAGCCATATGCAGCAGCAACTGGATGCAATCGCGCTCGAGCTGAGCGAGGCGCGCATCTCGCCACTGCTTGCCGCCCTGGCCACGCTCGGCCAGGAGGATACCCACAGAACAGAGGACTAACACCTCCACAGTACCAGCCAACGAAGCTGACCAATAGGTCGCAAATTCCGGCGTCAGTCCCACACTGTCGTCGGGGTAATTTCGGCGGCTCAACCCCTCGTATTTTCGAAATCCGTCCGCAATATCCCTAAGTAAGCAAGCATACTTCCGTACAATCAAACCCAGATCGGAACTATTTCAATAACCAAATCCAGTCGAGCCACAAGCATGACCGAGATCGCCGAAGCAATCGAAAATCAACAAGCCAGCAGCCTGCAATCCCTGTTGGACAGCCAGCGCCAGGCCTACCTGGCCAATCCCGCGCCCAGCCGCGAAGAGCGCATCAATGACCTGAAGGCGCTGGCGCGTATGATCCGCGACCATCAGGACGAACTGGTAGAGGCAGTGAGTGCTGACTACGGTAACCGCTCACACCACGAAACCCTGTTTGCAGAAATCTTCCCCGCGCTGGATTCCATCAAGGACACCATGAAGCGCCTGAAAAAGTGGATGAAGCCGCAGCGCCGCCACACCGATTTCGCTGCCTTCCCTACATCCTCCACCAAGGTGATCCCGCAGCCGCTGGGTGTGGTGGGCGTAATCGTGCCGTGGAACTTCCCGATCAACCTGTCCTTCGGACCGCTAATTAACATCTTCGCCGCCGGCAACCGCGCCATGGTGAAAATGTCGGAAAACTCCCGCCACCTGACCGCACTGCTGCAGCGTATCAGCGGCGACTACTTCCCGGCCGACAAGCTGGTCTTCCTGGAGGAAACCGGCGGCGTGGGTATCGAATTCTCCACGCTCAAGTTTGACCACCTGATCTTTACCGGCTCCGGCGTCACCGGCCGCAAGGTAATGGCAGCCGCCGCAGCCAACCTGACTCCGGTGACACTGGAACTGGGCGGCAAGTCACCGGCCATTGTCGGCCCGGACTACAGCACCGAGACCGCCGTTGAGCGAGTGCTTTTCTGGAAACTGTTCAATGCCGGCCAGATCTGCACCACCGTCGATTACCTGCTGCTGCCGGAAGACAAAGTGGATGCCTTTGTCGAGAAGGCCAAGCAGGTATTCAAAAAGCGCTACCCAGATATCCAGCACCCGGATTACACCTCGGTCATCGACGAGCGCTCCTTCCAGCGCATCTGGCAAACCCTGGATGACGCCACCGCGCAGGGTGCCACTACCATTGATCTGACCGATGGCCAGGGCAGCCGCGAAGATCCGCTGAAAAAATTCCCCGCGCACCTGCTGATCAACGTCAACGAAGAGATGGACGTGATGAAGCGGGAAATTTTTGGCCCGCTATTGCCGATCAAGACCTACAAAAATCGCGAGGAAGTGGCCAGCTATATCAATGGCGGCGACCGCCCACTGGCGATTTACCCCTTCACCAACGATAAAGGCCTGCGCGATTACTATATCGACCACGTGATGTCCGGCGGCGTCAGCGTGAACAACGCGGTGCTGCATGTAGGCCAGCACGATATTCCCTTCGGCGGCGTGGGCGAGAGCGGCATGGGTCACTACCACGGCTACGAAGGCTTCCTCACCTTCTCCAAACTGCGCCCGGTGTTCTACCAGGGGCCGCTTGATCCGCTGAAGCTACTAATGCCGCCCTACGGCAATGTGGCGAAAAAGATGATGCAGGTCATGCTGCGACTGACGAAATAGCCAGAAAAGTCCCTAGTAAACGCCCCAAGCAAAAGCCGGCTGAGATTACTCAGCCGGCTTTTTTATGCCTGCTCGATACCCAACAGGCTGTGGATGGCAACAACGGGCCCCTCCGCACGCGCCGCCGGCAAACGAAAAATCTTTGTGCCCGGCGGGAAATCTATAGTAGCCTTGCCAGCGTACAAATATTTCGCAAAAACTGAAATATTGGACTTTTGTACTAGCTTGAGAAACAAAAATAAAACATTGGAGGTTTTTTATGTCCCTTTATAGGCTGACTTTTTCATCCCTACTTGCCGTCGCTGCTGGCTTTACGCACGCAGAGACACCCGCAGTTGAGCTCCCAACTTCCCTTCCGGTAATCACTGACGACTGCGGTGGTGCCGGCTGCGCTGATCGCCGCGGTTGGACCACTGCACAGGTACAAGCGATTCTGGATGGCGCAAATTCCAACGCGAATACTCAGGCAAATGTAAATTCCTCAAGCACCGGTGAAAATAACCATTCACAGGGTTTGAGCAAGAGTGCAGACGGCACTCAAGTGGTATATCTGGACTTCAACAATAGCTCGCCGGTTTTCTCGGCTGTTGTGTTCGGAGGCCAATTGCTCCAGTTCCCAAGCTATGAATATTCGCAAGCGGAACGCGATGAAATTCAGCGTCGTATTGAAGCTGACTATACCGGTTTTGATATCGAGTTCACCCAAACACCCCCCGCCTCTGGCGTTTACTCGACCCTAAACTTTGAATGCGAGCAAGATGTCTGCATCGACTTCGGCAATGGCATTTTGTTCGGCCGCGCGCAGAGCATTGATATTGGCAACCAAATTCGTGACGACTCCGCCTTTGTCGATGCCAATTTGTGGCAGGTACTGGCGCAACTGGATCCGTCGGGTAACTTCCTAAGCGATATTTCCGGTGTTCCGCTGGAAAATGGTGATGTTGCAGCAACGCTTTCCACCGCCGTGGTAAATCAGGCATCCAATACCGGTGCGCACGAACTCGGCCATAATCTGGGCCTGCGTCATCACGACTCGTTTGGCTCTCCAGGCAATGGCATTCCGACGACCGGAGTGCCTTCACCACTGGCGTTTTTCCCGGTTTTTGATGGTCCGATCGCGGGTGATGAGGCAGTACTGCACACCATGGCATCCGGCGCGAGCGTAGGCCTGGGACTCTCCGGCAGCACCAGCAGTGATCGCTTCTTCTCCGAGCGCTCGGTGATTAAGTTGGTCGCGGGCGAGCGTAGCCGCCTGGTCAGCGAAACGTCAGTAACCGGCAAAAACAAGAAGGTACATCTGCGTCGGGTAGTGGCACCCAACACTATTCTCGATGGTGATAACGCCGATGGTCGTCTGGATATCCGCGAAGCATTAATCCGCGGTGAAATCAGCCAGTCGGGTGAGATTGATGCCTATCGATTTAATGCAAAAGCCGGCGACGTGGTGAGTGCTGAATTTAATGGCTTTGACGTACCGGTTGGCGATCCAGTCATCGGTGCCATCACTCTGTTCCTTGAGAATACAGATGGCAGCTCGACTCTGGTGGCGCAAAACTTCCAGAATTTTGAAGGCTTCGATGCCCTGCTGATTGATGCGGAACTTCCGGAGAACGGCACTTATCGTATGGAAGTCAGCGCACCTAACTTGCTGAGCTTCGGCTACGACGAAAACGGCCAGCCCACCCTGTTCCCACTTGATGAGACGGGTAACGGCCAGTTCCGTACCGGCGATTACAACCTCAGCATCTACAAGGTTGAAGGAAAACCGGGCCAGGGAGTTAGCTCCGTCCCTGGTGCATAATCCATCAACTTTGATCTTAGAAAGCCGGCGACTCGCCGGCTTTTTCTTTAGCTGTGTCGACGAAGGCGACTTGGAGAATTTCCGGGGCTAATAGGACATCCTCGCGCTCCCCAAAGGGCGCCCGCTCTCACATCTCCCATTGCACCAAATCAACCTAAGTCGAGCGCATCCAACGCTTCGGACAGCGTCTTCACGGGTATTACCTGCATCCCCTCGATATCATCCTTCAGACGATTCGCCGCGGGCACAATGGCCTTGCGGAAGCCGTGTTTGGCGGCTTCACGCAGGCGTTCCTGGCCGGAAGGTACAGGGCGAATTTCGCCGGCGAGACCTACTTCGCCGAAGATCATCAGTTCGCGATCGAGGGTGCGGTTGCGGAAGCTGGAGACCACTGCCATCAACAGGGTGAGGTCAGCACTGGTTTCCATCACCTTTACGCCGCCGACCACGTTGATAAACACATCCTGATCACCGACTAACACGCCGCCGTGGCGATGCAAGACCGCGAGTAGCATATTCAAGCGGTTCTGATCGAGCCCCACTGCGACCCGACGCGGGTTGCCGAGGCTGCTGTCGTCCACTAGCGCTTGCAACTCTACCAGCAATGGGCGAGTGCCCTCCCAAACGGAAGTTACCACCGAGCCCGCGGCGATTTCATCGGCGCGCTGCAGGAAAATCGCGGAAGGGTTGGAGACTTCTTTCAAACCCTGCTCGGTCATCGCAAATACGCCAAGCTCATTCACCGCACCGAAACGGTTTTTGTGCGCGCGCAGGGTGCGGAAGCGGGAGTCGTGGGTGCCTTCAAGCATGATGGAGCAGTCGATAATATGCTCCAGCACCTTCGGGCCGGCGAGGGTACCGTCTTTGGTGACGTGTCCGACGAGAATGAGCGCAGTACCTGTCTGTTTGGCAAAGCGTGTTAAATAGGCCGCGCTTTCTCGCACCTGCGCCACGGAACCGGGGGCAGACTGCACCTCGGCCATATGCATCACCTGAATCGAGTCGACCACCATCACCTTGGGTTTCACTTCACCGGCGGTGAGGCAAATCTGTTCGACATTGGTTTCCGACAGCATCTGCAGGTGGTCCGCGGGTAAGCCCAGCCGCTTCGCGCGCATGGCAACCTGCTGCAGGGATTCCTCACCGGTTACATACAGGGCCGGCAAGCTTTGCGAGAGGTGGCACAGCGTCTGCAACAGCACCGTGGACTTGCCCGCGCCGGGATGGCCACCCATCAACACTACCGAGCCCGGCACCAGCCCACCACCCAGCACGCGGTCCAGCTCACTGGCATTGGTGGGGATGCGCGGTAACTCACTGAGATCAATTTCCGAGAGTTTTTGTACCTTACCCTGACCCGCCGCACCGGCATAGCCCGACTGGGCGCCGGTAAAATTGGCCGCGCGACTGTCGGTGTGCTCGGGGCCGAGGCGCACTTCGCTGAGGCTATTCCAGGCCCCACAGGCACTGCACTGCCCGGCCCACTTGCTGTAGTCGGCTCCGCATTCATTGCAGACAAATGCTGTTTTCGATTTCTTGGCCAAACGTCTTTCTCTGAATTGTGCCCGGCGAAATGTCGCCGGGTCTCACCCTTGGAAGATTCTGGCTGGCAGTCTACATGACCCGTTTGTCGCTGAAAAACCAATAAGCGGGCTAACTTTCCACGCGTACTGTCAGGCCCTCGCCCATAGGCACATCGTCGATGAGCACGGTGACTTCGCCATTTTCATACTGAAACGGAACAGCTCGCCCATCGACCAGCACCCGTGCAGCAGAGTCGATACCCAGCAGGCGCAGGGAAAGATCGCGACTTAGAGGTGCTCCCATATACGTCCCCTCAGCGGCAGCAATAGTGAGCTCTTGGCGGTTGTGCAGGTATTGGATGCGAGTTGTCATTTTCTCTCCGCTGATGCGGTAAGCCTCAGTGACGTCATCATCTTCCACCAGCTCGAAACTACCGTCAGCACCGGCAAACACCATCAGCTCGAGTGCCTGCTTGTCGATAAATGCAGTGCTGAGCGCAAACTCCCGCTGCGGAATAATCGCACCGGCCTTGACGAACAAAGGCAATTCACCAGACTCAGGATTAACCGTTATCTCGCGCCCCCCCTGCTGGGGAGCCGGTTTCTGATCGAAGGTGTACCAGTTACCGGGCGGTAGCCATACTGAGTAAGCTTTACCGGCCTCAATCTGGGGCGCGACCAGTATTGAATCTCCCCACATATATTGAAGGTCATATTGCCAGGCTAGCGCTTCGTGCTGGTAATCCAACAGCATTGCCCGAGCTATGGGCAACCCGCTCTGCGCAGCCATATGTGCACTGGAGTAGAGGTAGGGCATCAATTCATAGCGCTGCGCTGTAAATTGCTTCGCCACAGCCTGCGATGTACCACTGCGGTCCAGCGGCCAACGCGATTGCCCCATACCGTGCGGCTTCCAGATTGGTGAAAAGGCGCCGAGGGCCATTGCCCAGCGCCGGTAGAGATCTTCGTCGGGCCCGTGGGCAGCCTCCCAGTCGTAAAAGCCCCCCGCATCGTGTCCCCAGTATGGAAAACCGGACAGGCCAGCCAACTGCATAGCGCGCACTGTATGTGCCATATCCTTGTTATCGGGGTAAATATCGCCACTCCAGAGTGTTGCATAGCGCTGTGCGCCCGCGGTCATACCACGCACCCAGACATAAGGGCGCTTGTTCAGGTCCGCCTTATCCCAGCCGTCTGCCACCAGCGACTGTGCAATAAAGAAAAACCAATAATTCCGCATTTCTGCTGAGCTGCGGCCATCGGCCAAAATCATGTCTTTCGGGGCGGCGCCCTGCTCATCAAACTCATCGATCCACAACGCGTCGCCGGGATAGCCATCTGCGGGTTTCAACGCGTTGTTGTGGAACGACTGCCAGAACCACTTGCGGAACTTATCGTTGGTGAGATCTGGTGCACTCTCTTTAAAGTCGATTTCTCCGGGGTTAGGCAGGTTAAATGCGTCATCCCAACCGGCCGTGAACTGCCCGATGCAGCGATTGAAATCCAGCGTTATCACCAGCCCATGTTCGGTGAGCCACTGCCCGTAAGCAGACGGGTTCGGGTAGCGTTCGGGATCCCACTCCAACTTCGACTCACAACGCTTCCCTCCTGCCGCGCGCCAGCGGTTGTCGTTAACGACATGATCCAGTGGGTAACCTGCCGCGCGGTGCTCGGTAATTTTCCGCTTCCACCATGTTTCATCGGAGGGTGTCGCAGAATTGTGATCGTGCCCCTTATCGGAGAGCTGCAAACCAAACATGGCTTTTTGCGGCAGACGGGGTCTGCCGGTGAGTTGTGTATAGTGGTCAAGCACGCTGGCCAGTTGCCGCCCCCCGATAAAGAAATAATCCATACGCGCATCAAAACCGTGGGTTTCTATGGCCATGGAATAATCACCACCGGCGGCAAAGCTAAATCGATTGGGAAAGGTGCTATTCAAAAAGACTCCGTAACCTTTACTGGAAAGGTAAAAGGGTACAATTAGAGGCGCCTGTTCAATTTGCCGGCTGCCGTAATTCCGATGTATCACTTCACCACGTAGATCGACGCTTTCGGCACGACCGAAATAGCCATGACCAAGGCCTGTAAAATGTTCGCTCGCATCTGCCACAAAAGACACAAGGATTTCGTTATCACGCCATCGGACCGGCGATTCTTCACGCAATACGGGTACCGTGTCATTCAAGTGGTGAAAACTCGCAGCGAGTGTCATGGTATCCAACTGCACCTCGAGTTCTTCGGTGCGTAGGATCAACGTTTCGCCGCGGCGCTCCATGGCAAATTCGCCAGGCCAATCATGGCGCTCCACCATGGCATAGTGACTATCGGAGAAAACACGTTCGTCGGCACGCGTGGCTTGCATACGGACAATTCCATCGCCATACGGAGTTATCCGCAGGCTACGGCCATCTGCAGCGGTGACGATAACCGAGGTGTTTTCACGGGTGACGCCACTTCCTTGAATACTGCCATTTACACCAATCTGCTGTTGCTGTTCCGTTTTCACATCGCACGCCCCCATGAACGTGAGTGCCAGTAGAGTCAACAAAAGCCTGACTGTAGGTATCACCGAAATTTTCATATCACTTCCTGCTTAAAAGCGTCCCTTCTTGCAAATCAAAACTACGCGGACGAGGCACTGAGAACAAGGGCTGACCACGGGGCGTAGCCTGTAGAGCACGGGGGCGGGGCAAGGGGCAAGGGGCAATATGCAAGGCGTAACAGGAGAGACCTGACACGCGCTATGCTTTACCCGCAGCGCGCCTGCCTTTACAGGTGGCTTTACGGATGGGCCATCCGGCCGAGACGACCCATCTTTTAAAGAAATCTCTCTCCATCCATATCTATAGCAACAGACTTCTATCGGCCACTCTGGCTTTTGACAACGGCTATGCTTCCGCAGCCAACTGAGAAAACTTGCGAAGGCGACCATGTACCCACTGGTACAGGACCGGTAGTACCACCAGGGTCAGCAGCGTCGAGGAAATGATCCCACCAATCACTACTGTCGCCAGTGGACGCTGAACTTCCGCACCGGTACCGGTATTCAGGGCCATAGGTACAAACCCGAGACTCGCGACCAGCGCCGTCATCAACACCGGACGCAGACGCAACATGGCGCCGTCTACAATGGATGTATACAGCTCACCGCTCTCGCGCCAGCGCTCGCGAATAAACGACAACATCACCAGACCATTCAGCACCGCCACACCGGAAAGCGCAATAAAGCCCACTCCGGCAGAGATCGACAGTGGCATATCTCGCAGCCATAAGGCCAACACACCGCCGGTCAGCGCCAGTGGCACACCGGTAAAAATAATCAGTGCATCTTTAAAACTGCCAAATGCCAACATAAGCAAGAGTAAAATCATCAACAGGGTCATCGGCACGACAAACGAAAGCCGCTTGCCAGCGGACTTTAGCTGCTCAAAGGTACCACCATAGTCCAGCCAATAGCCTGCTGGCAGCGCTACTGAACTGGCAACATTTTGCTGTACCTCCTCAACAAATGACCCGAGGTCGCGACCACGTACATTGGCAGTGACCACCACTCTGCGCTTGCCATTTTCACGGCTGACCTGTGCGGGTGCTTGCAGCCAGCGGATCTGCGCAATTTCTTCCAGCGGTACGAAACCACCACCGGGCAAGCCCACCGGTAGAGACCCAAACGCCTCGGTGTCCTCGCGCAATGGTTCCGGTAGGCGCACCACAAGATCAAAGCGACGATCGCCAGAATACATGAGTCCGGCCCGGCTGCCGCCGATCGCAGTAGACACATAGTCCTGCAGGGCCTTCACATCCATCCCATACTGCGCCAGGGCAATTCGCCGGGGTTCGATGGACAGCACCGGCAATGCATCCACCTGCTCAACCCGCACATCTGACGCTCCGGGAATACGATTGACGACCGCAAGAATCTCCTGAGCCGAACGGCGCAACTGCGCTAAGTCATCCCCAAAAACCTTGATTGCAACATCCGCACGTACGCCAGAGATCAGTTCGTTAAAGCGCATCTGAATCGGCTGGGTAAATTCATAGTTGTTACCCGGTACCGACTCGATCGTTTGCTGCAGGCGTTGGATCAATGCATCCCGGGATAGCTTGGGGTCGGGCCACTCTGATTTGGGTTTGAGAATAATAAAGGTGTCGGAAACATTGGGTGGCATCGGGTCTGTCGCCACTTCCGAAGTACCAATACGCGAAAATACACGCGCAATTTCCGGCTCCGTCGCCAGAGCCTCCTCCAGTTGCTTTTGCATCGCCAAGGATTGCTCCAGCCCTGTACCCGGCACACGCAACGCGTGCGTGGCGATATCACCTTCATTGAGTTGCGGCACGAACTCGGAGCCAAGGGTTGTTGCCAGCCAGCCACAAAACAACACCAGCGATAGCGCCATGGACAGCACGAACCAACGCAACTGCATCGCCGCCTGAAGTATCGGCCGGTACAGGCTTTTCGCACCGCGTACTACCGGGTTTTCTGTTTCGCGAACAGGGCCACGCAAAAAGACCGCTAGCGCGGCTGGTACCAAGGTAAAACAAAATACCATTGCCGCGAGCAACGCCATTACCACGGTAGCCGCCATCGGGTGAAACATTTTCCCCTCAACACCGGTAAGGGAAAATAGAGGGATATATACCAGCGTAATGATCAGTACCCCGAACAGGCTGGGTCGAATCACTTCATTGGTCGCGGTGAATACCACGTGTAGACGCTGCTGCAGGGGTAATGGTGTATTCCGCCCGTGATTTGCCTGTGCCAAACGACGCACGGTGTTTTCCACGATAATCACTGCACCGTCCACTATCAGGCCGAAGTCCAGTGCACCAAGGCTCATCAAGTTGGCCGAAATACCCGTTCCCACCATGCCGGTCAGGGTCGCCAACATCGCCAGTGGAATCACTGCCGCGGTAATCAGTGCCGCACGGAAATTACCGAGCATTACAAACAGCACAGCAATAACCAGCAATGCACCTTCGAGAAGATTTTTCTGTACGGTGGCAATGGCACTATCTACCAGATTGGTGCGGTCGTATACCGGTTCGGCAATCACTCCCTCTGGTAGCGATGACTGTGCTTTTTCGAGCGCCCTAGCCAGGTTTGCTGCCACCGCGCGGGAGTTTTCTCCCAGCAACATCATTGTGGTTCCAAGTACCGTCTCGAGACCATTTTCCGTCGCGGCACCCGTACGCAATTCCCGACCAATGGCGACCTGGGCGATATCACTAACGGTGATTGGAGAAGCCAGCTTTTTGCTAGTCATCGAGGGTTTCACGACTACACGCTCAATATCCTCGATACCCTGCAACTGCCCCGGTGACCGCACGAGCACCTGCTCACCACCACGCTCCACAAAGCCCGCTCCACGGTGCTGGTTATTGCGTTGCAGCGCCGCGACCACCTCCTCCATGGTGACACCGAATGTCAGCAATTTTCGTGGATCTGGCGTCACGTGAAATTGCTTACGGAATCCGCCTACCGCATTCACTTCCGCAACACCGGGCACCCGCGCCAGTTGCGGCTTGATAATCCAGTCCTGTATTTCACGCAATGCAGTACTGTCGTACGGACGCCCATCCGGTTGCAAAACGCCCGGTTCGGCACGCACGGTATACAGAAAAATTTCGCCAAGGCCGGTGGCGATCGGCCCCATTTTGGGCTCCAGTCCGGCGGGCAGATCACTGCGTAGTGACGCCAAGGTGCTCGCAATTAAGTTGCGCGCAAAATAAATGTCCGTGCCATCGCGAAACACGGCGGTAACCTGCGACAGTCCATAGCGAGAGAGACTGCGCGTGTATTCCAGATTCGGCAAGCCTGCCAGTGCGGTTTCCACTGGAAACGTCACACGCTGCTCGGATTCCAGCGGCGAATAGCCGGGTGTCTCAGTGAGAATCTGTACCTGGACATTAGTGATATCGGGCACCGCATCCACGGGCAGACGCTGCACACTCCAGAGCCCGAGTAGCACGATAGCCAAACTGGCACTCAATACCAGAAAGCGGCGTTCAATCGAAAAACGCAAAAAGGATTCAATCATTTCAACTTCCTCAATGCGCGTGGCCGGCAGCAGACTTCTTAAGCTCCGCCTTCAGTAGAAAACTGTTTTCTACTACATACTCTTCTCCAGCGTCGAGGCCCGAGAGCACTTCCGTATGCTGATTGTCGCGCACCCCGAGTGCTACCGGTCTTGCTTCAAACCGCCCCGGAGCGGTCTTTACAAACACCACCGTGGCGCGGTCAAGCTCTTGCAATGCGCGGTTATCAACAGCAACCTCCGTCGCTTTTTTCTCGACAGTGACCGCCCCCTGCACGAAAATACCCGGCACCCAGTTTCCGTTTTGGTTATCTACCGCAACGCGGGCGCGACTGTATGGGGCCCCGCTATCTGCTGGCACCAAGCTGCGGACGGTGCCGATCGCTGATTGGTCCCCAGCCGTCACTGTAACCGTCTGCCCCGGCCGAACCTGCGCAATTCGTGCCGGAAACACTTGTAGTTCCGCCCACAGCTGTGCGTAGTCTGCGACCGCAAATAGAACCTGATCGCGGGCAAACTCTCCGGGGCCCGCGTGCTTCGCAATCACCATTCCATCAAACGGCGCACGTAGCTGATATTCCTGCAGACTTTCGTTGGAATTGATCGTGGCCAACACCTGGCTTTTTTTCACTAACGCACCAATATGCACATTGACCGATGAAATTACACCCGGATAGCGCGCACGCAAATGACTCACCGACGTCGGCTCCGGTTGGAGCTTTCCGTGCAGGGTAACTTGCCGTGCGATTTCTACCGGGCCTGCGGACGCTATCGTCAATGCGGCATGCGCAAGCGCCTCGTCGGTCAGCGACAACGTATTTTCTTCGTGATGATGTTCGTCTTCGTGCTTGTCTTGATGACCATGTTCTGATTCATGCTGGTGCTCATGGGGATCACCCTGGTGATCGTCCTCACCGGCATAAGCGCTTCCACCAAGTCCCGCTATCGCCAGCACAGCCGATAACACAACTAATAGCACAACCAATAAAAAACCCCGACAGAAAAACGGAATTGAAATCCTTGGAAAAACAACGCTTACAGATAGCAAGGTTGCATGGAGTGAATTATTTACAAACATTGGGATACCTAATTCTATTCTTGCGATGTGGGCGTTGCTTCAAATACCAGCGGGGCAGCGGTCAGCTGTTCCAGCTCGGCACCGGCTAACAACCCTCGCGTCGCCTCTTCAATCAGCTTCCACCGGGCTTCAAGCAGTTCTTCACGTGCAGCAACCCATTCCTGGTAGCGGTAGCCACCGGCACGGTAGAGTGCTTCGGTTTCTTCCAGAGCGCGGCTCAGGACTGGGATAATTTCCGTACGCAATTGGCTTACCGCGAGGGACGCCTGTTTATGGGTGGCAAAGGCTCGGTAGAGTTGAGTGTGTAAATTCAGACGCGCGCGCTCTTCCCGCGCTGTGACCTCTCCAAGCGCAGCGTGTGCCCGCTGAATTTCTCCCTGTGCGCGAGCGGCACTGAAGAGAGGAAGTTGTATGCCGGCAACCAGCGAGGTGCTGTCGGTTTCACTACTACCGCGCACCCCCAGCGCCCAGCCAACATCCGCTTTGGTTTGGCTCTGTGCCAGGCGCAACTGGGACTGTTGCACGCGCGCCTCACTGGCAAAGCGGATGATCAACGGGTTTTGCAGGGCACGGGCGAAGTAGTCTTCGAAATCACCGATGGTTTGTATTCGATACAGTTGACCACCGGAAATCGAAAAATCAGCGTCGAGATCGCCCCACATCGCTGCCAGCGAGCGTTCTGCCACCAGCAACTGCTGTTGCGACAACCGGTACCGTAACTCAGCACCCGTATAGGTCGCTTGCGCGCGGCGCTGCTCCGCCATCGGCGCACCGCCGGCTGTCACCCGTGCGCGCACTACCTGCAACGTATCCAGCGCGAGTCGCATTGCATCGCCCGCAAGGGTAACGCTTTCCGCAGCTGCCAATACCCGTACATAGCGCCGGGTAACTTCACCCAGCAAATCCAATGCCGCAACCTGACGGTCAGCATCCAGCAGCAAACGCTCGCTGTTCACCAGTTGCGAGCGTGCTTCACGCTTGCCACCAAGCTCAATTACAGACGACAACGCCACGGTGAGTTCCGTGTTATCGGTTCCATCGGTGCCGGCGAAATTCTCCAGTTCGGCATCCAGGCTGACCGCCGGCCGCAGGTTGGCGGTTATCGCCCTGCCATCCAGCGCCTGCTGACGAAATCCAAAGACCTCGAGCGCAGGGTTACGCGCAAGGGTGCGCGCCATCGCTTCCGATAGTGACAATGGTGGCGCAGTAGGCGCTGCTGCCAGAGCGGTGTTAGGCAAAACACTCCCGCCGAGCAGGGCACACGCAAGCCCCGCGCGCACGGCAGCAAGAAGACGCCTTGCATGCGGCGTCAAAAAACAAAACATAGTGGTAGTTCCCGAAAAATTGACAGGCACGCGCGTCAGACAAACGCGCAATAATTCAATTTATTCAGGCAATAGGAGGGCGATACAGACCGGAAATTGTGTCTTGCGGGATATCGAATTCGACTTCATTAAACCACTGTTTGTACGAGGCCGCCCACTGTTCATGCGGAGCCGCAGGAAGACAGAGGGACGTACTGGCATGACAGTGACAACAGTGATTACAGCCTTGCTCAAGTTCGACAAACGTATTGGTCTCAGAGGCCGTTTGTTGTGAAGTGGTATCGCAACAATCTGACGTCGCAGTGAAGTCCGCCGCATTATCGGTAGTTGATTCAGAGGGGTCGCTGTTCAGATTGAGCGCAACCTCGACAGTGGCACCCGCGGGCCCACCGGCAATTTCGTGACCGTCATAGCACGCCGTGGCCTGCTGAAATACCAGCAGTGCCATCAGCAAAACACCCAGTAGTTTGGCGGCGCTAATGTTCGGCATCACTTTGCTTGCTTGTGCGTTGAAAACCATCGTTAAAACAACGTCTCGGGTAAGACTCAATTCGGGGACAAAGCGCTCTTGCGGCAACACGCTACATGAACCGCTACCCGCAACAGGTTGGCGTAAGCTAACAAATTCATCGCTCGCATACAAAGCACTGGCGAGGCCATCTGCGAACTATTAGGATGAAGTCACAAACCTAGAATTTTGTTCCACATGACTTTACCCGCCATTTGGCTAGTGCACACCGACGATTTGGCGCTGGGCAGCCCGGCCCTTGCAGTCGAGCAAAAGATCCTAAGCGATTATGAACAAAACCGTTTGATCCGCCATAAAGGGGACGAGGCACGCCACCAGTACTTGCTGAGCCGTATTCTGTTACGAAAGGTGTTGGGAAGGATTACCGATCGGGCGCCAGAGGCCCTGAATTTCAGCAAAAACAGCAATGGCAAACCGCTTTTCGACGACGTGCCGGAGTTGCATTTTAGCCTCAGTCACAGTGGCCAGTGGGTCGCCTTATCCGTTTCCTGTGAGGCGCCGGTAGGGATTGATATCGAACAGCCCCGAAAGCCCCGGGACTTTCTACGCATAGCTCGTCACTATTTTCATTCTGACGAATGCGCGCTACTGGACAGTGCGCCGCCGGAATTACTCCCGGTGCATTTCTACCGCTTGTGGACCATGAAAGAGGCCTTCTTCAAGGCGCGCGGTACCGGTATTTCCGAAGGACTCGGGCGCATCAACCTGGCGGGATTCCACCTAGGCAAAGGTATCCGCCTGGATGCTGACATGGCCGATAGCGAGGCTCCCTGGCAATTCAATTACCTGATGCTGCCTCTGCCGGATGGCAACCATCTGCACATGGCCCTGGCCGGGCAGGATCCGGTGCTGGGCGAGATCAGCGCGGAACAGATTTCCCGGGGACTACCAGACTGAGGCAGATTTTGGGACATGATTCCCGCTACTGAAGCACGTCGCCAAGCACGCTTGCGCGCGAAGGCCCAAGCCCATACCATCTTCGCCAAGGGCGGATACTAACCGCCCCCCAAACACCAGATTGCGCCAAACCATGCTCAATGTTCTGAAAATCCTGCTGCTACTCGCACTGCTCGCCATCACCGGCGAAGCGGCCGCTATGCACTGCGGTGGGTCGGAAAACGCGCAGCATGGAGAGGCCGGCCATCATCAAGCGACCACGGTCGCCGAACCAGCGCCCACGCACGCAATTGCAGACACTGCCGAGCAGGAAGCAAGCTGCAGCGATGGGCAATGCGGTACGCAGCACACCGAGCCACATACCGACACGCATACCAAACCGAGCTCGCACACTGATTGCGATGGCAGCTGCGCCTGCTGTCCCGGTCACTGCGCAAATTGCATTCCCGCTTCTGTACAAGTGGCGGAATTTCATTCCTTTGCCCGCTCCGTGACGGCCTACCGTCCACTGGATTCCACCCCCGCACCGGAATCCGCTATTCGCCCGCCGATTACCGCCTGATACGGGATAGGTGCGCCCGAGCCTGGCGCATTTTCCATCCCGCCCAAGCACTCGCTTACCCGAATACCTACTGAAAAATTACCAACGCAAACGGCGCATCGCTGTGCCTCGGTCATTGCACCGCTATGCGACCTGCGCCCGCGAATATGAAAGAGATCAGGAAAAGATCATGAAGATGATAAACAGTGCCATGCGCCTATTACGCAACAGCAAGTTATCCACCCTCACCCTGCTGCTCGGGGCTTTCACCCTGTTAGCCGTGAGTGCCTGCAGCAAGCCAGTGGAAAAAGAAAGCCATAGCAGTGAAAAGGCAGCTGCGCCCCAAGGGGAAACCATCGCACTTTCTACCCCCCTTACCACCTATAAGTCCGCTACCTGTGGCTGCTGCCAGCTGTGGGTGGACCACGCCAACCAGCAGGGTTTTGCGGTGGATGCGCAAAACGTCGATGACCTGAACGGCGTTAAGGAGCGCTTCGGTATTGCGCCGCAATTCCAGTCTTGCCACACCAGCGTGTCCGATAGCAATTTTGTGTTCGAGGGCCACGTGCCGGCGAAGTTTGTCCGCCAGTTCCTGCAGAATCCACCGGCCAATGCGCGCGGCCTCGCGGTACCGGCAATGCCACTGGGCAGCCCGGGTATGGAGGTGGGCGACCGCTTCACGCCCTATGAAATTCTGCTGCTGCACAAAGATGGCGGCCACAGCGTGTATGCGCGTATTGACAATGCCCAGCAGCAATTTTGAGGCGCGCCGTGAACAAATATCTTGATTCTTCCCCATTGGTCGCGCCGATTTCACGGCGCCGGTTTGTCACCGGTGCCATGTCTGGACTCGCCGGCGGCGCCGCCCTCGCCGGGCTGCCAGCCAGCGCTGAAACCACGCAGGCGAGCAATCCTTTACCGAGCGAGCTGCGCGGCAACCAGTTTGACCTGCACGTGAATTACCTGCCGGTCAACTTTACCGGCCGCGCGCGCACCGCCGTGGCGGTAAACGGCACTGTGCCCGCGCCGGTGTTGCGCTGGAAAGAGGGTGACACGGTCACCATCAATGTCACCAACCACCTGGCCCACGACACCTCCATTCACTGGCATGGCCTGATCCTGCCCAGCAATATGGATGGCGTGCCCGGCTTGAGTTTTGATGGTATCCGTCCCGGGGAAACTTTCACCTACCAGTTCCCGCTAAAACAGAGTGGCACCTACTGGTATCACAGTCACTCGGATTTCCAGGAGCAGCGCGGCCATTACGGGGCCATCGTGATCGACCCCGCCGAACCGGACCCGGTGGCCTACGACCGCGACTATGTGGTGCTACTCACCGACTGGAGCGACCAGTCCCCACAGGACATTTACGCCACACTGAAAAAGGAAGGGCACTACTACAACCGCCGTCGCCGCACCGTTGGCGACCTATGGGAAGAGATTCGCCAGAAGGGTGTCAGCCAGACCTGGCGCGACCGCAAGATGTGGAACGAGATGCGCATGTCGGACCGCGACATCGCCGACGTCACCGGCTACACCTACACCTACCTGATGAATGGCCAGACGCCAGACGCTAACTGGACAGCCCTGTTCAAACGCGGTGAAAAAATTCGCCTGCGCTTTATTAACGGCGCCGCCATGTCGATTTTCGACATCCGGATTCCCGGGCTGAAAATGACTGTAGTGGCGAGCGACGGCCAGAATATCGAGCCGGTCACAGTGGATGAATTCCGCATCGGCGTGGCAGAAACCTACGACGTTATCGTGGAGCCGGAAAACGATACCGCCTATACCCTGTTTGCCCAGACCATCGACCGCTCCGGTTACACGCGCGGCACCCTTACTTCCGATCCGCGCCTACAGGCCAAGGTACCGGCAATGGATTACGCTCCGGTATTAACTCATCGTGATATGGGTATGGACCATTCGGCGCACGCCATGGGTGACATGCCCGGCATGGATCACGGAATGAATCACGGCATGGATCACGGCGGAAACCACAGTGGGCACAGCATGGATCACGGCATGGATCACAGTGCACACGCTATGGAGGGTATGGACCACAGCCAGCACGCTGGGCACCAGATGCACGGTGCCCAAGCCGGTAACAACATCAGCAACAATATCGGCACCACCACCGGTCTCGGCCTCGCCGGGTACGGCAGTAACGCGCCGGTGGAACATTTGCCCTCGGAATACGGCCCTGGGGTGGACATGCGCGCGTCCATGCCTGCCAACGGCTTGCACGACCCGGGTATCGGCCTGCGCGATCACCAGCAGCGCTATGGGCGCAAGGTGCTCACCTATGGCGATATCCGCAATCTCACCCCCACCCTCGACCGTCGCCAGCCAGAACGGGAAATTCAGCTGCACCTGACCGGCAATATGGAGCGCTATATGTGGTCCGTTAACGGCATCAAGTTCAGCGACGCCGAGCCGCTAATTTTCAAATACGGTGAGCGGCTGCGGGTGACCCTGGTGAACGACACCATGATGACCCACCCCATTCATTTGCACGGCATGTGGAGTGAACTGGAAACCGGCGACCCGGAATACATTCCGCGCAAACACACGGTACTGGTGCAACCGGGCTCCACCATCAGCTACCTGGTGACTGCCGACGCGTACGGCCGCTGGGCCTACCACTGTCATTTGCTGTACCACATGCCGGGCATGTTCCGCGAAGTGCGCGTGGTTTAAGGGAGGCACACAGAATGAAAAAATTCACTCAAACCGTCAGCGTCACCTGTGCGGCGTTCGCAACTTCGTTCTCTTACGCCAGTATGCAAATGCACGAACACCAGCACGAGCATCACGGTCATTCAGAGCCGGAGCCCGCGCATACGGCCGAGCCCTCGCCGACATACCAGCCCCATCATCCTGAGCACGAGATGAATCACGAGGTACTGCTCACCAAGGTCACCATCGATCAGCTGGAAGCGCGCCAGCACGAAGGTAGCGCCCTGGAAGGCAGCCTGTGGTTTGGCGGCGACCTGAATAAACTGTGGTTGAAAATGGAAGTGGAACGGGAGGAGGGAGAAACTGCCGACGCAGAACTTCAGGCACTGTATAGCCGCGCCGTGGCACCCTACTGGGATCTGCAATTGGGCGTGCGGCACGACTTCAAGCTACAGGGCGGCGACAGCAAGACGTGGGGAGCCATCGGCTTGCACGGACTCGCACCCTATTTCTTTGAAGTCGATACAGCACTGTTTATCGGCGACCACGGCGACACCGCCCTGCGACTGGAAGCCGAGTACGAAATGCTGTTCACGCAAAAGTGGATTCTCAGCCCGGAGGTCGAAGTCAATTTCTACGGACAGAACGACCCGACAACCCGCACAGGCTCCGGGCTTTCCGATATCGAAGCCGGGCTGCGGCTGCGCTACGAGTTCACCCCGAAGTTTGCTCCGTACATCGGGGTGAATTACGAGAAGAACTTTGGCAATACCGCAGACTTCCTGCGCGACGCCGGTGAACATATCGACGAAACCACCTGGGTTATCGGTCTGCATGCCTGGTTCTAGGTACCGGCTAAGTACTAACTAGCTAATAAATAGTGTCCGCGCGTTAATTGCCGGCCTGCACTTCCGCCACCGGTGCGATAGCGTCGCCGGCATTTTCTTCGCCCCGCCACCAGTAATGGGTAAGCGCGGGGCCTTTCACCGCAAGCGGAGCGCCGATAACCGGGGTGACCAGTTGCACACCGTTTTCCCGCGCAGCCTTGGACACCCGCTCCAGTGGCTCAAACCAATCGTGCAGGGCCAGATCAAAGGTGCTGTTATGAATGGGCAGCATCGCCTTGCCACGCACATCGATATGCGCCTGCACACTCTGCTCCGGCAGCATATGGATCTGGCTCCACAGGGTGTTGTAGGCCCCGGTCTCAATCAGGGTTAAATCAAACGGGCCGAGGCGCTCGCCAATCTCGCGAAAGCCGCCGAAATAGCCGGTGTCCCCGCTAAAGAAAATCCGTGTGTCCGCGCTGGCAATCGCCCAGCCCGCCCACAGGGTTTCATCGCGATCGCTCAGCCCGCGCCCGGAAAAATGTTGCGCGGGCGTCGCGGTAAACGTCAGGCCTGCGTCCGCATAGGATTGCCACCAGTCCAGCTCGGTAATTTTATCCTCGGCAATGCCCCAGCGGCGCAGATGATCGCCAACTTTCAGCGGGGTGATAAAGCGCGCAACCTTTTGATCCAGTGCCAGCAAGGTGGCCCGGTCCAGATGGTCGTAGTGATCGTGACTGATAACCACCGCCTCAATCTCCGGCAGGCTTGCCAGTTCCAACGGCAGACCGTGGAAGCGCTTGGGGCCGGCCCACTGCACCGGGGAGGCCCGCTCACTGAATACCGGGTCGGTGAGTACATACTTGCCGTCAAGACGCAGCAGCACGCTGGAATGCCCGAGGCGATACACCAGGTCCGGCCCATCAAGGTTGGCCAGCTCCGCAGCAGAAATAGTACGTACCGGAATCGGCGCCTTCGGCACCGGCGCAGCGCGCTCCGCGCGCCAGTAGGCCTTGAGGATCTGCCACATATTCGCCGGCTCGTTGCGGTAATCGATCTCCGAGTTTTGAAACTTGTGCGCCGCAGGCGCACAGGCATTTAGCAGACTTACAGACACAAGCAGTACCCCGACTATTTTCCAGACAGTGATTGACCAGCGTGTTTTCATCGCAGCCCCAAAAGTAAACTATACAGTGTAGTGTATACGCAAAACCCCAAAAGTAAACTACTTAGTGTAAAATCGTCTGCCAGTAAGAGCTGAACCTCAGCGGCCCGGGCCTTAAGCGGCAGTTGAGGTAAGAACGTAGTGGGCCCGAAACACGGGAGTGGAAACACGATGGAAAAGAAGGTCTCCAGAAGCGAACTGAAGCGTCAGGCCATCCTGGATGCGGCGAAGCGCGTGTTTCAGGAGCGCGGCGTGCAGAGCACCAGCATGGATGAGCTGGCCGCCCAGGCAGAGGTCTCCAAGCGCACCGTGTACAACCACTTCGCCAGTAAAGAAATCCTGATCATGACCCTGATCAGCGAGCTGTGGCATCAGGCCACCCAGGCCAGCGAAGGAGACTACGACCCCGCAGCAGAAATGCAGCAGCAGCTATGCGACTTGATTGAAGCCGAGATCGAGGTCATTTGCAGCAATGAATATATCGAGCTGAGCCGTGTGGCCTTCGACCACTTTTTCCACCGCCCGGCAGCCCTGCGCGAACAGATGGATAAGTTCTCCGCGTTTGAAACCGGTATTCAGCGCTGGATCAAAGCGGCCGTAGCCGACGGGCGCCTGCGCGAGTTGAACCCGGAAGTCGCCAGCCAGCAAATTCACAACCTGATCAAAGGAAACTGCTTCTGGCCGCAGCTATTGCAGGTGCAACCCACCCTGGATTTGCGCGCGCGCCACGAGCTTGCCAGCAACACCGCGGCCATGTTCCTGAGCCACTATTCTGCCTGAGCCGCGCCTGAACCCGCGCCTGAACCCATACCTGATCCTGAGCGTCACTCACGCCTGACATCTGACTCAATGCCGGGTCATGTCCCCGTGAGCTGACCGCGCCGATCCTGAATATATTGGCGCGGGCTCACCCCCACAATCTGGTGAAATTTACGCGAGAAATACAGCGGGTCATCGTAGCCAACCGCTTCCGCCACCGCCTGCACATTGCCCGCATTTTTTGCCAGTGCCTGACAGGCATCGGACATACGCCGTTCATCCCGCCACTGCAAAATACTGCGCCCGGTGTACGCTTTGAACAATTTGGACAAACGCGCACGGGACAGGCTGGACGCATCCGCCACATCCTGAATGGAAAAATCTTCGTATAGGTGGTCGCTAATATAGCTGAGCGCGCTTTTCACCCGGCTATCCACAATGGTGCCGCCTGCTCGTTGCGCGTACTGGAAGCTACGCAAAAATAGCTGTTCCGCGAGGTTTTCCACCACCGCCTGCGCAAGTGGCTCCGCCGGCGACTCAAGTTCAAACAGCTGTTGAAAGATACCCTGGATTCTCGGCATTTCAACAGCTGGCACCGCTTGGTGATAAATATACGGCCCGAGTTCCTGCCAGTTCATCAGGTTCATCACCTTTTCTGCAGGCTTGCAGTACAGCCAATAGGTATTCCAGTGCTCTTCATCCAGATGACGGTGAAATTCGTAGAGCGCGCCCGGCGCCAACAGCACCATGTCGCCGGGACGAGCAACAAACTGCTGACGAACACAGTTAAACCTGCCGCGGCCTTCCGTGGTAAACAGCAATCCCCAGTTGTTACTACTCCCCGGCGGGCGCCGCACCAGAAAGTCCCCCAGGCCGCCGCGGGTGCGGCGACTGTGTCCAAAAATAGTCAGGGACTCAAAGTAATCGTCAATATGCTGATGCGCGGCGAGAAACTCATTGATGAACGTCACCAACTCCGATTTCTGCAGGGTCACCTCTGGCACAAATTTTCCGCGCCAGCGCTCAATAAATTCCTCCGCGTTCGGCTGTTTGAGAAATAACTCACGCAAGCGTTCCCCGGACCACTGTGGCAACAGGTCCTCGGCGATACCGCTGCTCTGATAGCTCAGGTAAATCATGGCGCTGCTGACAGCCGAGTCATCCACTGCCACACCGGATACTATTCTCCATAAATTGGCAGCCTGTTGAATAGAATCTGATGCCTCAGTCATAGATATTCCAGCTCCAAATCTCGATTTTACTCATTAAATATAGGGTAATCTGCCCGCCAGCAGTGATTATTAGCGGTAGCGCACTCCGATACCGTAAGGTCACAAATCAATGAGCAATACAATTGTCCATATATAGACAGCTTCGTCTATTCCTATCAGCCCCCCTGCCCCCATAGACTGCGCACATCTGCCAGTCCCGGCATGGACCCGGGATGGTCAAGCATTTCGGCCAACCGGCCGCCACCCAATGATTTCAATGGATATTGACTATGACCCTGACCGGTAATTTCCGATCCCTTTCCCTAGTGCTGTTTTTCGCCGCGGCTACCAGCCTTACAGGCTGTGGCAATACAAAGGACGATACCGAGCAGAAAGAGCGCCAGTGGCCGGTAAAGGTGGCCCAAGTGAGCAACAGCGGTACTGCGGGTGTGCGCCACTTCGCCGGGCAGGTAAAAGCCGTGCAGGCGCTGGATATGTCATTCCAGGTAGCCGGCAAGTTGGGAAAATTTTCCATGCAGGAAGGCCAGGTCATTTCCAAGGGGACCGTTATTGCCGCTCTGGATGATCGCGACTACCGCCGGCAGGTCAGAGAAGCCAAAGTGCGTGTCGAACTGCTGGAAAAGACACTCGAACGCCAGAGATCCCTCGCCGAGCGAAAAATTATTTCCGTGCAGGCCCTGGACGAAGCCGAGAGCAATTACGACCTGGCCAAGGTCACACTGGAAAACGCACAGCAGCAGCTCTCCTACACCACTCTGCGTGCACCTTTTGATGCGATCGTGACCAAGCGCCTCGTAGAGAACCATACCAATGTGAAATCCGGCGAGGGTATCGTGCGCCTGCAGGATATTTCCGAGGTGCGCATCCAGATCTCAGTGCCAGAAAACTTGCTGGCGACCATGGACCGGAAGCAAGTTGATAGTGTTACAGCGACTTTTGAATTCCTGCCGGGTGAGGAATTCGCTCTCGAATACCGCGAACTACAGGCGGAAGCCAACAAGGTCACCCAGACGTACCTGGTTGAACTGGGCATGCCGCGCCCGCAGCAGGTCCAGATCTACCCCGGCATGACCGCGCGTGTAAACCTGAAGCTCAATGCTGCCAACGGCACCCTGCGTATCCCGCTTTCTGCAGTGCAGACCAATGCAGAGGGCGCGCCCTTTGTCTGGCGCATCAATGAGGAACAACGCGTGACGCAAACTGCTGTCGAACTGGGGCGCACCGATGGCGAACTGGTACAGGTGGTGTCTGGCCTTCTGGCCGACATGCAACTGGTGGCAGCAGGCGGCCAACACCTGTACGAAGGCGCCCTGGTACGCAACTACCTGCAACGCGCAACTGTTGACGCACAGGCCGGACTCTAAGCCCTCGGTTAACGCAGTATTCGGAGAGCTTCGTGAAGATATCTGATTTATTTATTGAGCGTCCGGTTTATAGCTGGACCCTGATTCTTATCTTTTTATTGGGTGGGCTCTGGGGCCTGTCCGATATAGGCCGTCTGGAAGACCCAGCGTTCACCATTAAGCAGGCGCGGGTATTCACTACTTACCCGGGCGCAAGTGCGCGCCAGGTAGAAGAAGAAGTTACGGAAAAGCTTGAAATCGCCATCCAGCAAATGGCGCAACTCAAGCGTATTACCTCAACCTCTCGCACCGGGCTTTCGGAAATCAATGTTGAGATCAAGGATGAATACCTTTCCGAAGATCTGCCGCAAATTTGGGATGAGCTGCGTCGCAAGGTGAGTGACGCCCGCGCTTCGCTGCCCAAAGGTGCGCTGCCGCCCGTCGTGAATGACGACTTTGGCGATGTGTACGGTATCTATTTTGCGATGACGGGGGAAAACTTTACCCCATCGGAAATGCGCGATATTTCCAAGGTTGTGCGCCGCGAACTGCTCGCGGTGGACGGCGTCGCGCGCGTATCCCGTTCCGGCGTGATCGATGAAGTCGCCTATCTGGATGTGGATGAAACCCGGCTCGCGCAGCTCGGTTTCTCCCTCGATGATTTGTCTCAGGTAATCACCTCGGAAACCAGCACCGAGCAATCCGGCGAAGTCGGTGACCGCGACCTGCGCACTCGGATTACCGTCAACAGCCAGGCAACCGACCTGGACTCGGTGCGCAATATCTTGTTCGGCGTACCCGGCTCCACCGCTATGCTTGCGGTACAGGATGTTGCCGACGTTTCCCTCGCCTACGATGAAAGCCCGAGCTTTATCGCCCGCTTCAATGGCCAGCCCGCAATCCTGATCGGCGTCGCCGGCAACCTGGACACCAATATTGTGGACGTCGGTAAAGCGGTAGAGGCAAAGCTTGCGCAATTGAAGCAGGGCCTGCCGCTGGGTGTGGAGCTGCACCCGGTGTATGCACAGCATACGGTGGTGGAAGAGAGTGTGGACGGTTTCCTGTTCAACCTGCTGTCTTCCGTGGCCATTGTAATTTTTGTTCTGTGCCTGTTTATGGGCTGGCGCTCTGGCGTGGTGGTGGGCACCGTTCTCGGCTTAACGGTACTCGGCACCCTGCTGTTTATGAACCTGTTTGAGATCAACCTGCAACGGATTTCCCTGGGCGCCCTGATTATCGCCATGGGTATGCTGGTGGATAACGCCATCGTGGTTGCGGAAGGAATGCTGATCGGCGTCCAGAAAAACCAGCAACCGAAAAGTGCCGCTGCCCGCATCGTGCGTCAGGCATTCTGGCCGTTACTCGGCGCCACCATTATCGGCATCATGGCATTCTCGGGTATTGGCCTGTCTCCGGACAGCACCGGTGAATTCCTGTTCTCACTGTTTGCGGTGATTGGCATCTCGTTGCTGCTGAGCTGGGTACTGGCGGTAACCATCACCCCGTTTGTGGGCAACCATTTGTTCAAACCCAGTGGGGAAACCAATAGCGATGACCTGTACAACGGCAAGTTCTATCGCATGTATGAAGGTGTGCTGTCGCGCGCGCTGGCCCACCGCCGTATCACCGTTGCCATACTCGTTGCGGTAACCGCCGCCAGTTACTTTGCCTTTGGCTTCGTTAAGCAGAGCTTTTTCCCGAGCTCCAATACACCGATGTTCTTTGTGAACTATCACATGCCGCAAGGCAGTGATATTAATCGCACCGACCGCGCGCTACAGGAAGCCGGTGAGTATTTTGAAGCGCAAAAGGAAGTAGAGTGGGTAACTGCGGTCGCTGGACGCGGCGCCGACCGCTTTATGCTGACTTACGCCCCGGACGCGCCGAACGCAGCCTACGGCCAGCTGATTGTGCGTACCCATGACCGCGAACAGATCCCGCAATTAATCGAGAGCGCGAAGCTGGCGCTGCGCGAGCAGCATCCGGAAGCTCTGATCACCTTCAAACGCCTGGCTTTCGGACCCGGTAATGTGCCGGATGTGCAGGTACGAATCTCCGGACCGGATCACGCGGTGCTGCGTGCACTCGCCGAACAGATCAAACCTATTTTTCTCGAAAAAGGTCTGGACAACGTCAACCACGATTGGCGTGGGCGCGAACCGGTGATTCGCGCACATATCCTCGATGAGCGTGCCCGGGTTGCCGGTGTCACCAGTGAGGATATCAGCCGCACGATCCAGTTTGCGACGTCCGGCTACCGGCTCGGCAGTATTGAAAGTGGCGACCGTATTATCCCGGTCGTCGCACGCCTGCCGGAGGACGATCGCAATCAGGTCGGTGCTCTGGAAGACCGTTTGGTATGGAGTGCAAACCAGCGTGACTATATTCCCGCAGGACAACTGGTGGAGAAATTTGAAACCACGGCGGAAGACGGTCTGATTCACCGCCGCAATCGTATCCCGACGATTACCATTAGCGGTGACGCGCCCGCGGGTATGAATGCCATGGCCGCATCCGCGCAGATTCTGGATGGTTACGAAGACCTTTCCCTGCCACCGGGCTACCGCATAGAAATCGGTGGTGTGTTCGAGCAATCCGGTGATGCTCAGGAAAGCCTTGGTGCCCGTCTGCCACTTAGCTTCCTGGTGATGATGGTCATCACGGTGCTGCTGTTCGGTACCGTCAAAGAGCCCATTATTATCTGGCTGGTGGTACCCATGAGCCTGGTAGGAGTGGTGGTCGGCCTGCTGGTGAGTGGCTTACCGTTCGGTTTTATGTCCCTGCTCGGGGTGCTCAGCTTGTCGGGCATGCTGATTAAAAATGCTGTGGTACTGGTGGACGAAATTGAAGTGCAGACGCATGCCGGCCTGCCACGCCTGACCGCGATCCAGCAGGCAAGTGTCAGTCGTTTGCGCCCGGTATTCCTCGCCGCGGTAACCACGATTCTCGGTATGTCGCCCCTGCTGTTTGATGCCTTCTTTGCGGATATGGCCGCGACAATCATTGGCGGCCTGAGCTTCGCAACGGTGCTGACACTGATTGCGGTACCGGTGTTCTATGCCATTTTCCACAAGGTGCGTGCAGATGAGGTGGTGGCGAAAGAAACACCTAATACCACCCCGGTGATCGAACGCAAAGAGCCGGAGCCTGTATAACGCATTCCGCATCGAATTCGCGGCTCACTCAACAACGAGTGTGCCGCGATACATTTGCATCTGGCAGTGGAACGGATATTCCCCGGCTTGTTTGGGGTAAACGGCTATCTCGGTTACCTGATCCACCCCCAGCTGTGCGCTCACCTCGAGATCGGGGAACAGCACCCATTCCGCACAGGGGCTGGGATCCTCACGCAAAAAATGCAGCACGGTTTTCTCATTTACCGGCACCCGGATACGGTCCGGCGAGTAGACCCCATCCTTGACCAGCACCTGCATCTGCGTGTCCGCGCCGATAGCGGCCGAGCGTTGTTTTCTTGGTGCAATCCAGAACCACCATACGATTGCTGCGATAGCGATCAGTCCTAGCAAGTTAATCAGCAACGTTGCCATTAGCTATCTCCCTCGCCGATGGAATTATTCGTGTGTTCAACCTGTTTTGCTGCAACGCGTGTTGGCTTAAACAGGCGCAGGCGGTTGGCATTCGTCACCACGGTCACCGAAGAGAAAGCCATCGCCGCGCCGGCAATCACCGGGCTCAATAACATGCCGGTTATCTGATAAAGCACACCTGCGGCAATAGGAATACCGAGCGTGTTATAGATAAAGGCGCCGAACAAATTCTGTTTAATGTTGCGTAGAGTTGCGCGGGATAACTCCACTGCATCGGCGACACCGTGCAGCGAGGAGCGCATCAGCGTGATATCCGCTGATTCGATGGCCACATCGGTACCGGCACCAATGGCAAAGCCCACATCGGCGCGAGCCAGTGCCGGGGCATCGTTAATGCCATCGCCTGCCATGCCCACCTTGGCTCCATTTTTTTGCTGCGCAACAACAATCTTTTCCTTGTCTTCCGGCAACAACTCCGCATGCACATGTTCAATGCCCAACTGTTTAGCAACGGCGTTCGCGGTAGCGGTATTGTCACCGGTGAGCATTTCTATGCGCAGTCCCAGTTGTTTGATGCGCTGTACCGCCGCAGCCGCATCTTCCCGAATTGGGTCGGCCACCGCGATCACACCGGCAAGCTCGCCATCTACGGCAGCGTACATCGCGGTCTTGCCCTGCCTGGAAAGGACTTCGGATTTCTGTTGCCACTCGCCGATCGCCACGCCTTCGCGCTGCATCAGCTTGCTGTTACCGAGCAGAATAGTGGCGCCGTCCACATTTCCTTTTACCCCATGGGCGGTGATTGCCTCAAAGTCAGCAACCGGGCTCAAAGAAAGCGGCTTTTGTTTTGCTGCAGTGACAATCGCCTCCGCCAGCGGGTGCTCGGAGTGACTCTCCAAACTCGCCAGCTTTTGCAGGAGCGCATCGGCATTGCCGCTGCTTTCGATATCGGTAAGCCTAGGCACGCCTTCCGTAAGCGTTCCGGTTTTGTCCACCAACAATGCATTCAAGTCCGTGGCCTGCTGCAGTGCTTTGCCGTTGCGTACCAGTACTCCGTTTTCCGCGCCCTTGCCCACCCCCACCATCACCGACATGGGTGTGGCCAAGCCGAGGGCACAGGGGCAGGCAATAATCAGTACCGAGGTCAGCACCACCAGCATATGCGCCACTTTCGGGTCTGGCCCCCAATTGAACCAGACCAACGCGGCGACGACGGCAATGATCATTACCGCAGGCACAAAGATCGCGGAAATGGTATCCGCGAGACGTGCAATGGGTACCCGAGAGCTCTGGGCGTTTTTTACCATCTGAATGATTTGCGCCAGACGGGTATCGGCGCCGACCTTTTCCGCCGCAAACAGCAGGCTGCCGTTCTTATTCAGGGTGCCGGCGGTCAGTAGGTCGCCCGCTGATTTTTTCACTGGGACCGGTTCGCCGGTGAGCATGGATTCATCCACCAGGCTGCTGCCATCGACCACGCGTCCGTCCACGGAAATTTTTTCCCCGGGGCGTACGCGCAGTTTGTCGCCCACACGCACCTGCTCGATAGGAATGTCCAGCTCTTCGCCATCGCGCAGCACCCGGGCACTGCTGTCTTGCAGTTGCAGCAGTTTTTCCACGGCCGCGCCGGTGCGCCCGCGCGCGCGTACTTCCAGTGCCTGCCCCAGGTTGATCAGGCCAATAATCATTGCACTGGCTTCGAAATACACGTGTCGCGCGCTCTCCGGCAATACCTGTGGCAGTAGTACAACCAACATGGAAAATAGCCAGGCGGTGCCGGTACCCAGTGCAACGAGGGTGTCCATGGTGGCGGAATGATGGCGAAATGCCTGCCAGGCGCCCGTGTAGAAATGACCGCCACAGAAAACCAGTACCGCCAGCGTAACCAGGCCCACGCTGCCCCAGGCAAATTGCTGAAAGGTGTTGTTCACACCCATCTCACCGGTGACCAGCCCCCATACCATCAGCGGGATACCGAGCCCCAGCGCAATCGCGGCCCGCCACAGCAGATGGTGATAGTGGTGCTGCTCCTCCTCGCGCTGTTGTTCGCGCAGCGCCCTCGCACTGGCCTGGACCGGCTCGGCGTCGTAACCGGCGGATTCCACGGCACGGACACAAGCACCCATTTCGGCGCTGCCTTGTATCACTAGCGTTTTGTCAGCCAGGTTTACCTGGGCTTCGTCTACTCCAGTAACGCCTTCCAGTGCTTTTTCTATCTTGCGCACACACCCGGCGCAGCTCACACCATGTAACTGGAATGTCTGAGTCATGGCAGCCGTCTTGTTTGCCGCGGCGCCATCCTTCGTGATTCCCACGCGTTTCTCCCTGTGTCGATCTCTTAATCGTCGATCTCTCAATCAATGTAGCTGGGCATACTAAAAGCTTGCCCCCGGGGAAGGGCAAGTCAGGCACGCGTACCCCGACTATATTGAGCGGCGCTATCATCACAATAAAAAAGCATATGCTTATTTTATTGGCGAATGCTGCTACCTTAATAAAATAACAAATTCGTTATTTATTTGGGGCATCCATGAACAACGCAAAGGCCACGCTGATCACCGTGATGCTGGTCACCCTGATCGGCTCCGCCGGTATCGCGCTCCCATACCCGGTACTCGCGCCACTGTTTCTTGATGGGCCGGCTACCGAGCTCACCCACTTTATGGGGTTGCCACCAAAGCTGCTGCTCGGTGTCGCACTGGCCGTATTTCCCATCGGCCTGTTGATCGGCAGCAGCGTTTTGGGCGCGCTGTCCGACCAGTTTGGGCGTCGCCGCACTCTCGTACTCACCTTAATTCTGGCAGCTGCGGGCTACGTATTGGCTGCACTCGCACTGAGCTGGCAAAACTTTATGCTGTTCATCGCCGCGCGCTTTGTCACCGGCTTGTGTGAGGGCAACATCGCCATTGCCCGTGCCATGGCTGCAGACCTCCATCCAGTTATCGACCGCACCCGCGCTTTGTCACTGGCAATGTCCTGCGCCTATGCCGGCTGGCTACTCGGGCCGCTGAGTGGTGGCTATTTGGCGGTATTTGGAGCCGCCGTGGTGTTTTGGGCCGGTGCGGCGGCAGTGATTGCCTGCGCTCTACTGGCGCAGTTGTTTCTACCCGCGGACAAGCCGTCCGCGCGCGCAAGCGGTAATCTGCTGCAACTCGTTCGCTCGGAAAACTCGCTGACCCTGTGGCGAGAGCCGTCGATTCGCGCTCTGGCGCTGTTTAACCTGCTGTTCTGTCTTGGGGTAAACGCCTTTTACGAGTTTTATCCGTTTTGGCTGGTGGAGAAGTTTGGTTACGCGCCGCACGACATCGCCTGGAATACTGTCGTCGCTACCTCGGTAATGATTACCATGAGTGCGTTGGCGGTACCGCCATTGAAGAAACGCTTAGGCGCGAATCCCGTGGTATTTAACGGCGCATTGTTACTGGGTGTTCTGCTGGCGTTACTGCCTCTCACAAACAGCAAGGGCGCAATTGTGATGTTCGCGTTGATTGGTGCCAGTATCGCCACCGTGAATGGCGTCTTCCCGGCAATTATGTCCGAGCGTTTTGAGCAGTACGGCCAGGGCAAAGTGATGGGTCTGCTGACCGCAAACTTTTGCCTGACCAATGCCATCATTGCGCTGCTCGGCAGTGTGCTTGCACTACTGGGGAGCCAATGGACCCTGGTACTCGGCGGCGCCTTATGCCTTGCTAGTGCCATCTGGTTCGCAGCACTTCATCGCGCATCGTATAACTGGCCGGCGAAGGGGATCCCTCGTTGAATATTTCTGAGTCCAAGACCGCGGAAACTACCGCCCAAACCACCGGGAAAGCTGCGGATAACAGCGGGGATTCTCGCGAGCAAATCCTCTATTTTCTCAAGACTCGCGGCGCCCAGTCCGCGACGACAATCGCCGAGCACCTGAACATTTCAGTGGTCGGTGCGCGCCAGCATCTGAATCGAATGGCAAAGGATGAGCTACTTGCGCGCTTTGACAAGGCAGAGAAAGTTGGCCGCCCCACCAGTTTCTGGGAATTGACCGAAAAGGCTCACCAGCGGTTTCCCGATCGCCACAGCGATCTGACCGTCAAACTGATCGACAACGTTCGGGAAATTTTTGGTGAGCAGGGCCTAAATGCCTTGATCGACCAGCGTGAAAAGGAATCCCTGACCGAATATGGGTCGACCCTGGCCAGCTGTAAAAGCCTCGGTGCACGGATAAAAAAACTCGCGGAAATCCGCAGCCGGGAGGGATATATGGCCGAAGCGGTACAGGAAAAGCGTGGGGTGTGGTTGCTGTTAGAAAACCACTGTCCAATCTGTGCCGCCGCCCGAGAGTGCCAGGGCTTCTGCCGTTCAGAGCTGGAAATCTTTCGGCAATGCCTGCCTACGGCAAAAGTAGAGCGCTGCGAGTATCTGCTGGATGGCGCACGCCGCTGCGCCTATCGAATATCGCAGCAGGCGTAACCGCAAGACCCACTCTGGTCGCTTGCTGCAAGTGAGAAATGGCGGTAGGTAGATGGCGGTAGACCGACCAAACAGACACCTAATTCTACTCCCGGTGACTTGACCCGGGGTGGTATCATCGCGGAATGAAACACCCCCTGCTTCCGGAACGTCCCCTTGTAGTATCCCCCACTCTGGCCGCCACGCTCGGCCTGGAGGAGGCGGTGCTACTTGGCGCCTTGACCGACCTGATACCATTTTTGCCGGTTGAGTCACATCCTGGCCGAGACTGGTATACCGCAGAGGGTGAGCAGCTGCAGCAGCTGTTGCCTTTCTGGGAACCCAATGACATTCAGCGGGTATCCACGAGCCTGCGCAATCAGGGCGCGCTATTGTTGGGGGCCGCGCCCTACGGCAGTAGTGCCGTATTGAAGTTCGCGCTGCCTGCGGGACAAGCGCGCGGCAATACGCAAGCACAGCAGACGTCACCAGCTCCGTCCCCGGTACCGCATATGCCGGTACAGCGGGCGGCGAATATCATTTCCCCCAGCTGGCAACCGGATGGCGAAACCATGGCGCGCATCGCGCAACTGGGCGTGCCGGAACATTTTGTGCGCGAACAGCTGCCAGAGTTTGTGACCTATTGGCGCGACCGCGGCGAAAGCAGACACTCCTTTGGTTCCCTGTTCCTGAAACTGGTAAAAACCAAGTGGGAGTCTTACCGGGCAACGCAGGGTCGCAAGCAACCCCTGCCCGACCACTGGCGGCCGGGGGAAGATACCCTGCGCAAACTCTCCGATGAGGGCGTCCCCAGTACCTTTGTACAGCGCTGCTTACAGCGTTTCGTGGAGTACCATCGCAACAGCGCCAAGCAATCCATTTCCTGGGATCTCGAGTTTAACGACTGGGTAACCGAGGACTGGGAGAAGCAGGACACACCGTTTATAGAGAAGCGGAAGCCCGAGCCAATGACGCGCGACTGGCAGCCCAGTGAGAACACCTGGGAACAGCTGCGTCGATTGGCCATCAACCCCAGTTTTGCGTCAGAATTACTGCCCGAATTTATCTACAAGTGGCTCGAGCGCGGTGGACACAGTGCCCGCTGGGGAGAACAGTTTATCGAGTATGCTCGCACCGAGTGGGCATACTACTGCCAGGGCATCGAGAAAAACCCAGTCGCCAAGCCGATTTCTCGCAACTGGCAACCGACCAGTGACTGCCTTGGCCACCTCTTGAATCAATGTGAAATTGAACGCGAATTTGCCCTTGGCCTGGTACCGGAATTCCGCCTCTACTGGCGTGAGCAGGGTGCCGCACGCAAAAGCTGGGATTCCGTCTTCGTACGTCACGCCCGTCACCAGTGGGCCGAGCGCAACAAGTTCGCGATAGGACAACACCATGGCAAGCCACAAGAGCCCGGGAATGCAGCCAACCAACGCACCAGAGATACATCAGTCTGGGACATCGTCACAGACACAAACTGGTAACGCCGAACTGGAAGCGCGCAAGCGGGCACTTAACGAGGTGTTCGGTTTGCTCAAGCTGAGTTATCACAATCAATTTAACTCGGCGTTCCAGGATGTGCAGACCCTGAACCACGCCAAGCGGTTGTGGCTGGAATCTCTCGCCGGCTTCTCACCGGAGCAGATCCTTGCCGGCGCAAAGCGTGCAATCAAGCAGTGTGAATACCTGCCCACTGTACACAAGATGCTGCAGCTGTGTGCGGAAGGCGAAAACCGCCTGCCGGACCCGCGTGCCGCCTATCGCGAGGCCTGTAACGCCCCGAGCCCCAAGGCCAACCAGAAGTGGAGCCATCCTGCGGTGTACCACGCCGGGCGTGCAGCGGACTGGTTCTTCCTCGCCAATAACCCGGAATCCTCCGCCTACCCGGTATTTGCCAGCCATTACAAAAAGGTTTGTGAGCGCCTGCTCGCCGGCGAAAGCCTACCGGCACCGCAACAGGTTCAGTTGGAGCACCAGCCGGCCAAGCCTCTGTCCAAAGCTGAAAATGCCAAGAAGTTGGCGGAATTGCGCGCACAACTCAAAATATGATGTGATCTAGCTGCTGCGCCATCGCGTAGCAGTGAGTCCCGACTGGAAGTTCCGGGGCGCTGAACAAAACCAATCCCAATCTCCAGAGCAGGTATCGCCATGGTTAGGCTCCTCCTTCTGCTTGTGGTACCCCTTTCATTGCTGGCCAGCAGCCCAGCAAACGCAGACTTTTACTCGCACCGCTACGGTGGGCTAGCGATCCAGAGTACCGCACTCGACGATGTGTGCGGCAACTCGCAGTCGTTCGTCAACGGCCTGAATAGCACCAACCAACTCGCGACATTCTCCAACTGTAGTGACAGTGGCGAGGGCGCGAAGCTTTACGCCGGTTGGCGCTGGAGTCCGAATTTCGCAATAGAAGCCGATTTGCGGCAATCCACCAGCGCCACTTCGAACTTCGCCATCAGTAATCCACAGTTCCCAAGCCTGTTTATAAAAGATCGCGTGACGACCCGCATGGGGAATGCATTTTTCGTTAGCCATCTTCCGGTGGGCGGGTCCGGGATAAGCGTATTCGGCAAAATAGGCGGTGGCTTCTGGTTTAACCAGATACGCTCGCTGCAGCGCGGCGATACCCTGGCGGTGGTACAGCTACAAGATGGCTCCCTGCAGGCCGTGACGTTCCCTGTGGAGGGAGAGTTCAACGAAAGTGCCAGTGGCTTCCACTGGGGCTACGGTGCCGGCGTGAGCTACCGACTGCGCGATCGCTGGACCATCCGTGCCGAGTGGGAACTATTTCCCGAAGTAGGTGGCGATACAACAAGAGGCGAGTATCAGTTGGAGTCCGCATCACTGGGCTGGAGCGTCATCTTCTAAGGGGCAACCCAATGCATCGATCAGGGGAATATTCCATCCACAGCGGTGGGTTATTTCCCTTTGTGCACAGAAATACTGGATAGCATTGGGGATAACTCCTGAAAAGCACCGCGGGCCCCCGTGGTTGCTGGGCTCGCGTTTTCGTCTATTTTTTCAGCGGCTTTTTTCCACTGCACAAGCGCAATTCTTCACGCAGATTCCAATCATTAAATCACTCCTTGTATCACTTCTTTGCGTGTAATCCTCGCGCTTTCTTTTCCCACAAATAGCTTGGCGGTCACTGCTGATATAGCCCTGGGGATGCATCGGTTAATAACTGATTTATCGCGCTTTTTACGAGTTATGCACAGCCGGTTACACACAGAAACCTTGGACAGAGTTGTGGGTAACTACGGGATATTCGATGGGAGTGGCGTGGTTACTGGGGTTGCGGCGGCGGCTAAAAAAACGCCATTGGAAATTGGGGATAAACCTTCTTGAAGACTACTGAATTTTATCCTGTGGATAGACGAGTAAGTGTGGATCTAAGGGAGTTTGGAGCAAGGAAGGGGGGCGGTGGTGGTGACCTACACTGGGTGTCGAGCTGCGCTCGCCATCGCTACGCGACGCCTGCGGCGCCCTAGCTTTCGCTCCTTCGGAGCATAAGCTTTCACATGGCAGTGCTACGCACTGCTAGGTAGTAGACAGTAATTCACCGTATCCTAAATAAAAAAAGGGCCACCCAAATGGGTGGCCCTTTCTTTTATTTAGATGCCTGACGATGACCTACTCTCACATGGGGAATCCCCACACTACCATCGGCGATGTTGCGTTTCACTTCTGAGTTCGGCAAGGGATCAGGTGGTTCCACAACTCTATGGTCGTCAGGCAAACTGGCTTGGGTTGGACTGGTCTTATGAGCTTTCTGCTCTGCGCTGCCTGTTATCGCTGTTTGCCTCGGTCAGTTTGGTGACCGGCGATAACCCCAAATAAGTCGGTAAAACATTCTGTAGTAATACACCGCAAGAACGTGTGTCTCTTCTTGCGCACAATCCACTGATCATCCGATCAGTAATCGTTAGTAACCATCTCTGTTGTATGGTCAAGCCGCACGGGCAATTAGTACTGGTTAGCTCAACGCCTCACAACGCTTCCACACCCAGCCTATCAACGTGGTAGTCTTCCACGGCCCTTTAGGACTCTCAAGGAGTCAGGGAAATCTAATCTTGAAGGAGGCTTCCCGCTTAGATGCTTTCAGCGGTTATCCCGTCCGAACATAGCTACCGGGCAATGCCACTGGCGTGACAACCCGAACACCAGAGGTTCGTTCACTCCGGTCCTCTCGTACTAGGAGCAACTCTTCTCAAATTTCCAACGCCCACGGCAGATAGGGACCGAACTGTCTCACGACGTTCTAAACCCAGCTCGCGTACCACTTTAAATGGCGAACAGCCATACCCTTGGGACCGGCTTCAGCCCCAGGATGTGATGAGCCGACATCGAGGTGCCAAACACCGCCGTCGATGTGAACTCTTGGGCGGTATCAGCCTGTTATCCCCGGAGTACCTTTTATCCGTTGAGCGATGGCCCTTCCATACAGAACCACCGGATCACTATGACCTACTTTCGTACCTGCTCGTCATGTCTGACTCGCAGTCAAGCGCACTTATACCATTATGCTCATTGCATGATTTCCGACCATGCTGAGTGCACCTTCGTACTCCTCCGTTACTCTTTGGGAGGAGACCGCCCCAGTCAAACTACCCACCATACACTGTCCTCGATCCGGATAACGGACCAGAGTTAGAACCTCAAACATACCAGGGTGGTATTTCAAGGATGGCTCCACTGCAACTAGCGTCACAGTTTCAAAGCCTCCCACCTATCCTACACAAATAGGCTCAAAGTTCAGTGCAAAGCTGTAGTAAAGGTTCACGGGGTCTTTCCGTCTAGCCGCGGGTACACTGCATCTTAACAGCGATTTCAATTTCACTGAGTCTCTGGTGGAGACAGCGTGGCCATCGTTACGCCATTCGTGCAGGTCGGAACTTACCCGACAAGGAATTTCGCTACCTTAGGACCGTTATAGTTACGGCCGCCGTTTACCGGGGCTTCGATCAAGAGCTTCGCCGAAGCTAACCCCATCAATTAACCTTCCGGCACCGGGCAGGCGTCACACCCTATACGTCCACTTACGTGTTTGCAGAGTGCTATGTTTTTAATAAACAGTCGCAGCCACCTGGTCACTTCGACCGGCCTCAGCTTAGGGAGCAAGTCCCATCACCAAAACCGGCGTACCTTCTCCCGAAGTTACGGTACCATTTTGCCTAGTTCCTTCACCAGAGTTCTCTCAAGCGCCTTGGTATTCTCTACCTGACCACCTGTGTCGGTTTAGAGTACGGTTCACAATTGCCTGAAGCTTAGAAGTTTTTCCTGGAAGCAGGGCATCAACCACTTCGTTTCTTAAAAAGAAACTCGTCATAAGTTCTCAGCCTTAGGGACCCGGATTTGCCTAAGTCCCCAGCCTACAACCTTAAACATGGACAACCAATCGCCATGCTGGCCTAGCCTTCTCCGTCACTCCGTCGCAGCAATTGCAAGTACAGGAATATTAACCTGTTTCCCATCGACTACGGCTTTCGCCCTCGCCTTAGGGGCCGAC